>NZ_JAQMYQ010000001.1:0-309757 GCF_028369275.1 Mitsuaria sp. RG
TTAACAAGCCCCCTGTAGGAGCGGCCTTGTGCCGCGATGGGCCGCGAAGCGGCCCCTTTTCATTTTTGCCCCCAAACCAGGCGTGAACGGCGCTACACTCTGCACCCCGACCGATACGCCCAACACGAGGCCCTTGCATGCAGTATCGCGATCTGCGCGACTTCATCCGTGGCCTGGAACAGCGCGGTGAACTCAAGCGCATCCAGGTTCCCATCTCCCCCGTACTGGAAATGACCGAAGTCTGCGACCGCACCCTGCGCGCCAAGGGCCCGGCGTTGCTGTTCGAAAAGCCCACCGGCTTCGACATCCCGGTGCTGGGCAATCTGTTCGGCACTCCCGAGCGGGTGGCCATGGGCATGGGCGCCGAATCGACCGAGGAACTGCGCGAGATCGGCAAGCTGCTGGCGTTCCTCAAGGAGCCCGAGCCGCCGAAGGGGCTGAAGGACGCCTGGTCGAAACTGCCGATCTTCAAGAAGGTCGTGTCCATGGCGCCGAAGGTGGTCAAGGACGCGGTATGCCAGGAAATCGTGGTCGAAGGCGACGACGTCGACCTGGGCCAGTTGCCCATCCAGCACTGCTGGCCGGGCGACGTGGCGCCGCTGATCACCTGGGGCCTGACCGTCACCCGCGGGCCGAACAAGGACCGCCAGAACCTGGGTATCTACCGCCAGCAGGTGATCGGCCGCAACAAGGTGATCATGCGCTGGCTGAGCCACCGTGGCGGCGCGCTGGACTACCGCGAATGGTGCGAGAAACACCCAGGCCAGCCGTTCCCCGTGGCCGTTGCCCTGGGCGCAGACCCTGCGACCATCCTCGGCGCCGTGACCCCTGTCCCCGATACCCTTTCCGAATACGCCTTTGCCGGCCTGTTGCGCGGCAACCGTACCGAACTGGTCAAATGCCGTGGCAACGACCTGCAGGTGCCGGCCACTGCCGAGATCATCCTCGAAGGTGTGATCCACCCGGGCGAAATGGCCCCGGAAGGCCCGTACGGCGACCACACCGGTTACTACAACGAAGTGGACAGCTTCCCGGTGTTCACCGTCGAGCGCATCACCCACCGGCAGAAACCGATCTACCACAGCACCTACACCGGCCGACCGCCGGATGAGCCGGCGATCCTCGGGGTGGCGCTGAACGAAGTGTTCGTGCCGATCCTGCAGAAGCAGTTCCCCGAGATCACCGACTTCTACCTGCCGCCGGAAGGCTGCTCGTACCGCATGGCGGTGGTGACCATGAAGAAGCAGTATCCAGGCCACGCCAAGCGCGTCATGCTGGGTGTGTGGTCGTTCCTGCGACAGTTCATGTACACCAAGTTCGTTATCGTCACCGACGACGATATCAACGCCCGCGACTGGAACGATGTGATCTGGGCCATCACCACGCGCATGGACCCCAAGCGTGATACGGTGATGATCGACAACACCCCGATCGACTACCTCGACTTTGCGTCGCCGGTGTCGGGCCTGGGGTCGAAGATGGGCCTGGACGCCACCCACAAGTGGCCGGGCGAGACTACACGCGAATGGGGCCGGGTCATCGTCAAGGACGAGGCCGTCACCCGCCGTATCGATGAGCTGTGGGACCAGTTGGGAATAGATTGATGCAGGTAACCTTGCAGCCTTCCGGGGCGGTACTGGCGGTCGAACCGGGTGAAAGGATTCTGGATGCGGCGCGGCGCCTGGGCTACGACTGCCCAAGCAGCTGCCGCAACGGCAACTGCCATGTGTGTGCCGCGCTGCTGGTGGAAGGCAGTGTTCGCCAGGAAGGCCAAGTCCGCGATCACGGTGAACTGTTCACCTGCATCGCCGAGCCGCTGGAGGACTGCGTGTTGCTGTGGGATGGTGTGCTGGCCCTGGGCGAGCTGCCGGTGCGCAAGCTGGCCTGTACCGTGAGCGAATGCGTCGAGGTCGGTGGCGACGTCTGGCGCGTGCGCCTGCGCGCGCCTGCCGGCAAGCCGCCGCGCTATCACGCGGGGCAGTACCTGATGATCGAGCGTGAGGGCATGGACAAGGCGGCCTTCTCCCTCGCCTCGGCGCCCCATGGTGGGCGCGACCTCGAGCTGCACGTGCTGGCGCGGGAAAGCAGCGCGGTGCAGTTGATCCAGCAGTTGCAGCGCAATGGACTGGCACGCATCGAACTGCCGTTCGGCGACGCCCACCTGGCGGAGCTGCCCGATGGCCCTCTGGTACTGATTGCCGCCGGCACCGGCATGGGCCAGATGCACAGCCTGCTCGAGCACTGCCGCGCCCAGGGCTTCAAGCATCCGGTGCACCTGTACTGGGGCGTGCGCCGGCCTGAAGATTTCTACGAGATCGAGCACTGGGACGAGTGGCAGCGCCTGCCCAACCTGTTCCTGCACAAGGTGGTCAGCGACCTGTGCGGCTGGGAAGGACGCTGTGGGCTGCTGCACGAGGCGGTGTGCGAGGACATCGGCGACCTGAACCAGGTGCATGTCTATGCCAGCGGCTCGCCGAACATGGTCTATGCCACCCTCGATGCGTTGGTCGAGGCCGGCATGGATGCCCACCGCATGCGCGCCGACGTGTTTGCCTACGCGCCGCGCGGCTGAAACAACCCGCACGCTGCAAGGGCGTGCCGGGTTTAATAACCAAGTATTTTCCTGTTGATTATAGGGCGGGGATTATTACCGCTGCGGGTAATAAGTTTCGCTATACTCGGATTATTAGTTTCCGTTCAGCGGAAGGTTGAATGAAATTGTGTCTTCCGGCTTGAGTCGCAAGTGTCTTATCCCTTACGTTAAGCGCCAGGGTCTTCGCGGGTAAACCCGCTCCCACAAGCCCTGCACACCTCCTGTGGGAGCGGGTTTACCCGCGAAGACGTAGGGTCAGGCCCTGCATCAACAGCAGTGGAACGCGCAACTTTGTAGTTCACAGGAATTAATGGCGGCAGCTCATGTCGACACTTGAAAGTTTATCCTGGCAAATAGCCTATCCGCCGTCACTCGACTTCGGGCAACAGTTGTCCCGCGAACAACTGCAGCGCTCGATGCAGGAAACCATGTCCCTGCACGAAGGCGGCCCGGTCTGGCTGTTTGCCTACGGCTCGCTGATCTGGCGCCCCGAATGCAACTCGGTCGAGCGCCAGCGGGCACGGGTGCATGGCTACCACCGCGGCTTGTACCTGTGGTCCCACGAGCACCGTGGCACCCCGGAGTGCCCGGGCCTGGTGTTCGGCCTGGACCGTGGCGGTTCCTGCAGCGGTTTCGCCTACCGTCTGGACGAAAGCAACCTTGACGATTCGCTGATGGCCCTGTGGATGCGCGAAATGCCGTTCCCGGCCTATCGCCCGCACTGGCTCAGCTGCCGTCTGGGCGACGGCAGCAAGGTCCAGGCCCTGGGCTTCGTGCTGGAACGGCACCTGCCATGCTACGCGGGCAACCTGCCGGACACCTTGCTCAGCCAGATCCTCGCCAGCGCCAAGGGGCGCTATGGCACGACACGCGATTACGTGGAGCAGACCCTCAACGCCCTGCGCAGCCACCAGATGCCCGATCGCAACCTGGAAGCCCGTTTCAGGCGTTGCCACAACCTGCGCGAGGTGTGAGCCCCGCGCATCGGGCTCATTCCTGGCCGGCGGCGGTGCCGAGGAACTTGCGCAGGAACTGGCGGGTGCGCTCTTCCCGCGGATTGGCGAACAGCGCCTTGGCCTCGCCTTGCTCGACGATCACCCCCTTGTCGAAGAAGATCACCCGGTTGGCGACATCGCGGGCGAAGCTCATCTCGTGGGTGACGATGATCATGGTGCGCTTTTCCTCGGCCAGGCCGCGGATGGTTTCCAGCACCTCGCCCACCAGCTCCGGGTCGAGCGCCGAGGTAGGCTCGTCGAACAGGATCACCTCGGGTTCCATGGCCAGGGCGCGGGCGATGGCCACCCGCTGCTGCTGGCCACCGGACAGGCGGCGCGGGTAGGCGTCTTCCTTGCCCGCCAGGCCGACCTTGGCCAGCAGGCGCCTGGCCAGCTCGATGGCCTTGTCGCGGGGCGTCTTCTTGACGATCACCGGCCCCTCGATGACGTTCTCCAGGGCGGTGCGGTGGGGAAACAGGTTGAAGTTCTGGAACACGAATCCGGCCTGCTGGCGCAGGCGGCGGATCGCACCCTGCTGGCCGCCCAGCGGGCGATTGGCATCGATGCTGATGTCGCCGATCTGGATGCGTCCGGCATCGGGGGTTTCCAGCAGGTTCAGGCAACGCAGGAACGTGGTCTTGCCCGAGCCGCTGGGGCCGATGATGGCGACCACCTCGCCGGGTTGCACGGTCAGGTCGATGCCGTTGAGCACGGTATGGCCCTTGAACTGCTTGGTCAGGCCTTGTACTACGATCATCTCATTGCTCCTGGTCGTGCTGGTTGACCCGCGCTTCCATGCGGTTCTGGAAGTGCGCCAGGATGCTGCAGAGGATCCAGTAGACCACCGCGACAGCCAGGTACATGGTGAAGACCTCGAAGGTCCGGGCGGTGATCAGCTGTGCCTGGCGGAACAGCTCGGGCACCTGGATGGTCGCCGCCAGGGCGGTGTCCTTGACCAGCGAGATGAAGCTGTTGCCCAGCGGCGGCAGTGCGGTGCGCAGGGCCTGCGGCAGGATCGCCCGGCGCATGGCCTGGGTGCGGGTCATGCCGATGCTGGCCGCCGCTTCCCACTGACCACGGTCGATCGAAGAGATCGCCGCGCGGAGGATTTCGCAGATATACGCCGCCATGTTCAGCGACAGGCCGATCAGCGATGCCGGGATCGGATCAAGCTCGATGCCGATCTGCGGCAGGCCGAAGTAGATCACGAACAGCTGCACCAGCAGCGGCGTGCCGCGGAAGAACGACACGTAGATGCGGGCGAGCCAGTCCAGCGGCAGGATCTTCGACAGGCGCATCAGTGCCAGGGCGAAGCCCAGCACCAGGCCGAAGAACATGCCGCCGACACTGAGCAGCACGGTATAGCCCGCGCCCTTGAGCAGGAAGGGCGCGGAATCGACAACGAGTTGCAGGCTTTCAGCGATCATTTGGTGACATCGGCACCGAAGTATTTCTCGGACAGCTTGGCCAGCGTGCCGTCGGCCTTGAGCTTGTCGATGGCCTTGTTCAGCGCCGCGAGCAGTTCAGGCTCGCCCTTGCGCAGGGCAACGCCCGACTCCAGCTTGGAGAATTTCTCGCCGGCCAGCGCGGTGGGTTTCTTGTCCTTGGCGGTTTTCTGCACGTACTCGAGCGCGGCCAGGCGGTCGATCAGGATGGCGTCGATACGGCCGTTGCGCAGGTCGGCGAATTTGGTCGGGTCGTCTTCATAGGTACGGACATCGGCTGTCGGCACGTCCTGTTTCACCCACTGCTCGTAGTTGGTGCCCAGGCCGACGCCGACCTTCTTGCCACCGAGGTCGGCGGCGGTCTTGATGTTCTTCTCGTTGTCGCTGCCCTTGAGCACCAGGGCCTGGATGCCGGAAACCGTGTAGGGCTCGGAGAAGTCGTACTTCTTCTTGCGCTCCTCGGAGATGGTCACCTGGTTGATCACCACGTCCAGGCGCTTGGACTCCAGGGCGGCGAGGATACCGTCCCACTTGGTCGGCTGGACCTTGGCCTTGACCCCCAGTTCCTTGGCCAGCAGTTCGGACAGTTCGACCTCGAAGCCGGCCAGCTTGCCGTTCTCGTCCTGGAAGCTGAACGGTGGGTAGGTGCCTTCCAGGCCGACGTTGATCACGCCCTTCTCCTGGATGGTCTTCAACTGCTCGCCGGCGAAGGCCTGGCCGAGCAGGCCGGCACCGAGCAGGAGCGCCAGGCTGGCGTTGAGAAGGGGTTTGGCGAATTTGGTCATGGCAGGCCCCGCGCTTGTTGTGGAAGTAGTGAGGTGGCGACTATAGAGGTGGGCTTCATAGGCCGGGAAATAATAAAAAATCATGTTGTTATTCCCGTTTCTGCATTTTGCAGTCGCTTATGCCCGACTTAGCTCAGGATGGAATAAAGCGTTGTTTTTTCCAAGAGGCAGATTTGACGTATCGTTGATCGCATCCATCCAATGCTGGCCTCTTCGCGGGTAAACCCGCTCCCACAGGTCCAGCGCAAGCCTCAAGGGCAATACGGTCCCTGTGGGAGCGGGTTTACCCGCGAAGGGGCCCTACCCGGCGATAAAAACAGTTGGCCTATCCGGCAGGAGAAACACCGTGAGCGAACAACCATCAACCGGGCACTGGCAACTGCAGGGCATCGTCAGTGGCCTGCGCAGCGCCCGTGAGCAGTGGCGCAGCAACAACGGCCGCAGCAGCGGCGAGCAGGGCGGGCGCGAGCTGCCGTCGCGCGAGGCGCTGCGGCAGATTCTCGAGCAGCTGTGCGGCGCGCTGTTCCCCATGCGCCTGGGCCCGGTGGATCTGCGTGAAGAGAGCGAAGACTTCTACGTCGGCCACACCCTCGACGCCGCGCTCACCGCGCTGCTGGCCCAGGCCCGCCTGGAGCTGCGCTACGCGGCGCGCCATGGCAAGACCGATGTGGTCGATGTCGATGGCCATGCCCTGCGCCTGATCCAGGACTTCGCCGCGGCCCTGCCGGCCCTGCGCGTGCTGCTGGACACCGACGTGCTCGCGGCCTTCCACGGCGACCCGGCGGCGCGCAGCGTCGACGAGGTGCTGCTGTGCTACCCGGGCATCCTGGCGATCATCCACCACCGCCTGGCCCACCACCTGTACCGGGCCGGCCTGCCGTTGCTGGCGCGGATCAGCTCGGAGCTGGCGCACTCGGCCACCGGCATCGACATCCACCCCGGCGCGCAGATCGGCCCGAGTTTCTTCATCGACCATGGCACCGGCGTGGTGATCGGCGAGACCGCGATCATCGGCGAGCGGGTGCGTATCTACCAGGCCGTAACCCTGGGCGCCAAGCGCTTCCCCAGCGACGAGTCGGGCACCCTGCACAAGGGCCTGGCCCGCCACCCGATCGTCGAGGACGACGTCGTCATCTACGCGGGTGCGACCATCCTCGGGCGGATCACCATCGGCAAGGGTTCGACCATCGGCGGCAACGTCTGGCTGACTCGCAGCGTGCCGGCTGACAGCAATATTACCCAGGCTAACCTGCAGTTGGATTGCGAGGGCAAGAAAGCCCTCTAGCATCGAGTGTCTGGACCGTGGGAGCGGGCTTGCCCCGCGATGGCGACGTCAGTTCAACCATCGCCATCGCGGGGCAAGCCCGCTCCCACGTGCTAGACACTCGATGCCCCGCCCAGCGGCATCGGGTCGCATTGAAACTCGATCCATGTTTAACTTGAACGCTTGTTCAACGAAAAACGCTGGTCCATTGCCGGTGTTCAAAAGGAGGAATCGCCTTTGCTGAACCCGTTCAATCCGAACCTCACGTCCTTCGACGAGGTGCCTGTTCAATGAGTGCACCGACCCCCGACCTTGCCAACGGCAAGATCCGCATGAACCCCCCCGTGTTCTACTTCGCGGCAAGCTTCATCCTCCTCTTCGGCCTGGTCGTCATCGCCCAGCCCCAGGCGGCCGGCGACTGGCTGCTGGCGGCGCAGAACTGGGCGGCCAACACCGTCGGCTGGTACTACATGCTGGCCATGACCCTGTACCTGGTCTTCGTGGTGGTTACCGCCCTGTCCGGCTACGGCAAGATCAAGCTTGGCGCCGACCACGACGAGCCCGAGTTCAGCTACCTGTCCTGGGCCGGCATGCTGTTCGCCGCCGGCATCAGCATCACCCTGTTCTTCTTCTGCGTCTCCGAGCCGCTGACCCACATGCTCCAGCCGCCGCAGGGCGAGGCCGGCACGGCCGAGGCCGGGCGCCAGGCGATGCAGATCCTGTTCCTGCACTGGGGCCTGCACGGCTGGGGCGTGTTCGCCTTCGTCGGCATGGCGCTGGCCTACTTCGCCTACCGGCACAACCTGCCGCTGGCCCTGCGCTCGGCGCTTTACCCGCTGATAGGCAAACGCATCAACGGCCCGATCGGCTACGCGGTGGACGGCTTCGGCATCATCGCCACGGTGTTTGGCCTGGGGGCCGACATGGGCTTCGGCGTGCTGCACCTGAACGCTGGCCTCGACTACCTGTTCGGCATCAGCCACAGCCAGTGGGTGCAGGTGATCCTCATCACCCTGATGATGGGCGCGGCGGTGGCCGTGGCGGTCGCCGGGGTGGAGAAGGGCGTGCGGGTGATGAGCGACATCAACCTGTTCCTGGCCTGCGCGCTGCTGCTGTTCGTGCTGTTCGCCGGGCCCACCCAGCACCTGTTCAATACCCTGATCCAGAACCTCGGTGACTACCTGGGCGCCTTGCCGCGCAAGAGCTTTGATGTGTACGCCTACGGCGAGCAACGCGACTGGCTGGGTGGCTGGACGGTGTTCTATTGGGCCTGGTGGATTGCCTGGGCGCCGTTCGTGGGGCTGTTCATCGCGCGGATTTCGCGCGGGCGCACCATCCGTGAGTTCGTCTTCGGCGTGTTGCTGATCCCGCTGGGCTTCACCCTGGCGTGGATGTCGATCTTCGGCAACAGCGCCCTGGACCAGGTGATCAACCACGGCATGACCGCCCTCGGCCAGTCGGCCATCGACAACCCGTCGATGAGCCTGTACCTGCTGCTGGAAACCTACCCGTGGAGCAAGACGGTGATCGCCGTGACGGTGTTCATCAGCTTCGTGTTCTTCATCACCTCGGCCGACTCCGGCACGGTGGTGCTGTCGACGCTGTCTGCCAAGGGCGGTGGCGCCGACGAGGACGGCCCGAACTGGCTGCGCATCTTCTGGGGCGCGATGACCGCGCTGATCACCAGCGCGCTGCTGTTCGCCGGCAGCATCGATTCGCTGAAGTCGGCGGTGGTGCTGACCTCGCTGCCGTTCTCGCTGATCCTGCTGTGCATGATGTGGGGGCTGCACAAGGCCTTCTACCTGGAAAGTCAGCGGCAGATCGCGCAGATGCATTCGCTGGCACCCTTCGCCCAGTCCCGGCGTGGGCGTGGCGGCTGGCGCCAGCGCCTGAGCCAGGCCGTGCACTTCCCGTCGCGGGACGAGGTGTACCGCTTCATGGACGACGTGGTGCGCCCGGCGATTGCCGAGGTGCGCGAGGTGTTCGAGCAGAAGGGGCTGGTGCTGATCACCCAGGACGATCCGAGCCATGACAACGTCAGCCTGAAGATCGGCCATGGCGAGGAGCAGCCGTTCATCTACCAGGTGCAGATGCGTGGCTACTTCACGCCGTCGTTCGCATTGGGTGGGTTGGGTACCCAGGAGTTGAAGAACCGTCGCTACTACCGGGCGGAGGTGCACTTGAGCGAAGGTAGCCAGAACTATGATCTGGTGGGCTACAGCAAGGAGCAGATCATCAACGACATCCTCGACCAGTACGAGCGGCACATGCAGTACCTGCATCTGGTCAGGTAGATCGCTGGGGCCGCTTTGCGGCCCTTATCGCGGCACAAGGCCGCTCCTACAGGGGAATGTGATCTCCTGTAGGAGCGGCCTTGCGCCGCGAAAGGAGGCCAAAGGCCTCCCAGGGGCTCAGAACGGCGCATCCCCCAGGATGGTCGCCCGGTGCATCACCCGCCGATTGGGTCGGTAATCATCCACAGCAAAATGCTGCGTGACGCGGTTGTCCCAGAACGCCACGTCATTTTCCTGCCATCGCCAGCGAATGCTGAACTCCGGCCGCGTCGCATGGGCGAACAGCAGCTTGAGCAGCGCCTCGCTCTCCTGCTCGTTCAGCTCGTTGATCCGCGTGGTGAACCCCTCGTTGACGAACAATGCCTTGCGCCCGCTGACCGGATGGGTGCGCACCACCGGGTGCGACAGCGGCGGGTTGTTGCGTCGGGTAGCTTCCCAGCGCGCCAGGTCCTCTGGGGTGGTGCCGAAGCGCTCCAGCGGGAACGACTTGGTGAAATCGTGGGTGGCGGTCAGGCCGTCGAGCATCGTGCGCAGCGGCGCCGACAGCGCCTCGAACGCGGCGATCCCGCTGGCCCACAGGGTGTCGCCGCCAAAGGCCGGCAACTGCTTGGCGCTGAGCACCGCGCCCAGCGCGGGAGTCGGCAGGAAGGTCACGTCGGTGTGCCAGACGGCGTTGTCGCGCACGTCGGTGACCGCGGTGTCGAGGATCAGTACCTGCGGCGTCTGCGGCACATTGGGGTAGATCGGGTGGATGTGCAGGTCGCCGAAGCGCGCGGCGAAACGGGCCTGTTGCTCGGGGGTGATCGGCTGGTCGCGGAAGAACAGCACCTGGTGTTCGAGCAGCGCCTGCTCGATGGCATCACGCTGTTCGAGGGTGATGTCGCGGCTGATGTCCACGCCGCTGATCTGCGCGCCAAGGGCCGGGCTGAGAGGGGTGATGGTCAGGCTCATGTCGGTCTCGCTTGAAGGTTCGTTTCTCGTGCAGGCCGAGAAGTTCTATCGCGGGGCAAGCCCGCTCCCACGAGGTGAGACGGCTGCGTGGGAGCGGGCTTGCCCCGCGAATGGTCGTGACGGATCAGTGGCTCTGGCCATGCCAGGGCACCAGCTTGCGCTGCAGGGCGCGCAGGCCCATTTCCAGGGTGAAGGCGATCAGGGCGATCAGCAGGATCCCCAGCACCACCACGTCGGTGACCAGGAACTGCGCCGCCGACTGCACCATGAAGCCCAGGCCGCTGGTGGCGGCGATCAGCTCGGCGGCGACCAGGGTCGACCAGCCCACGCCAAGGCCGATGCGGATGCCGGTGAGGATGTCGGGCAGGGCGCTGGGCAGGATCACATGGCGGATCAGTTGCGCCCGGGTGGCCCCCAGCGACTGCGCGGCGCGCAGCTTGGCCGGGTCGACGGTGCGCACGCCGGTGGCGGTGGCGATGGCGATCGGGGCGAAGATCGCCAGGTAGATCAGCAGCACCTTCGACAGCTCGCCGATGCCGCACCAGATGACGATCAACGGCAGGTAGGCCAGCGGCGGGATCGGCCGGTAGAACTCGATCAGCGGGTCGAGGATGCCACGGGCCACGCGGTTGTAGCCGATGGCCAGGCCGACGGGGATGGCGGTCAGGGTCGCCGCCACCAGCGCCAGGCCGATACGGCCCAGGCTTGCGCCCAGGTGCTGCCACAGGCTGGCATCCATGTAGCCCTGGGTAAGCAGCGTCCAGCCCTTGGCCAGGATATCGGCGGGCGAGGGCAGGAACAGGGGTTCGACCCAGCCGGCGGCGGTTACCAGCCACCACGCCAGCAACAGGGAGGCCAGGGTGAGGGTGCTGATCCAGCGGGTCGGCAAGGGCTTGCGGGTTTTCACGACAGGAGGCGTGCGTGGTGCCCGCTTGGCGGCGGCCGGCAATTCGATACTGCTCATGCGGACTCCTGACGTTGCGAGAACACCCGCGCCAGCACGTGCTCGCGGGTTTCGATGAAGCGGGGATCGGACTTGATCGCCCGGGCCGACTCGCCAGCGGCGTAGCGCTGGCCGAAGTCCAGTTGCAGACGCTCGACCACACGCCCCGGATTGGGCGCCAGCAGCACCAGCTCGGTGGCGAGGAACACCGCCTCTTCGATGTCGTGGGTGATCAGGAACACTGGTTTGGCGGTGCGCTGCCAGACCTGCAACAGCAGCTCCTGCATCTGTTCGCGGGTAAAGGCATCGAGGGCGCCGAACGGCTCGTCCATCAACAGCACCCGCGGGTCGGCGGCCAGCGCCCGGGCCAGGCCCACGCGCTGCTTCTGCCCGCCGGACAATTGCCAGATACGCCGCTCGCCGAAGCCGGCGAGGTCGACCAGCGCCAGCATCTCGCGGGCCTTGGCTTCACGCTGGACACGGGGCACGCCGGCCAGCTCGAGGCCGAAGGCGACGTTGCCGAGCACGTCCTGCCAGGGCAGCAGGGCATCGTCCTGGAACACCACGCCGCGATCGGCGCCAGGGCCTTGCACTGGCGCGCCGTCGAGGCTGATGCGCCCGCCGCTGGGGGCAACGAAGCCGGCGATCAGGTTGAGCAACGAGGTCTTGCCGCTGCCGGACGGCCCGAGGGCCACCAGCAGCTGGCGCGGGCCCAGGCTCAGGTTGATGTCGGCCAGCACCGGGGTAGCGGCGCCGGGGTACTGTGCGCTGATGCGCTCCAGTTCGAGCAAGGCCATGACGGGCTCCGGATCAGTTGGGCAGGTATTGGGCGCTGACGTAGGGCGAGTAGTCGGGCAGCACGGCGTCGACCTTGCCCTGTTGCTTGAGGAAGGTGGCGGTGTCGGTCAGTGCCTGGGTGGTCGGCTCGCGCAGTGCGCTGGCCTGGTCGGCGGCCAGCGGATAGACGTTGCCCTGCAGCAGTACCGGGATATCGGCAGGCTTGGCGCCGGACAGCTTGACCAGCTTGGCGACGTTGTCCTTGTCGGCCAGCCAGGCTTTCGGGTCCTTGCGGTAGTCGGCGTAGGCATCGAGGGTGACCTTGGCGAACGACTTGACGATCTCCGGGTGCTTGGCGGCGAAGTCCTTGCGCACGATCCAGGCATCGAAGGTCGGCGCGCCTTTCTCGGCCAGCTCGCCCGAGGTGATCAGCACCTTGCCGTTTTCCTTGGCCACGCCCAGGGCCGGGTCCCAGACGTAGGTGGCGTCGATGTCGCCGCGCTTCCAGGCGGCGATGATCGCCGGTGGCGCGAGGTTGAGGATCTGCACTTTCGACGGGTCGATGTTCCAGCTCTTGAGCGCGGCCAGCAGGCTGTAGTGGCCGGTGGAAACGAACGGCACGGCGACTTTCTTGCCGATCAGGTCCTGCGGGGTCTTGATGTTGTCACGGGCGACCAGGGCCTCGCCGGCGCCGATCTGGGTAGCGATCAGGAAGGTCTCGACCGGCAGCTTGCGAGTGGCGGCGGCGGCCAGCGGGCTGGAGCCGAGGTAGCCGATCTGCACGTCGCCCGAGGCGACGGCGGTGATCACATCGGCGCCATTATCGAACTTGCGCCAGTCGATGCTGGCCTTGCTGTCCTTTTCATAGGTGCCATCGACCTGGGCCACCTTGGCCGGGTCGACGGTGGTCTGGTAGGCGACGGTCAGGTCGGCGGCCTGGGCCAGCCAGCTGGCACTGGCGAGGGTCAGGGCGGCGAACAGGCGCAGCGGAGCATGCGGGATCATGGTTGAACCTCTCGTCAGGCATTCTGGGATGGATGGCGAGAAGACTAGATGATCTAAGAAATAGTAAATAAATAACTTTTTAGAATTAGCTTAAAAGCCAAACGCTCTGAACCTGCGCGGTTTACGGGCTCGCTCCCACACGAGGTGGGAAGCTGGCGGAATCGCTCAAGACGGCTAGTCTAGTTCGGTTCCTGCGGGGGCACCATCGGTCGACAGTTCGGCAAACGTTTGCACATAACCTAAAGGTATGATTGACGGCGTCGATACAGCGTTTCGTAGGAATGGTTCCGATGTTATTCCGTAAAAATCTTACAGATTCATAAAACGGTCATTTTGGATTTATAGGATTGTCATTATCCTGTAGCGCAGGTCGGCGGGTTAGACCAAAGTCGCAGATCGACCGTTAGCGATTGACTTGGCGGTCACGCATTTGTGCTAAATCGCCAATCCGGGTGAGTGGGGCAGCAGACTCCGCCGCTTGAGACGCACAAAAATTAGAACGTAGAGGAGCAAAACATGTACAAGTCCAGCCTGGCCCTGGCCGTGGCACTGGGGGTTCTCGCCCAACAAGCAGGCGCTGCCGGTTTCATCGAAGACAGCAAGCTGTCCCTGAGCTCGCGCACCATGTACTTCGACAACAACAACCGCGAAGCGCACGCCACTCCGGCAACCGCGACTCGTCCGGCCGGCAAGCGTCCGGATCAGCGTGAAACCGGTCAAGGTTTCAAGCTCGACTACATCTCCGGCTTCACTGAAGGCACCGTAGGCTTTGGTGTCGATGCCCAGGCCGTGTGGGGTATCCACCTCGATGGTGGCAAGGGCTACCACAAGTCCGGCTTCCTTCCGGACGATACCGACGGCTCTTCGGTAAGCCAGTGGGCACGCGTTGGCGCCAACGCCAAGGCCCGCTTCTCCAAGACCGAAGCGCACTTCGGTAGCGCCCTGGCACCGATGCTGCCGATCCTGGTCTCCAACGACGGTCGTCTGCTGCCGCAGACCTTCGAAGGTGCAACCATCACCTCGAAGGAAATCGACAACCTGACCATCAACGCCGGTCAGCTGACCCACGCAATGGGTCGTGCCTCGAGCAACCGTACCGGCCTGTCGGTCAACGGCGCGACCGCTGACAGCAACAAGTTCCGCTACGGTGGCCTGGACTACAAGCTCACTCCAGACCTGACCCTGCAGTACTACTACTCGAACCTGGAAGACTTCTACAAGCAGAGCTTCCTGGGCGCCACCCACGTCTTCAAGATCGCTGACGACCAGTCGTTCAAGACCGACCTGCGCTACTTCGACAGCAGCAGCGATGGCAAGAACGGCCACGGTGGCGGCTACAACTTCAACAACAACGGCGGTTATGCCAAGGAAACCGGCAAGGTCGACAACAAGACCTGGTCCGCCATGTTCACCTATACCCTCGGTGGCCACGCGCTGATGCTCGGCCATCAGCAGGTCAACGATGATGGTGGCTTCGTCTGGCTGAACCAGGGCGGTGTCGTTGATGGCAACGGCCGTGCCGAAGGTGCGGGCGGCGCCAGCTTCTACCTGTTCACCGACAGCATGATCAACCAGTTCGCCAAGGCCGGTGAAAACACCACCTTCGGTCAGTACTCCTACGACTTCGCCCGTCTGGGCGTGCCGGGCCTGAAGGCTTCGGTCGCCTACCTGCGCGGTCAGGATGGTCGTAACACCGACGGCCACGGTACCTTCAGCGAGTGGGAGCGTGACGCGCGCGTCGACTACGTTCTGCAGGAAGGCACCCTCAAGGGCCTGGGCTTCAGCCTGCGCCAGGGCGTCTACCGTGGCACCGGTTCGGGCGCTGCGAACGACCAGGATCAGACTCGCTTCATCGTCAACTACACTTACGCCTTCATGTAAGTCGTAGCGGCATCAAGAAAGCCTCGCCTAGTGCGAGGCTTTTTTGTGTCTGCGAATCCGTATGCTTAATGGTTATAAATAAATCGATATTTATTCTTTTTATTTTTATTCGGAAGCAGGCACATTGAACCCACAAGGCCAGACACAGCACAGGAGCCGCTTTCATGAGCCTCAAACTCGGCGATATCGCCCCCGATTTCGAACAGGATTCCAGCGCCGGCAAGATCCGTTTCCACGAATGGCTGGGCGACAGCTGGGGCGTGCTGTTCTCCCACCCGGCCGACTTCACCCCGGTGTGCACCACCGAGCTGGGCCTGACCGCCAAGCTCAAGGAAGACTTCGCCAAGCGTGGCGTGAAAGCCATCGCCCTGTCGGTGGACCCGGTCGACTCGCACCACAAGTGGATCGATGACATCAACGAGACCCAGAACACCGTGGTCAACTTCCCGATCATCGCCGACGCCGACCGCAAGGTCTCCGACCTGTACGACCTGATCCACCCCAACGCCAGCGACACCCTGACCGTGCGCTCGCTGTTCGTCATCGACCCGAACAAGAAGGTGCGCCTGACCATCACCTATCCGGCCAGTACCGGGCGCAACTTCAACGAGATCCTGCGGGTGATCGACTCGCTGCAGCTGACCGACAACTACAAGGTCGCCACGCCAGGCAACTGGCAGGACGGCGACGAGGTAGTGATCGTGCCTTCGCTCAAGGACGAGGACGAAATCAAGCGGCGCTTCCCGAAAGGGTACCGGGCGGTGAAACCCTATCTGCGACTGACTCCGCAACCAAATCGATGAGGTATTGCTCGTTGCATTGCTCTTAGCCAAGCAGGGATCTTCGGGCCGTTTCGACGGCCCTTTTTTATGTCTACCGAAAGCCTGTAGGAGCGGCCTTGTGCCGCGAAAGGGGGGCGCAGCACCCCCAGGATTTTCAGCGTCAATGCACTTATCGCCGGGGCCGCTTTGCGGCCCTTTCGCGGCACAAGGCCGCTCCTACAGAGATAAATCTGAATATCTCTATATGGAATAAATAAATACGAAAATATGATTTCTAGATATATATGACTAACTGTTAATGTCACTTCCATCCAGCGGGGACAACCCCTCGCGGCCCTGCAATCGAATCGAAGGAAGCGCTTTCAATGCTGGTTGTTTCTGTCGGTGGTAGCCCCAGTCTTCGTTCACGCTCCGGCGTGCTGCTAGAGCGCTCGCGCGACTGGCTGCAGGAGCGCGGCGTCGAGGTGGTGACCTTCCAGGTGCGGGAATTCCCCGCCGAGGACCTGCTCCACGCGCGCTTCGACAGCCCGCAGGTGCGTCACTTCAATGAACTGGTGGCCCAGGCCGATGGCCTGGTGGTCGCCACCCCGGTGTACAAGGCGTCGTTCGCCGGCGCCCTGAAGACCTTGCTCGACCTGCTGCCCGAGCGTGCCCTGGAACACAAGGTGGTCCTGCCGATCGCCACCGGTGGCAGCATCGCCCACATGCTGGCCGTGGACTACGCCCTCAAGCCCGTGCTGTCGGCCCTCAAGGCGCAGGAGACCCTGCAGGGGATCTTCGCCGACGACAGCCAGATCGCCTACGGCGAAGGCGCCAGGCCCGCGCAACTGGCCGCTGCCCTGGAGCAGCGCCTGCAGGATTCGCTGGAAACGTTCCACAGCGCCCTGGCGCGCCGGCCTCGGCCGGTGGTACCGGGCGAACTCAACGAACGCCTGATCAGTGCCCGTTGGAGCATCTGACCGCCCGCTATACCGCTTGACCGTTTTTCCCACCTTACTCGCCCGTCAACGAGGCAAGCAGGTGCTACCCGAACCCACTCGCACAGGAGAGCGCCATGCGCACAGTCTTCTTGCGTCGCGGTCTGGTCGCCCTGTTTGCGGCGGCTGTGTCCTTCGGCGCCATCACTCAAGCCCAGGCCGAGAGCCTGCGCATCGGTTACCAGAAATACGGCACCCTGGTGCTGCTCAAGGCCAAGGGCTCGCTGGAAAAGCGCCTGAAGGAGCAGGGCATCGACGTGCAATGGACCGAGTTCCCCGGCGGCCCGCAACTGCTCGAAGGCCTCAACGTCGGCTCCATCGACTTCGGCGTGACCGGCGAAACCCCGCCGGTGTTTGCCCAGGCCGCGGGTGCCGACCTGCTGTACGTCGCCTATGAGCCGCCAGCCCCGCACAGCGAGGCGATCCTTGTGCCGAAGGGATCGACGATCCAGTCGGTGAAGGAACTCAAGGGCAAGAAAGTCGCCCTCAACAAGGGCTCCAACGTGCACTACCTGCTGGTGCGCGCCCTGGAAGACGCCGGCCTCAAGTACACCGATATCCAGCCCGTCTACCTGCCGCCGGCCGACGCCCGCGCCGCCTTCGAGCGCGGCAGCGTCGACGCCTGGGTGATCTGGGACCCGTACCAGGCCGCCGCCGAACAACAGCTGCAGGCGCGCACCCTGCGTGACGGCAAGGACCTGGTCGACAACCACCAGTTCTACCTCGCCACCCGCAGCTATGCCACCCAGCACCCGGCGGTGATCAACACCCTGGTCGAGGAAGTGCGCGCCGTGGGCGAATGGTCCCGGGCCAACCCGCAGCAGGTCACCGACCAGGTCGCGCCACTGCTCGGCCTGCCCGCCGACATCACC
Organism: Mitsuaria sp. RG; assembly: GCF_028369275.1. Lineage (NCBI taxonomy): Bacteria > Pseudomonadati > Pseudomonadota > Betaproteobacteria > Burkholderiales > Sphaerotilaceae > Roseateles > Mitsuaria sp. RG. Next base: position 17,565 of record NZ_JAQMYQ010000001.1, read on the forward strand.
CTGACCTCGGTCAAGCGCCAAGGCTACGGCGCCGCGCCGCTGACTCCGGAAGTGATCGCCGCGCAGCAGAAGATTGCCGACACCTTCCAGGCCCTGAAGCTGATTCCCAAGCCCTTGAGCATCAAGGATGTGATCTGGACACCCCCGGCCAAGGTCGCCAGCGCGCCTTGAACGATTCGCCTGCGCCGGGGCGTCGCCCCGGCTTGAGCCACCCTTGAGGAGACAACTCCAATGAGCCTTAACATCTTCTGGTTCCTCCCCACCCACGGTGACGGCAAGTACCTGGGCACCAGCGAAGGCGCCCGCGCCGTCGACCACGGCTACCTGAGCCAGATCGCCCAGGCCGCCGACCGCCTGGGCTTTGGCGGCGTGCTGATCCCCACCGGACGTTCCTGCGAGGACTCCTGGCTGGTGGCGGCCTCGCTGATTCCGGTGACCGAGCGCCTGAAGTTCCTGGTGGCCCTGCGTCCGGGAATCATTTCGCCGACCGTGGCCGCCCGTCAGGCCGCCACCCTGGATCGCCTGTCCAACGGCCGTGCGCTGTTCAACCTGGTGACCGGCGGTGATCCGGACGAACTGGCCGGCGATGGCCTGCACCTGAACCACCAGGAGCGATACGAGGCGTCGGTGGAATTCACCCGCATCTGGCGCAAGGTGCTCGAAGGCGAAACGGTCGACTATGACGGCAAGCATATCCAGGTGAAGGGCGCCAAGCTGCTCTACCCGCCGATCCAGCAACCGCGCCCGCCGCTGTACTTCGGTGGTTCCTCCGAGGCCGCCCAGGACCTGGCCGCCGAGCAGGTCGAGCTATACCTGACCTGGGGCGAGCCACCGGCGGCCGTCGCCGAGAAGATCGCCCAGGTGCGCGAGAAGGCTGCGGCCCAAGGCCGCGAAGTGCGCTTCGGCATCCGCCTGCACGTGATCGTGCGGGAAACCAATGAAGAGGCCTGGGCCGCCGCCGACAGGCTCATCTCGCACCTGGACGACGACACCATCGCCCGTGCCCAGGCGTCGCTGGCGCGCTTCGACTCGGTCGGCCAGCAACGCATGGCCGCCCTGCATGGCGGCAAGCGCGACAAGCTGGAAGTGGCGCCGAACCTGTGGGCCGGTGTCGGCCTGGTGCGTGGCGGTGCCGGCACCGCGCTGGTGGGCGATGGCCCGACCGTCGCGGCGCGGGTCAAGGAATACGCCGATCTTGGCATCGACACCTTCATCTTCTCCGGTTATCCACACCTGGAAGAGTCGTACCGCGTCGCCGAGCTGCTGTTCCCGCACCTGGACGTGCAGCGCCCGGAACAACCGAAGACCGGTGGCTACGTGAGCCCGTTCGGTGAAATGGTCGCCAACGACATCCTGCCCAAGTCCGTGTCGCAGAGCTGAGGACCGGGGCCATGAGTCGAGCATCCCCCACCACCTGGTCGAAGCGCCTGGCGCCCTGGGCCCTGCCGATCCTGCTGCTGGCGGTATGGCAGCTGGCGGTCAGCGCGGGCTGGCTGTCGACCCGCATCCTGCCAGCGCCGAGCGCGGTGGTCAGTGCCGGTGTCGAGCTGGTGCGCAGCGGCCAGCTCTGGACCCACCTGGCCATCAGCGGCTGGCGTGCCGGCCTGGGCTTCGTGATCGGCGGCAGCCTCGGCCTGTTGCTGGGCTTCGTCACCGGCCTGTCGAACTGGGGCGAGCGCCTGCTCGACAGCTCGGTGCAGATGATCCGCAACGTGCCGCACCTGGCGCTGATCCCGCTGGTGATCCTGTGGTTCGGCATCGACGAGTCGGCAAAGATATTCCTGGTGGCGCTGGGGACGCTGTTCCCCATCTACCTGAACACCTACCACGGGATCCGCAACGTCGATCCGGCGCTGGTGGAGATGGCGCGCAGCTATGGGCTGTCGGGCTTTGCGTTGTTCCGCCAGGTGATCCTGCCGGGGGCGCTGCCCTCGATCCTGGTCGGCGTGCGCTTTGCCCTGGGCTTCATGTGGCTGACGCTGATCGTCGCCGAGACCATTTCGGCCAACGCCGGCATCGGCTACCTGGCGATGAACGCCCGCGAGTTCCTGCAGACCGATGTGGTGGTGCTGGCCATCGTCCTGTACGCGGTGCTCGGCAAGCTGGCCGACCTGGCCGCCCGTGGCCTGGAGCGGGTGTGGCTGCGCTGGCACCCGGCGTACCAGGTGGCGAAGAAGGAGGGCGCATGATGACCGTGCTCAAGGAACAGCCGCCACGCCTGCTGCGTGGCATCCCCCTGGCGGCCCGGGACCTGCGTCGCACCTTCGGCCAGCGTGAAGTGCTGCGCGGCATCGACCTGCACATTCCGGCCGGCCAGTTCGTCGCCATCGTCGGCCGCAGTGGCTGCGGCAAGAGCACCTTGTTGCGGCTGCTGGCCGGGCTCGACCAACCCAGCGCCGGCCAACTGTTGGCGGGGGCCGCGCCGCTGGCCGAGGCCCGCGAGGATACCCGCCTGATGTTCCAGGACGCGCGCCTGCTGCCCTGGAAGAAAGTGATCGACAACGTCGGCCTGGGCTTGTCCGGAAACTGGCGGCCCCGCGCCCTGGAGGCATTGGCGGCGGTCGGCCTGGTCGATCGCGCCAACGACTGGCCGGCGGCGTTGTCCGGCGGCCAGAAGCAGCGGGTGGCCCTGGCCCGGGCGCTGATCCACCAGCCGCGCCTGCTGCTGCTGGACGAGCCATTGGGCGCGCTGGATGCCCTGACCCGTATCGAAATGCAGCAATTGATCGAGCGCCTGTGGCGCCAGCACGGTTTCACCGTGCTGCTGGTCACCCACGACGTCAGCGAAGCCGTCGCCGTGGCCGACCGGGTGATCCTGATCGAAGACGGCGCCGTCGGCCTGGACCTGGTCGTCGACCTGCCACGGCCACGGGTGCGGGGTTCGCACCGCCTGGCGGCGCTGGAAAGCGAAGTGCTCAACCGTGTTCTGTCCGTCCCGGGCACCCCGCCCGAGCCGGAGCCTGTAGCCCCCTTGCCCACGCAGTTGCGTTGGGCTCACTGAATCCTCGAAGCCGCAAAAGGAATGACGCCATGACCATCAAAGCCATCAACGTTCGCAACCAGTTCAAAGGCACCGTGAAGGAAATCCTCGAAGGCCCGGTACTGTCGGAAATCGACGTGCAGACCGCCTCCGGTATCGTCACTTCGGTGATCACCACCCGTTCCGTGAAGGAGCTGGAATTGCAGGTGGGCAGTGAGGTGATCGCCTTCGTGAAATCGACCGAGGTGTCCATCGCCAAGTTGTGATGGTCTGGATAGAGGGCGCTGTGCGCCCTTTTCGCGGCACGAGGCCGCTCCTACAGGGGATCGCATAACCCCTGTAGGAGCGGCCTCGTGCCGCGAAAAGGGCCGCAAAGCGGCCCCAAGGATCTCAAGCCGACCGCTTGGCCAGAAACGGCGGCAGATACAGCCCCAGATACGCCTCGAACACCCGCATCCCCTCTTCCGCCATGCGCGGCGTGATCGCTTCATGCAACTGCATCGAGCGGGCATACACCCGGTCGCTCAGCTCCATCGCCAACGCGAACACATCCACATCCCGAGGCATCGTAGGCAGCTGGAAATGCCGATCGAACAGCCGGTGCATCAGCTCGCCCAGCTCCAGGTCGTGCTGACGGTCGGCCTGTACCACTTCGCTCAGCCCATGCTGGGCCAGGATCAGTTGCCGCGCCGCGGCATCTTCGGTGTAGATGTCGAGCATGCGCTGCTCGATCAGACGCGACAGTTGCGGCCAGGTACTGAATGCAGTGCTGTCGATGGGCGCGTTCAGGGCCTCGCGAAAAGCCCGATGCACGTCGGCGGTCAGTGCCTCGAGCAAGGCCGGCACGCTGGCGAAGAAGTGATACACCGACGACGGCGGAATCTGCGCCCGTTCGGCCACACTGTAGATCGACAGCGCCGCCACCCCTTGTCCGGCCAGCAGCTCGCGGGCCGCAGCGAGGATCGCTTCGATCCTGGCCTGGCTGCTGGCGCGTGGCTTGCGCGGGGTGGCGGGGCGGGTCATCAGTTGCTGATCGCCAGGATGCTGGCCTGGTAGGCACCGACGAACAGGTCGAAGTCACCCACCTCCTGCTGCTCCAGGCGCGACTGCTCGGCCAGGGATTCGCGGGCGAGGGTCTCGAAGGCCTGCTGGCGCTCGGTGGGCAGCGGCTGCTCGCGGAAGGTCTCGGCGTGGTTCCGGCTTTGGCGCAGGGAGAACTTGATGAAGCTTTCGTTGTGTTCGGCCATGCGTGCCAGCACCTGGGCGGATGGCGTCAGCGAGGCGTCATCGACCTTGGCCTGTTGCGCTTCCAGCGCCTTGGCATGTTCGTCGCCACCTTGGGCATGGTCGAGCAACTCGGCCAACTGCCCGATGCGGCCGATCAATTCGCTGGCCCACACTTTCAGCTCGATCGGCTGGCCGTCACGGTGCAGTTCCAGGCCAGGACGGCGGCCTTCCTTGACCACGGTGAGGAAGTTGTCGGTGCACTGGCCGCACTCGCCGTTGTCCAGTTGCGGGCTCTCTTCCAGCGCGCAGAACAGCAGGAAGGCGTCGAGGAAGCGCGCTTCGGTCAGGTCGATACCCACCGGCAGGAACGGGTTGATGTCCAGGCAGCGTACTTCCACGTACTGCACGCCACGGGAGGTCAGGGCCTGGATTGGCCGCTCGCCGGTGTAGGTGACGCGCTTGGGGCGGATGTTCGAGTAGTACTCGTTCTCGATCTGCAGGATGTTGGTGTTCAACTGCACCCACTCGCCATCCTTGTGCGTGCCGACCTCGACATAGGGCGGGTAGGGCGTGCCCACCGCCTTGCGCAGGCTGTCGGTGTAGCTGGCGAGGTTGTTGTAGCAGGGCGTCAGGCCTGCCTGGGCGTTGCTCTGGTAACCCAGGTCGCTCATGCGCAGGCTGGTGGCGTAGGGCAGGTAGAGCGTCTCGGCATCCAGCTCTTCGAGCTGGTGCGCACGACCGCGCAGGAAGCCTTTGTCCAGGGCCGGGGACGCGCCGAACAGGTACATCAGCAGCCAGCTGTAGCGGCGGAAGTTGCGGATCAGCGCGATATAGGCCGAGGACTGGTAGTCGCGGTCGTCCTGCTCGCCGCCTTCGGCATCGCGCAGCAACGGCCACAGCGCTTCGGGCAGGGAGAAGTTGTAGTGGATGCCGGCGATGCACTGCATGGTACGGCCGTAACGCAGGGCCAGGCCCTTGCGATAGACGTGCTTGAGCTTGCCGATGTTCGAGCTGCCATATTCGGCGATCGGGATGTCTTCCTCGGCCGGCAGCGCGCAGGGCATCGACGGGCTCCACAGGTATTCGTCGCCCAGCTTGGTGTAGACGAAACGGTGGATCTGGTCGAGGCTCTCGAGCACCTTGGCCGGGTCGGCCAGGGCCGGGGTGATGAACTCCAGCAGCGACTCGGAATAGTCGGTGGTGATCTGCTCGTTGGTCAGCGCCGAACCCAGGGCTTCGGGGTGCGGGGTCTGGGCCAGGCGACCGTCGTTGGTCACCCGCAGGCATTCGCGCTCAATGCCGTGCAGGCACTGCTTGAGCAGGTCGATATTGTCGCCGAGCAGGCTCAGGCGGCGGTTGAGGAGGTCGCTCAAGATGGATTCCTTCACGCGTCAGTCGCCCCAATATGGGGGTAGGGATGACGGTCTACAAGGGTAGTTGGGAAAGGAACTGGCGTTGTCGCCTGGTTTACGCGGTTCCGTCGCTGGCCTGTATGCGTCTGATCGCGGGACAAGCCCGCTCCCACTAAGCCTGTGAGCATTCGTGGGAGCGGGCTTGCCCCGCGATCAGGTGTACAGCAATACGCCGAAAATACCGCAGATGGGGGCCTGTCAGCTAGAGAACCGCGAAGGTTCCCTGCGCCTTGGCCACCAGCTTGTCGTCCTGAAGCACGTCGGCGTCGACCACCAGCGTGCGCCGCCCGGCGTGCAGCACCCGGGCGGTGCACAGCACCTCGCCCTCGCTGACGGCGCGCATGTAGTTGATCTTGCACTCGATGGTCACGCTCTGCTGGTCGAAGCCATGGCTGGCCGAGCAGGCCAGGCCCATGGCGATGTCCACCAGGCTGAAGATCGCTCCGCCGTGCAGCTTCTGGCCGCGGTTGCGCAGGTGCGGCTCGAGCGCCAGGGCCACCTCTGCAACACCCGTGTCCAGGCGTTGCAGGCGGCAACCCAGCAATTGGCTGAAGGCGCTCTCGACGTACGCTTTCGGTACGTCCATCACTTCTTCTTCAGCTGCTTGGCGTTGGCGAACAGTGCCGCCATGGCGTTGTTGGCCGGTGCGGTGGCGGCGCTGGTCTCGCGCTGGCGCGGCGCCTGCTGCTGGCGGTTGCCGCCGTTGCCACGGTTGCCGCCGCGGTTGCCCTCGACTTTCTCGCCGGGGGTGTCGCTCATGCGCATGGACAGGCCGACGCGCTTGCGCGGGATGTCCACTTCCATGACCTTGACCTTGACCACGTCGCCGGCCTTGACCGCTTCACGCGGGTCCTTGACGAACTTCTCGGACAGCGCCGAGATGTGCACCAGGCCGTCCTGGTGCACGCCGATGTCGACGAAGGCACCGAAGTTGGTGACGTTGGTCACCACACCTTCGAGGATCATCCCCGGCTCCAGGTCCTTGAGGTCCTCGACGCCGTCCTGGAAGGTGGCGGTCTTGAACTCCGGGCGCGGGTCGCGGCCCGGCTTGTCCAGCTCCTGGAGGATGTCGGTGACGGTCGGCAGGCCGAAGCTTTCGTCGGTGAACTTCTTCGGGTCCAGGCGCTTGAGGAAACCGCTGTCGCCGATCAGCGAGCGAATGTCGCGGTCGGTGTCGGCGGCGATGCGCTGTACCAGCGGGTAGGCTTCCGGGTGCACCGCCGAGGCGTCCAGCGGGTTGTCGCCGTTCATCACGCGCAGGAAGCCGGCGGCCTGTTCGAAGGTCTTCTCGCCCAGGCGGCTGACTTTCTTCAGCGCGGCACGGGTGGCGAACGGGCCGTTGGCGTCGCGGTGGCTGACGATGTTCTGCGCCAGGGTCGCGTTGAGGCCGGAAATGCGCGTCAGCAGCGCCACGGAAGCGGTGTTGACGTCGACGCCCACGGCGTTCACGCAGTCCTCGACCACGGCGTCCAGGCCACGGGCCAGCTTCACCTGCGACACGTCGTGCTGGTATTGGCCGACGCCGATGGATTTCGGGTCGATCTTCACCAGTTCGGCCAGCGGGTCCTGCAGGCGACGGGCGATGGACACGGCGCCACGGATCGACACATCCAGGTCCGGGAACTCGCGAGCAGCCAGCTCGGAAGCCGAGTACACCGAGGCGCCGGCCTCGGAGACCATGATCTTGGTGATCTTCAGGGCCGGGTATTTCTTGACCAGCTCGGCCACCAGCTTGTCGCTTTCGCGGCTGGCGGTGCCGTTGCCGATGGCGATCAGCTCGACCGAGTGCTTGGCGCACAGCGCGGCCATGATGGAGATGGTGCGGTCCCAGTCGTTCTTCGGCGCGTGCGGGTAGACCGTGGTGTGGTCCAGCAGCTTGCCGGTAGCATCGACCACGGCGATCTTGCAGCCGGTGCGCAGGCCCGGGTCGAAGCCGAGCGTTGCGCGCGGACCGGCCGGGGCGGCCAGCAGCAGGTCGTGCAGGTTGTGGGCGAAGACGTTGATCGCCTCGCCTTCGGCGTTGTCGCGCAGCTCGCCGAACAGGTCGGTTTCCAGGTGGGTGTACAGCTTGACCTTCCAGGTCCAGCGCACCACTTCGCCCAGCCACTTGTCGGCCGGGCGGTTGCGGTTCTCGATGCCGACCTGCTGGCCGATCATCAGCTCGCACGGGTGCAGGGTGCCCGGCAGCTCCTCGCCGACTTTCAGCGAGGCGCTCAGCACGCCTTCGTTGCGTCCGCGGAAGATCGCCAGGGCGCGGTGCGACGGCGCGGTGCGCAGCAGCTCGTCGTGGGCGAAGTAGTCGCGGAACTTGGCGCCTTCTTCTTCTTTACCGGGAACCACGCGGGCGGTCAGCACCGCTTCCTGCTTGAGGAAGCTGCGCAGCTTGTCGAGCAGGGCAGCGTCCTCGGCGAAGCGCTCCATGAGGATGTACTTGGCGCCTTCCAGGGCAGCCTTGACGTCGGCCACGCCTTTTTCGGCGTCGACGAAACGTGCCGCTTCGCTTTCCGGGTTCAGCTGCGGATCGTTGAACAGGCCGTCGGCCAACTCGCCCAGGCCCGCTTCCAGGGCGATCTGGCCCTTGGTGCGGCGCTTCTGCTTGTACGGCAGGTACAGGTCTTCGAGGCGGGTCTTGGTGTCGGCCAGCTTGATCTCGCGGGCCAGCTCCGGGGTCAGCTTGCCCTGCTCCTCGATGCTGGCCAGGATGCTGGCGCGACGATCGTCGAGCTCGCGCAGGTAGCGCAGGCGCTCTTCCAGGTGGCGCAGTTGGGTGTCATCCAGGCTGCCGGTCACTTCCTTGCGGTAACGGGCGATGAAGGGCACGGTCGATCCTTCGTCCAACAGGCCCACGGCCGCTTCGACCTGTTGTGGGCGCACGCCCAGTTCCTCGGCGATACGGCTGTTGATGCTGTCCATGAAAACCACCTGGCAAGGATTTAAAGCGGCGCATTATACCGATGTGGGAGCGGGTTTACCCGCGAACAGGGTCAAGTCCTTGTCAGGCACCGTGCTGGTTTCTTCGCGGGTAAACCCGCACACAGGGATCGCGCCAGATTCTAAAAATTGAGCAAGACAGTTGCTCCCACAAGCCTGGAAGTGGCGCCGGGGGAAAAATCTGCTAACAATGCACACGGCACGCGCTGCAATGGCTACGCCATAATGCGCGGCGATATCAGAGGAGTTATTCATGACCAGCACCGCAAACGCCGCAGAAGGCGACAAGATTCTCATCGTCGACGACGACCCGGGCCTGAGCAGCCTGCTGGACCGTTTCTTCACCAGCAAGGGCTTCCGTGTCCGCACCGTGCCCAACGTCGAACAGATGGACCGCCTGCTGGCCCGTGAAGTGTTCAACCTGGTGGTCCTCGACCTGATGCTGCCGGGCGAGGACGGCCTGTCCGCGTGCAAGCGCCTGCGCGCGTCGAACAACCAGATCCCGATCATCATGCTCACCGCCAAGGGCGACGAGCTCAGCCGTATCAAGGGCCTGGAGCTGGGCGCCGACGACTACCTGGCCAAGCCGTTCAACCCCGACGAACTGGTGGCCCGGGTCAAGGCCGTGCTGCGCCGCCAGTCCCCGAGCGTGCCGGGCGCGCCGGGCAGCGAGGAAGAGACCGTCACCTTTGGCGACTACGAACTGTCGCTGGCCACCCGCGAACTCAAGCGCGGCGAAGAGACACACATGCTCACCACCGGTGAGTTCGCCGTGCTCAAGGCCCTGGTGATGCACGCCCGCGAGCCGCTGACCCGCGACAAGCTGATGAACCTGGCCCGTGGCCGCGAGTGGGACGCCCTGGAGCGCTCCATCGACGTGCAGATCTCGCGCCTGCGCCGGATGATCGAGCCCGATCCGTCCAAACCACGCTACATCCAGACTGTATGGGGTGTGGGCTACGTCTTCGTGCCGGACGGAAACGCCGGCAAATGAGCCTGTCGGCTCGTCAGGGTGCAGCAGGGCGACCCACGCGGGTCGCCCTGTTTGCGTCTGTGACGGCCGGCCCTTTCAGTACAGTAGTTGATCGATGAAAACGCCTCTCTGGTTCCCGCAAAGCTTCTTCGCCCGCACCCTCTGGCTGGTGCTGATCGTCGTGCTGTTTTCCAAGGCACTGACGCTCGTGTACCTGCTGATGAACGAGGACGTGCTGGTCGACCGCCAGTACAGCCACGGCGTGGCCCTGACGCTGCGCGCCTACTGGGCCGCGGATGAAGAGAACCGTGACCAGATCGCCGAGGCGGCCGGGCTGATCCGGGTGACCGGCGCCGGCGTGCCGGAGGGCGAGCAGCACTGGCCGTACAGCGAGATCTACCAGCGCCAGATGCAGGCCGAGCTGGGCGACGACACCGAGGTGCGCCTGCGCATCCACGCGCCGCCCGCGCTGTGGGTGAATGCCCCGAGCCTGGGCCCGGGCTGGCTCAAGGTGCCGCTGTATCCGCACCCGCTGCGTGGGCAGAAGATCTGGAACGTACTGGGCTGGTTCCTGGCCATCGGCCTGTTGTCCACGGCATCGGCGTGGATCTTCGTGCGTCAGCTCAACCAGCCGCTCAAGCGCCTGGTGTTCGCTGCCCGCCAGCTGGGCCAGGGGCGCAGCGTGCGCCTGCCGATCAGCGACACCCCCAGCGAGATGACCGAGGTGTACCGCGCGTTCAACCAGATGGCCGAGGATGTCGAGCAGGCCGGGCGTGAGCGCGAGCTGATGCTGGCCGGAGTGTCCCATGACCTGCGCACGCCGCTGACCCGGCTGCGCCTGTCGCTGTCGCTGATGGACAACGACAGCGACCTCAGCGAGGACATGGTCCGTGACATCGAAGACATGGACGCGATCCTCGACCAGTTCCTGGCGTTCATTCGTGACGGGCGCGACGAACCGGTGGAGGAGGTCGACCTCAACGACCTGATCTACGAAGTGGTGGCGCCCTACAACCAGCACAAGGAGCAGGTACGGCTGTGCCTGGAGCCGATCCCGCCGTTCCCGCTGCGCCGGGTGTCGCTCAAGCGCATGCTGGGCAACCTGATCGGCAACGCCCTGCATCACGCCGGCAAGGGCGTGGAGGTGGCGGCCTATGTGTCGGGCGAGCAGAGCGCGCCGTATGTGGTGCTCAGCGTGCTGGACCGAGGCGCGGGCATCGACGAGTCGGAGCTGGAGACCATCTTCAACCCGTTCATCCGTGGCGACCGGGCACGGGGCGGCAAGGGCACCGGGTTGGGGCTGGCGATCGTCAAGCGCATTGCCGCGCAGCATGGCGGCAATGTGGAGTTGCGCAATCGCTCCGGTGGCGGGATCGAGGCGCGAGTGAGGTTGCCGCTGGGGTTGTTGTTGCCGCGTAATGCCGTGTGATTTCCGGGGCCGCTTTGCGGCCCTTTCGCGACATCAGGCCGCTCTTACAGGACTGCGCGAGTCCCTGTAGGAGCGGCCTTGTGCCGCGATGGGCTGCGCAGCAGCCCCGGAATCTCAACCCTTGCCCTTGGTCCGTGTCTGATTCGGCCCGCTGTTCTTCTCCAGGTGCTCGATGATCATCCCGGCCACGTCCTTGCCGGTGGTCACCTCGATACCCTCCAGCCCCGGCGATGAATTCACCTCCATCACCAGCGGCCCGTGATTGGATCGCAGGATATCCACCCCCGCCACGCTCAGGCCCATGACCTTCGCCGCGCGAATCGCGGTCATGCGCTCTTCCGGGGTGATCTTGATCAGGCTGGCCACGCCGCCACGGTGCAGGTTGGAGCGGAACTCGCCCGGCTTGGCCTGGCGCTTCATCGAGGCAATCACCTTGTCGCCCACCACGAAGCAGCGGATATCGGCGCCCCCGGCCTCCTTGATGTATTCCTGGACCATGATGTTCTGCTTCAGGCCCATGAACGCCTCGATCACCGACTCGGCGGCCTTGGCGGTTTCGCACAGCACCACGCCGATGCCCTGGGTACCTTCGAGCACCTTGATCACCAGTGGCGCGCCGTTGACCATCTGGATCAGGTCGGGAATGTCGTCCGGCGAGTGGGCGAAACCGGTGATCGGCAGGCCGATACCGCGCCGAGACAGCAGTTGCAGCGAGCGCAGCTTGTCCCGCGAGCGGGCGATGGCCACCGACTCGTTGAGCGGGTAGACGCCCATCATCTCGAACTGGCGCAGCACCGCGCAGCCATAGAAAGTGACCGATGCGCCGATGCGCGGGATCACTGCATCGAACCCCTCCAGCGGCTTGCCGCGGTAATGGATCTGCGGCTTGTGGCTGGCGATGTTCATATAGGCCCGGAGCGTGTCGATCACCACCACTTCGTGGCCCCGCTGGATACCGGCCTCGACCAGGCGGCGGGTGGAATACAGACGCGGATTGCGCGACAGCACAGCGATCTTCATGCAGCACCTGTGACAGGGGAAAGGGTGGCCGGGAAGGCCGGTTTGTCCTGGACGTACTTCAGACCTGGGTTGACCACCAGCTGGCCATGGATGAGCGCTTTCGAGCCGAGCAGCAGCCGATAGCGCATGCTCTTGCGGCAGGCCAGGGTGAATTCGACTTCCCAGACCCGGTCACCGAGCGCCAGGGCCGTGCGGATCACATAGCGGATCTGGGCCTGGCCATTGGAGCTCTTGATGGTCTTCATGGTCACCAGCGGCGCCTCGCAACGTCGGTGGCGCAACTGCACCACCGAGCCCAGGTGCGCGGTGAAACGCACCCATGGCTGGCCATCGCGCTCGAACGGTTCGACCTCGGTGGCGTGCAGGCTGGAGGTGCTGGCACCGGTGTCGATCTTGGCGCGCAGGCCGGCGACACCCAGCTCGGGCAGGGCGACCCACTCGCGCAGGCCGATCACAGTCAGGTGGTCAAATGTCTTCACGAAGCGTGCCCTGGGGATATGGAGGTGAACTGTAATGACGGCACGGACTTTTTGCATCCGTCAGTCACGGTAGTACAGTTCCGTGAAAGACAGAATTCGAGGAAAGACCATGGCACAAAAGCCTGAAGACGACGACAAGGTACGCCTGGACAAATGGCTGTGGGCGGCGCGCTTCTACAAGACCCGCGCCTTGGCCAAGGCGGCGATCGAAAGCGGCAAGGTGCACTGCCGGGGCGAGCGCTGCAAGCCGGGCAAGGAGCCGCGGGTGGGCGACGAGTTCGTGCTGCGCACCGGTTTCGACGAGCGCACCGTGGTGGTCAGGGCATTGTCGGTGGTGCGCCGCGGAGCGCCCGAGGCGCAGACGCTCTACGAGGAAACTGCCGAGAGCGTGAAACGTCGCGAACAGGCGGCCGAGATGCGCAAGGCGGGCGCGCTGGGCATGACCAGCGATGGGCGACCGAACAAGAAGCAGCGGCGGCAGATCCACCAGTTGCAGGGCAATTTCGAATGATCGGTGCTGCTGTGCAGCCCTCGCAATCAGCCCCTTGCAACATCCGGTAACTCCTCGACAGATGAGCAGGAAAATGGGATTCACTACCATTTACACTTCTCAATCCAGCGAGGAGTACCCCCGATGTTGCCCCGCAAGCCCCTACTGGCCGCCCTGGCCCTCACTCTGTTCGGCGGCACCGCCCAGGCGGCGGATGAAGTGGTGGTGTACTCCTCGCGCATCGATGAGCTGATCAAGCCGGTGTTCGACGCCTATACCGCCAAGACCGGCGTCAAGATCAAGTTCATCACCGACAAGGAAGCCCCGCTGATGCAGCGCATCAAGGCCGAGGGCGAGAACGGCGTGGCCGACCTGCTGCTCACCGTCGATGCCGGCAACCTCTGGCAGGCCGAGCAGATGGGCATCCTGCAGCCGATCAAGTCGGCGGTCATCGACCAGAATATCCCTGCGCAGTACCGCGCCTCGTCCCATGACTGGACCGGCCTGAGCCTGCGTGCGCGGACCATCGCCTACTCCACCGAGCGGGTCAAGCCGGCGGAGCTGACCACCTACGAAGCCTTGGCCGACAAAAATTGGGAAGGCCGCCTGTGCTTGCGTACGGCGAAGAAGGTCTACAACCAGTCGCTGACCGCCACGCTGATCGAGAACCACGGCGAGGCCGAGACCGAGAAGCTGATCAAGGGCTGGGTCAACAATCTGTCCACCGATGTGTTCTCCGACGACACCGCGGTGATCCAGGCCATCGCCGCCGGCCAGTGCGACGTGGGCATCGTCAACACCTACTACTACGGGCGCCTGCACAAGGAAAAGCCCGACCTGCCGGTGAAGCTGTTCTGGCCCAACCAGGGCGACCGTGGCGTGCACGTCAACCTGTCGGGCATCGGCCTGACCAAGCATGCGCCGCATCCGGAAGCGGCGAAGAAACTGGTGGAGTGGATGACCGGCGAGGAGGCGCAGAAGCTGTTCGCCGACATCAACCAGGAGTTCCCGGCCAACCCGAAGGTCATGCCTTCGACGGAAGTCGCGGCCTGGGGCAGCTTCAAGGCCGACAGCATTCCGGTGGAAGTCGCCGGCAAGCGCCAGGCCGAAGCGATTCGCTTGATGGACCGGGCTGGCTGGAACTGAGTTTCAACGCTTATCCTTGCGGGGCCCTACAAGGGCCCCTTCGCGGCTAAAGCCGCTCCCACAGGTTCTGCGCTGCCTGGCAGGTTTGCGCGATTCCTGTGGGAGCGGCTTTAGCCGCGAACGACCGCGTAGCGGTCGCCACCTGCAACCGAGACTCCTGCATTGCCCCACACCCCCCAACGCCGCTGGTACCTGCCGGTCTCCCTGACCGCCGCCCTGGTCCTGCTCCCGCTGAGCGTCCTGCTGCTGTCCTGGCAATCGGTCGACATGCAGATCTGGTCGCACCTGCTCGACACCCAGATGGGCCGCCTGCTGGGCAACACCCTGACCCTGGTGCTGGGGGTGGGCCTCGGCGTGACCGTGCTGGGGGTGAGCCTGGCCTGGCTCACCAGCCTCTGCGAATTCCCCGGTCGGCGCTGGCTGGACTGGGCGCTGATGCTGCCGTTCGCGATTCCGGCCTATGTCCTGGCGTTCGTCTTCGTCGGCCTGCTCGACTTCGCAGGCCCGGTGCAGACGGCCCTGCGCGAGGTGTTCGGGCCCATGCGCCTGCCGCGGGTGCGCTCCACGGGCGGCGTGATCACGGTGCTGGTGCTGGTGTTCTATCCCTATGTCTACCTGCTGGCGCGCACCGCGTTCATGGCCCAGGGCAAGGGCCTGATGGAGGCGGCGCGGGTACTCGGGCTGTCGCCGCTGCAGGCGTTCTGGCGGGTGGCCTTGCCCATGGCGCGCCCGGCCATCGGCGCCGGCATCGCCCTGGCGCTGATGGAGACCCTGGCCGATTTCGGCGCGGTGGCGGTGTTCAACTTCGACACCTTCACCACGGCCATCTACAAGACCTGGTACGGCTTCTTCAGCCTGTCCAGCGCGGCGCAGCTGGCCAGCCTGCTGCTGCTGGCGGTGATGCTGGTGCTGTATGGCGAGCGCCGCGCCCGTGGTGCCAGCCGCAGCGGCAATGAGCGGCCGCGAGGCCAGGCGCTGTACCACCTGCGGGGGATCAAGGCATTGGCCGCCAGCGGCTGGTGCCTGCTGGTGTTCGCCTGCGCCTTCGTCATTCCGATGCTGCAGTTGCTGGCGTGGTTCTGGCAGCGCGGCCGACACGATCTGGATGAGCGGTATGTCGGGTTGGTCCTGCACACTTTGTACCTGGGCGCCATGGCGGCGCTGATCACGGTCAGTGTGGCCATGCTGATGGCCTTCGCCCGGCGCCAGGCGCCGACCACGGCCATCCGCGCCGGGGTCGGCCTGGCCAACCTCGGCTATGCCTTGCCGGGCTCGGTGCTGGCTGTATCGATCATGCTGGCGTTCAGCTACCTGGACAACCAACTGGTGGTGCCGCTGTCGCAATGGTTGGGCGGGGCGGGCAAGCCGTTGCTGCTGGGCAGCCTGTCGGCCCTGCTGCTGGCCTACCTGGTGCGCTTCATCGCCGTGGCCTATGGCCCGTTGGAAAGCAGCCTGGAGCGGATCCGTCCGTCGTTGCCGGAGGCGTCGCGCAGCCTCGGGGTCGCCGGGCCGGGATTGTTTTTCAAGGTGTATCTGCCGTTGCTGGTGCCCGGTGCGCTCAGCGCCGCCCTGCTGGTGTTCGTCGACGTGTTGAAAGAGATGCCGGCGACCCTGCTGATGCGCCCGTTCGGCTGGGACACCCTGGCCGTGCGGGTGTTCGAGATGACCAGCGAGGGCGAATGGGCACGGGCCTCGCTGCCGGCCCTGACCCTGGTGCTGGTCGGCCTGCTGCCGGTGATCGGCCTGATCCGTCGCTCGGCCCATCGTCCGGGCCACCCGCGCTGAGGGTGCCACGCAGCTTCCTTGCGGCTACAATGCGCGGCATTCGCAGCGACGGGTCCTACAAGAACAGGTGATGATTGAACATCGCCGACCGCCGCCGCCTCGCCACGCCCGGAAGGAGAAACCCATGGGACAGCGTACGCCTCTGTATGACCTGCACCTGGCGCTCGGCGCCAAGACGGTCGATTTCGGCGGATGGGACATGCCCCTGCATTACGGCTCGCAAGTCGAGGAGCACCACCAGGTGCGCAGTGACTGCGGGGTCTTCGATGTCTCCCACATGACCGTCATCGATATCGACGGTTGCGCCGCCACACCCTGGCTGCAACACCTGCTGGCCAATGACGTGACGCGTCTGGAAAGCCCCGGCAAGGCCCTCTACAGCCCCCTGCTCAACGCCGACGGCGGGGTGATCGACGACCTGATCGCCTACCGCACCGAGGACGGCTACCGTCTGGTGGCCAATGCCGCCACCCGCGACAAGGTACTGGCCTGGCTGCAAGCGCGTAGCGAAGGTTTCAAGGTCGGTTTCAAGGTGCGCCCTGACCTGGCCATTCTCGCCATCCAGGGCCCCCATGCCCGGGAAAAGGTCGCCGCCTTGCTCAGCGCCTCGCGTGCCGCGCTGATCCGCGAACTGCGCTCGTTCGAAGGCCTCGCCGACGGTGACTGGTTCATCGCCCGCACCGGTTATACCGGCGAGGACGGCCTGGAGATCATCCTTCCCGGCGCACAGGCCCCGGCGTTCTTCAACGACCTGGTCGGCGCCGGCATCGCCCCGAGCGGCCTGGGCGCGCGCGATACGCTGCGCCTGGAAGCCGGCATGAACCTGTATGGCCAGGACATCGACGAAGCCCACACCCCGCTGACCTCCAACCTGGGTTGGAGCGTCGCCTGGGAGCCGGCGGGGCGCGAATTCATTGGCCGTGCCGGCCTGCTGGCGGAAATCGAGCAGGGCGTGAAGGAAAAACTGGTCGGCCTGGTGCTCGAGGAGCGGGGTGTACTGCGTGCCCACCAGGTGGTCCGTGTATCCGGGATTGGCGAAGGAGAGATAACCAGTGGTAGTTTCTCGCCTACGCTGAGCAAATCCATTGCCCTGGCCCGCGTGCCCATGGCCACCGGCGACCGCGCCGAGGTGGAGATCCGCGGCAAGTGGTACCCGGTGCGGGTGGTCAAGCCGACCTTCGTGCGCCATGGCAAGATCCTGATCTGATTATTCAAATGGCGGGCCGACCGCTGACCCTAACGAGGAATACAAGACAATGAGCCAAATCCCCGCCGACCTGCGTTTTGCCGAAAGCCATGAATGGGCCCGCCTGGAAGCCGATGGCACAGTGACCGTGGGTATCAGCGACCACGCCCAGGAAGCCCTGGGTGACGTGGTGTTCGTCGAGCTGGCCGAAGTCGGCAAGGTGTTCACCGCTGGCGACGCCGCTGGCGTGGTCGAGTCGGTCAAGGCAGCTTCGGACATCTACGCGCCGGTGGGTGGCGAGGTGATCGCGGTCAACGATGCGCTGGCCGACAGCCCGGAGCTGCTCAACGAGTCGCCGTACGATTCGTGGATCTTCAAGCTCAAGCCGAGCGACAAGTCCGAGCTGGACAAACTGCTGGATGCCGCTGGTTACGCAGCCCTGATCGGCGAGTGACAGGACCGGCCTCATCGCGGGGCAAGCCCGCTCCCACGCATGGTACACATCGTGGGAGCGGGCTTGCCCCGCGATGAGGCCGGTATTGTAAAAGCAAGTTTTCCCGCAACATCGCCGATCCCTTCCTAGACTTGTAAGTCTCCCATGAGAACTGGTCCAGGAAGAGATCGTCGCCATGTCCCAGTCGCCATCCCTGCATCAACTGCAAGAGCCCAATCCGTTCCTGCGTCGCCACCTGGGGCCCGATGCCCAGGAGCAGCAGGCCATGCTCGACGCTCTCGGCGTCGCCAGCCGCAGCGAACTGATCGAGCAGACGGTACCGCCGGGCATCCGCTTCAACCGCCCGCTGGACCTGCCGCCAGCCCTCGATGAGCAGGCCGCGCTGGCCAGGCTGGCGAGCCATGCCGCGCAGAACCAGCTGTGGACCAGCCTGATCGGCATGGGCTACCACGCGACCATCACCCCTACGGTCATCCTGCGCAACGTGCTGGAGAATCCCGGCTGGTACACCGCCTACACGCCCTATCAGCCGGAAATCGCCCAAGGGCGGCTGGAGGCGCTGCTGAACTACCAGCAGATGGTCATCGACCTCACCGGCCTGGCCCTGGCCAATGCCTCGTTGCTCGACGAGGCCACCGCCGCCGCCGAGGCCATGGCCATGGCCAAACGTGTGGCACGCAGCAAGAGCAATGCCTTTTTCGCCGACGAGCACTGCCACCCGCAGACCCTGTCGGTGCTCAAGACCCGCGCCGAGGGCTTCGGCTTCGAGCTGATCATCGATTCTGTGGATAACCTGGCCAAGCACAAGGTATTCGGGGCGTTGCTGCAGTACCCGGACACCCACGGCGAGGTGCGCGACCTGCGTCCGCTGGTCGAGCAACTGCACGCCCAGCAGGCCCTGGCCTGCGTCGCCGCCGACATTCTCAGCCTGGTGGTGCTGACGCCGCCGGGCGAGCTGGGGGCCGACGTGGTGCTCGGCTCGACCCAGCGCTTTGGCGTGCCCATGGGCTACGGCGGGCCACACGCGGCCTATTTCGCCTGCCGCGACGACTACAAGCGGGCCATGCCCGGGCGCATCATCGGCGTGTCCCGCGATGCCCGCGGCAACACCGCGCTGCGCATGGCCCTGCAGACCCGCGAGCAACACATCCGCCGGGAGAAGGCCAACTCCAATATCTGCACGGCCCAGGTGCTGCTGGCCAACATCGCCGGCTTCTACGCTGTCTACCACGGCCCCGAGGGCCTGCAGCGCATCGCCCAGCGGGTGCACAGGCTGACCTTCATCCTTGCCGCCGGCCTCGAAGCCAAGGGCATCAAGCGCCTCAACCAGCACTTCTTCGATACCCTGACCCTGGACGTCGGCGGCACCCAGGCGGCGATCATCGAAAGCGCCGTGAACGCCCGCATCAACCTGCGCATCCTCGGGCGCGGGCACCTGGGGGTGAGCCTGGACGAAACCTGTAACGAAGCCACGGTGCTCAAGCTGCTGGATATCTTCCTCGGCGTCGACCACGGCCTGGACATCGCCACGCTCGACCAGCAGGCGCTGCCCGAAGGCATCCCCGGTGCGCTGGTGCGCCGTACGCCGATCCTCGGGCACCCGGTGTTCAACCTGCACCACAGCGAAACCGAGATGCTGCGCTACCTCAAGCAGCTGGAGAACAAGGACCTGGCTTTGAACCAGTCGATGATCCCACTGGGCTCGTGCACCATGAAGCTCAACGCCACCAGCGAGATGATCCCGATCACCTGGCCGGAGTTCGCCCAGCCGCACCCCTTCGCCCCGGCCGCCCAGGTGCAAGGCTACAAGGCGATGATCGACGAGCTGGAAAGCTGGTTGTGCGCCATCACCGGCTTCGACGCCATCTGCATGCAACCCAACTCCGGCGCCCAGGGCGAATACGCCGGGCTCATGGCCATCACCCGTTACCACCGCAGCCGTCACCAGCCCGGGCGCACCTTGTGCCTGATCCCGTCCTCGGCCCATGGCACCAACCCGGCATCGGCGCAGATGGCCGGCATGGAAGTGGTGATCGTCGAGTGCGACGAAGACGGCAACGTCGATCTCGATGATCTCAAGGCCAAGGCCCACGCCGCCGGCGAGCGGCTGTCATGCCTCATGGTGACCTACCCCTCCACCCATGGCGTGTACGAGGAGGGGATCCGCGAGATCTGCGAAGTGGTGCACCAGTACGGTGGGCAGGTGTACATGGACGGCGCCAACCTCAATGCCCAGGTGGGGCTGGCGCGACCGGCGGACATCGGTGCCGATGTCTCGCACATGAACCTGCACAAGACCTTCTGCATTCCCCATGGCGGTGGCGGTCCGGGCATGGGCCCGATCGGCATCCGCGCCCACCTCAAGCCGTTCGTCGCCAGCCACCCGGTGGTGCCGGTGCCGGGCTTGGAGCCGACCAACAGCGCGGTGAGCGCGGCGCCCTGGGGCAGTGCCAGCATCCTGCCGATCAGCTGGATGTACATCGCCATGATGGGGCCGCAACTGGCCGACGCCAGCGAGGTGGCGATCCTGTCCGCCAACTACCTGGCCAGCCAGCTGCGCGATGCCTTCCCGGTGCTCTACCGTGGGCGCAACCAACGGGTGGCCCATGAGTGCATCTTTGACCTGCGGCCGCTCAAGGCGCTGACCGGCATCACCGAGGAGGATGTGGCCAAGCGCCTGATGGACTACGGCTTCCATGCGCCGACCATGTCGTTCCCGGTGCCGGGCACGCTGATGGTCGAGCCCACCGAGAGCGAGTCGAAGGCCGAACTGGACCGTTTCGTCGAGGCGATGCTGGCGATCAGGGCGGAAATCGCCGAGGTGCAGGAGGGCAACTGGCCGGCCGAGGACAATCCGCTCAAGCATGCGCCGCACACCCTGGCCGACGTGCTGGCGCCGTGGAACCGGCCATACAGCATCGAGCAGGGCATCGCCCCCAGCGCTCACGCGCGCCAGCACAAGTACTGGCCGGCGGTGAACCGGGTCGACAACGTGTATGGGGACAGGAATCTGTTCTGTGCGTGCGTGCCGGTGGAGGCGTATCGCTGAGAGGGGAACCATCCCCTGTAGGAGCGGCCTTGTGCCGCGAAAAGGGGTGCGAAGCACCCCCGGCGATTCGTGGACCAAGCTGATATCGCCGGAGCCGCTTTCGGCCCTTTCGCGGCACAAGGCCGCTCCTACAGAAGGGAGCGATTGTTTTGAATGATTACTCGGCCACGGCGTTCTTGGCCAGGATCGCGTTGGCCAGCTCCATGTCGCTGGCCTGGACGCCCGGGTTGTCCGCGCGCACCTGGCGGATCGCGGCTTCCAGGAACGGCCCGCGGATGGCGCCTTCGCTGGCGACGAAGCTGCCGGCGTCGTCCTGGGCGGCGACGATCAGCTTGTGATCCTTGAAGGTCAGGTAGGTCGAGGCAGTGGTGGCACCGGAGGAGATGATGTTGCGCCAGAACGTGTCGGCCATGGCGGAGCCAAGGGGCAGCGAGCAGAGGACGGTGGCTGCGATGGCTGTTTTGAAACGCATGATGAATCACCTCGGTCGATGAGGGCTGTCGGAATGCCGGTTTGATCCGGTTTTCCGCTGCCAAGTTCCCGACCACACAGGGGATTTCTTACTTATCCACAGACCCGCAGCACTTCCTCGAGGGAGGTCAGCCGTTGCTCGGCCAGCCGGCGCCCGCAGCGGCGCAGGTCGTGCAGGCCATCGGCGGCCGCCTGCTGGCGCAGCGCCTCCAGATCGGCGCCCGGGGTAATGCGCTGGCGCAGCGCGCTGCCGACCCGGAGCAGCTCGAACAGCCCGGTGCGGCCATGAAAGCCGCTGCCCCTGCAGGTCTGGCAGGCCGGGCGATCAGTGTGCTCCATGCCTTGGCAGGACGGACACAGGGTGCGCACCAGCCGCTGGGCCATGACCCCGAGCAACGTGGCCCTGATCAGGTAGTCGGCCACCTTCAGCTCCTGCAGGCGGGTGATCGCCGCGCAGGCATCGTCGGTGTGCAGGGTGGACAGCACCAGGTGGCCGGTCAGGGCCGCTTGTACTGCCACCTGGGCGGTTTCCTGATCGCGGATCTCGCCGATCATGATGATGTCCGGGTCCTGCCGCAGCAGGGCGCGCACGCCATCGGCGAAGCCCAGGCCCAGGCCTGGTTGCACCTGCAGCTGGTTGATCGCAGGCTCCAGTCGCTCGATGGGGTCTTCGATGCTGCACAGGTTGACCTGGGGCGTGGCCAGGTGGCGCAGGCTGGCGTACAGGGTACTGGTCTTGCCCGAGCCGGTGGGTCCGGTCACCAGCAGGATACCCTGGCGTCGCTGCAGCAGGGCTTTCCACTGGGTGAGCAAGGGCGCCTCCAGGCCAAGGTGTTCGAGGGTTTCGTGGCGTAGCTGCGGATCGAACAGGCGCAGCACCAGCTTTTCGCCGAATGGCGTGGGCAGCGTGGACAGGCGCAGTTCGATCTGCGCGCCATCCGCCAGGCGGCTTTTCAGGCGGCCGTCCTGTGGCCGGCGTTTCTCCGCCACGTTCATCCGGCCCAGGTGCTTGAGGCGGCTGACCATGGCCAGGGCGACGCCGGCCGGGAAGGCATAGACGGGGTACAGCAGGCCATCGATGCGCAGGCGCAGGTGACCCAGTTCACGGCGCGGTTCCAGGTGGATATCGCTGGCGCGCTGTTCGATGGCGTATTGCAGTATCCAGTCGACGATGCGCACCACATGCTGATCGTCGGCATCCGCCTGCGCTTGGCTAGCGCCGAGCTCCAGCAGTTGCTCCAGCTCGCCGAGCCCGGGTGTAGGGGGCTGTCCGGCACCGCGCAGCGAATGCGCCAGGCCGAAGAAGGTGGGCGTCAGCTGGCGGATCTGCCGTGGACTGGCCAGCACCCGTTGCACGCGCTTGCCCAGGGCTTGGCTCAGGTCGGCTTCCCAGTCACGTCGATAGGGTTGGGCGCTGGCCACGGTGACGCTGCTGTCGTCCACTGCCACGGCGAGAATGCCGTGGCGTTCGGCGAAGGCCGCGGACATCAGGTTGGCGATCTGTGTCAGGTCGACCCGCAGCGGGTCGATGTGCAGGAACGGTTGGCCCACCACGCCCGCCAGCCAGTGGCAGAGCGCGTCGAGGCTCAGGTGCTGGCCAGGGTGCAACGGGTCTGCCAGGGCCAGCTCGGCAATCAGCTCCAGGGGATGCTTGTCAGGGTGCTGCCTGGCCCGTTCGAGCGCCTTGAGCGCGTCGCAGGCGGCGATCCGCTGTTCGGCGAGCAAGGCGTCGAGCAGGCGGTTCAGGTCCAGGTCTTGGCTAGCGTTGGCGAACATGGCGATATCCCTGCCAGGTGATCCATGACGCTGGCAAGGCTAGCCAGAGGGCGCGGCGGTCGGGTGAATAAAGGGTTTCGGAATCTTGCCGGAGCGCGATCAGGCCGAGGCGGCCTGCGCCAGGCGTGGCCGGCACTCCAGGCTGACATCGGCCACGCAGACCAGGTTGCGCAGCTTCTGCGCGATGACTTCGGCGCGGTGCCAGCTCAGGCCGCCGATGCCGATTTCCATGTCCAGCAGGTCATCGCACTGGCTGACCTGCACGCTGTGCGGCGTGAGGAACTGCAGGGCGAACAGGTTGAGCACCCGGCACAGGCTGTCCGGTTCCGCCTCGGCCTGCAGGCGGTAGTGGACGGTGCTGTGGGCGGTGTTGGCGGCCCAGGCGTCGATCCTGGGATGTTCGGCTGCGTGCATGGCGTTTCTCCGCGAAAGTGGAGAAATTCTTGCACGTTGGCGGTGGCATTTTTTCGCTATGATTTGAGTGTTTTGCATTCATTATGAATAATTCAATTCGCTAATTTGAGCTTTGGAGAATTGATAATGCATGGCGAATTGGATGCCTATGATCGGCGGATCCTCGAATTGCTGCAGGAGGACGCGTCGCTGTCCAGCGCGCAGATCGCCGAGCGCGTGGGCCTGTCGCAATCGCCGTGCTGGCGACGCATCCAGCGCTTGAAGGAGGAGGGTGTGATCCGCGGGCAGGTGACCCTGCTGGATCGCAAGAAGGTGGGGCTGAACACGCAGATCTTCGCCGAGGTAAAGCTCAACGCCCACGGGCGGTCGAATTTCGCCGAGTTCACCGAGGCCATCCGCGGTTTTCCCGAAGTGCTGGAATGCTACGTGCTGATGGGGGCGGTGGACTTCCTGCTGCGCATCGTCACCTCGGATATCGAGGCTTACGAGCGGTTCTTCTTCGAAAAGCTGTCGAACGTGCCGGGTATCCAGGAGGTGAACTCGATCGTGGCCTTGTCGGAGATCAAGTCGACCACCAGCTTGCCGTTGAGACCCTGAAGCGTCGATCGTGGAACAAGCCCGCTCCCACGCAGTGCAGGAGCGGGCGGCGCGGACTCAGGCCTTGAGCAGATGCTTCCAGGCGCGGTTCTGCTCAATGGCGCGGGCCTGCTCGATGCGGGCTTCGAGCAGTTCTTCCTTGCCTTCTTCGACCAGCGGCAGCTCGGCCAGCTCGTGCAGTTTGTTCAGCTCGCCGTAGAGACGGTCCTGCTGCGGCAGGTCCAGCACCTGGCGGGCGTGGTGCAGCCACGCCTGCACGCATTCGATGCGCGGCAGCTGCTCGGCCAGGTCTTCCGGGCGCTGCACGTACAGCGGCAGCTTCAGGGCGCGGGACTCCTCGCCCAGCAGGTGCTGCAGCCAGCTGGCCAGCTGCGCGTTGCCCTGGCGCTCGCCACGGCCCTTGCGCTCGGCGGTCCAGGCGCGGGCAGTCAGCCAGCGCGCGGTCTCCAGGGAGAACTGGCCCCAGCGCGGGTCTTCCAGCTCTTCGGCGAACTGCTCGGGGGCGGCGCGGCGAATGTCCTCGTCATCGTTGCCGGCCAGCACCAGCGGGCGCCAGTCTTCCAGCAGCGCGTCGAGGCTGGCGCGCAGGGCGCGGGTGGTCGGGCGCGGCGCGGCCTGGCCGAGGCTGGCGGTGAGGGCGCGCAGTTCGGCCAGGCAGCGAACCCAGTCCTGCAGCAGGCGCCAGTGGCCATTGTGGCGATACTGCTCGGCCAGGCGCTGGCTGCTGCCCAGCAGTTGCCAGGCGAGGGCGGCGTAGGCGTCGTCCAGCGGCATCTCGGCCTGCAGTTCGGTCACCGGCAGGCCCAGCTCGTAGCTGTCCGGATCGAGCAGGCGGTAGCCGCGCTCGGCCTTGCTGATGTCGCAGGGCATCAGGGCCAGGCTGGCGGACAGCTCGGCGGCCAGCTCCAGCAGCGCTTCCGGGGCCCCTTCACGCAGCTCCAGCTCCAGCTCGCAGATCTCTTCCTTGCGCTTGCCGGCGATGACGAAACCCTGGTCCAGCGCAGCCTCGATCACCACCTTCGCCTTGCCGCGGCCCCAGGAGATCTCGGCGTACTCGCGGGTGAAGTCGGTGGTGAACAGCGGCTTGATGGTCTTCTTGTCCAGCTCGGCCAGTTGCTCGGGCCAGCAGGCGGCGTCGAGCTTCTTCAGGTCGAGCTTGGCCTTGTCCAGGTGCCACTCGTGCTCGTTGCGCTCGGACAGCCCGGCCACGCTCTGGCCACGGCACTTGAGGGTCTGGATGACGACCTCGCCATCGCGACGCAGGCGCAGGGCAACACGGGCGGCGGACAGGTCGCGCTCCGGGGTGTCGAAGTACTGGTTGAGCAGTTCGCGGGTCTGCCAGCCGGACTTGTTGCGCTTCTTCAGCAGGGGGTGCTCGCGCAGCGCGGCAAGGGTCTCGCGGCTGGCGCGGAGTTTGAGTTCGGTTTCTTTGTGCATCGCGGGCTCGGGAAGGGGGCGTCGTAGGCGTGCAGTCTACCGCAGTTACGGCCTGATTCCTTGTTCGTGGGAGCGGGCTTGTCCCGCGATGCTGCCAGATCCGAATGCGAGGGTGTGCAGGCTTGCGCCATCGCGGGGCAAGCCCGCTTCCACGAAGGCCTCCTCTTGGGGTTTGCAGGCTTGCCCCGCGAGGCTTTCGCGTTGCTATGATGGGCCATGCTTCCAAGGAGTCCGCGCATGCCGTTGCCGTCGCTGAAAGACCAGTTCGCCGCCCTGATCGCCGCGCCCTCGGTCAGTTGCACTCAACCCGCGCTGGACCAGTCCAACCGCGCGGTCATCGACCTGCTGGCCGGCTGGCTGGATGACCTGGGCTTCACCTGCGAAATCCAGCAGGTCAGCCCCGGCAAGTTCAACCTCCTGGCCAGCCGCGGCACCGGCCCGGGCGGCCTGGTGCTGGCCGGGCACAGCGATACCGTGCCCTACGACCCGCAGCTGTGGAGCAGCGATCCACTCAAGCTGACCGAGGTCGATGGCCGTTGGGTCGGGCTGGGTAGCTGCGACATGAAAGGCTTCTTCGCCCTGGTCATCGATGCGGTGATCCCGCTGCTCGAACACGATTTCAAGCAACCGCTGCTGATCCTCGCCACCTGCGACGAGGAAAGCTCGATGTCCGGTGCCCGCGCCCTGGCCGAGGCCGGCCAGCCGCTCGGCCGGGCGGCGGTGATCGGCGAGCCCACCGGGCTCAAGCCGATCAGGATGCACAAGGGCATTCTCATGGACCGCATCGACATCCTCGGCCGCAGTGGCCATTCGTCGGATCCGAGCCTGGGCCGCAGCGCCATGGAAGCCATGCACGCGGTGATGGGCGAGCTGATGGGCCTGCGTCGCACCTGGCAGGAGCAGTACCGCAACCCGCAGTTCACGGTGCCGACGCCGACCCTGAACTTCGGCTGCATCCACGGTGGCGACAACCCCAACCGCATCTGTGGCCAGTGCGCCCTGGAGTTCGACCTGCGCCCGCTGCCGGGCATGGATGTCGAGCAGCTGCGCGCGGCGATCCGCGGCAAGCTCGCGCCATTGGCCGAGCGCCATGAAGTGCGTATCGACTATGCGCCGCTGTTCCCCGAAGTGCCGCCGTTCGAGCAGAACGCCGACAGCGAACTGGTGCGGGTGGCCGAGCGTCTGACCGGCCACCGCGCCGAAGCGGTGGCCTTTGGCACCGAAGCGCCTTATCTTCAGCAGCTCGGTTGCCAGACCATCGTGCTCGGTCCGGGTGACATCGCCTGTGCCCACCAGCCCGGCGAATACCTTGAAATGTCACGAATCGAGCCTACCGTGCGTCTATTGCGTGACCTGATCCGGCACTATTGCCTGAGCCATTGATCTTTCCCTGACCAGAGGAGACCGCGCGTGACCGCAAGCCTGTTCCGACGATGACTTTCGAACGTTGTGCGCCTTTTCGTTCTCCGTTCACTTATCCACAGGCCCTGTCATGCCCGATTACGTCAACTGGCTGCGTCATGCGTCTCCCTACATCAACGCCCACCGCGACTGCACCTTCGTGGTCATGCTCCCCGGTGACGGCGTCGAACACCCGAACTTCGGCAACATCGTCCACGACCTGGTGCTGCTGCACAGCCTCGGCGTGCGCCTGGTGCTGGTCCATGGTTCGCGCCCGCAGATCGAAAGTCGCCTGGCCGCGCGCGGCCTGACCCCGCACTACCATCACGGCATGCGCATTACCGACGCGGCGACGCTCGACTGCGTGATCGATGCGGTCGGCGCCCTGCGCCTGGCCATCGAGGCGCGCCTGTCGATGGACATGGCGGCCTCGCCGATGCAGGGCTCGCGCCTGCGGGTGGCCTCCGGCAACCTGGTCACGGCACGGCCGATCGGTGTGCTCGAGGGGGTCGACTACCACCACACCGGCGAAGTGCGCCGGGTCGACCGCAAGGGGATCAACCGCCTGCTCGACGAGCGCTCCATCGTGCTGCTGTCGCCGCTGGGCTATTCGCCGACCGGCGAGATCTTCAACCTCGCCTGCGAGGACGTGGCCACCCGCGCCGCCATCGAGCTGGGTGCCGACAAGCTGCTGCTGTTCGGCGCCGAGCCGGGCCTGCTGGACGCCCATGGCCAGCTGGTGCGCGAACTGCGGCCACAACACATTGCGCCGCACCTGCAGCGCCTGGGCAGCGACTACCAGGCCGAGCTGCTGGATGCCGCCGCCGAGGCCTGCAAGGGCGGCGTGGCGCGCAGCCATATCGTCAGCTATGCCGAGGACGGCGCGCTGCTGACCGAGCTGTTCACCCGTGGCGGTGGCGGCACGCTGGTGTCCCAGGAGCAGTTCGAGGTGGTGCGCGAGGCGACCATCGAGGATGTCGGCGGCCTGCTGGAGCTGATCAGCCCGCTGGAAGAGCAGGGCATTCTGGTGCGCCGTTCGCGCGAGGTGCTGGAGCGGGAGATCGAGCAGTTCAGCGTGGTCGAGCGCGAGGGCATGATTATCGCCTGCGCGGCGCTGTACCCGATTGCCGACTCCGAGGCCGGGGAGCTGGCGTGCCTGGCGGTGAACCCGGAGTACCGGCATGGCGGGCGTGGCGACGAACTGCTCGAGCGCATCGAGGAGCGGGCGCGCAAGCTGGGGCTCAATACCCTGTTCGTGTTGACGACCCGGACTGCGCACTGGTTCCGTGAGCGCGGCTTCGCACCCAGTGGTGTGGAGCGGCTGCCGGCGGCGCGGGCGTCGCTGTACAACTACCAGCGTAATTCGAAGATCTTCGAGAAGCCGCTCTGACAGCAAATACGGCCCCTGTAGGAGCGGCCTTGCCGAGGCGTCGGACCGGCCGGAAAGGGCCGCGCAGCGGCCCCGGCAATTTCAGAATTGATGCACAAATCTTGGGGGCGCTTCGCACCCCTTTCGCGGCGCAAGGCCGCTCCTACACATGGATGGGTGTATCTGCGGGCCAAAGAAAAACGCCGCCCTTGTGGGCGGCGTTTTCGTTTACACGGTGTGCAGGTACCAGTTGTACTCGAGGTCGGAGATCGAATGCTCGAACTCCTCCAGCTCGCTCTCCTTGCACGCGACGAAGATGTCGATGTACTTCGGATCGATGTACTTGTTGAGGATCTCGCTGTCGTCCAGCTCGCGCAGGGCATCACGCAGGTTGTTCGGCAGGCTCTGCTCCAGCTGCTCGTACGAGTTGCCTTCGATCGGCTCGCCCGGTTCGATCTTGTTGGTCAGACCATGGTGCACGCCGGCCAGCACGGCCGCCATCATCAGGTACGGGTTGGCGTCGGCGCCGGCCACCCGGTGCTCGATGCGCACGGCATCAGGCGAGCCGGTCGGCACGCGCAGGGCCACGGTACGGTTGTCCAGGCCCCAGCTCGGTGCGTTGGGCACGTAGAACTGCGCACCGAAACGGCGGTACGAGTTGACGTTCGGGCAGAGGAACGCCATCGAAGCGGGCAGGGTCTCGAGCACACCGCCGACAGCGTGACGTAGCGCGGCGTTCTGCTCGGGATCCTCGCTGGTGAAGATGTTGTTGCCATCCTTGTCCAGCACGGAAATGTGTACATGCAGGCCGTTGCCTGCCTGGCCCGGGTAGGGCTTGGCCATGAAGGTGGTGTCCATTTCATGGTCGTAGGCGATGTTCTTGATCAGGCGCTTGAGCAGTACTGCGTAGTCACAGGCCTTGAGCGGGTCGGCGACGTGGTGCAGGTTGACTTCGAACTGCGCCGGGGCGCTTTCCTTGACGATGGCGTCGGCCGGGATGCCTTGTTCTTTCGCGCCTTCGAGGATGTCCTGCAGGCAGTCGGCGTATTCGTCGAGGTCGTCGATCAGGTACACCTGGGTCGACTGCGGGCGCTTGCCCGAGATCGGCGAGCGCGGCGGTTGTGGACGGCCGTTCACGTTCTCCTGGTCGATCAGGTAGAACTCCAGCTCGAACGCGGCGCAGATGGTCAGGCCCATGTCGGTGAACTTGCTCACCACCTGGCGCAGCACTTCACGCGGGTCGGCGAAGAACGGCTCGCCTTCGATTTCGTGCATGGTCATCAGCAGCTGCGCGGTCGGGCGCTTCTGCCAGGGTTCGTTGGAGAGGGTGCCGGGGATGGGGTAGCAGATGCGGTCGGCGTCGCCGATGTCCAGGCCAAGGCCGGTGCTTTCGACGGTCGAACCGTTGATATCCAGGGCGAAGAGGGAGGCAGGCAGGTTGATGCCTTTCTCGTAAACCTTGTGGAGGCTGGTGCGCTCTATGCGCTTGCCGCGCACCACACCATTCATATCTGCAATCAGAAGGTCAACGTAGAGAACCTCAGGATGTTCCTTAAGGAACGCGTTCGCTTCGTTAAGCTGAACGGCACGCGGGGGTACCGACATGATGCAACACCTTTGTTGTTAAAAATATCAATCAAGGGGGGCTTGCAACCCCAGTCAATCGGAAAGACCAGGTGAAGTCAAGCCAAGCCCATGATGCCCTTAAATGGCACATCTACGGCAGATTTGCTGCATATCGGGGCGTGCCATTATCCGCTATTTTCGCCCTGAAGGGTTATCCCGAGCGGGGCGTGTTTTATTTTTTACGGAGAGGTTGTGTAAAAAAATGAACGAGGATAAGCTCGGTCACAACCCAGAACACAATAATACGAGGGTCACATGGTCCGCTTGCCGAGACCTGTCAGCGCCGCATGCACGGTGCGTTCAGGTACATCTCCCGGTTGCCGTCCGGTCATCGCACGCCTGCATCGAAAGGGCGCCGCGCTGGCCGCAATAATTGACGGTTCGCGTAAAAAAGCCATACCTCGTAACGCTTTACCGCTACACCTCCTTTCCTTCTGCCCTTCGCTTTCTGCTCGGACACGCGCTCGCGGTGTGTATCCGCTGTGGTCCCGCGCGTGGGGTTTTGCTTTAGCCATGCACAGCATCCAGAATCAAGGCGCGGGCCTTTCCAGGCCCCTCGGCGCCCTGCGCGCCGACTTTGCCCGACGCCTGGCGTCAGTGGCCGCCGGTTGCCTGCAACCGCGCCACATTACCTCCTGAGGTATTTATGAGTCACAACCTCGACCAGCTCACCGATTGGTTGAAAGAGCACAAGATCACCGAAGTGGAATGCCTGATCAGCGACCTGACCGGCATCACCCGCGGCAAGATCTCGCCCACCAACAAATTCATCGCCGAGAAAGGCATGCGCCTGCCCGAGAGCGTGCTGCTGCAGACCGTGACCGGCGACTACGTCGACGACGACATCTATTACGAACTGCTCGACCCGGCCGACATCGACATGATCTGCCGCCCTGACGAGAACGCGGTGTTTCTCGTGCCATGGGCCATCGAGCCGACCGCCCAGGTGATCCACGACACCTACGACAAGAAGGGCAACCCGGTCGAGCTGTCGCCGCGCAACGTATTGAAGAAGGTCCTGAAACTCTACGCCGACAAGGGCTGGCAGCCGATCGTCGCGCCCGAGATGGAGTTCTACCTCACCAAGCGTAGCGAAGACCCGGACTTTCCGCTGCAGCCGCCGGTGGGGCGTTCCGGCCGCCCGGAAACTGGCCGACAGTCGTTCTCCATCGAGGCGGCCAACGAATTCGACCCGCTGTTCGAAGATGTCTACGACTGGTGCGAACTGCAGCAGCTGGACCTCGACACGCTGATCCACGAAGACGGCACCGCGCAGATGGAAATCAACTTCCGTCACGGCGATGCCCTGCACCTGGCCGACCAGATCCTGGTGTTCAAGCGCACCATGCGCGAGGCCGCGCTCAAGCACAACGTGGCCGCCACCTTCATGGCCAAGCCCATGACCGGCGAGCCGGGCAGCGCGATGCACCTGCACCAGAGCGTGGTCGACGTGGCCACCGGCAAGAACATCTTCTCCAACGCCGACGGCAGCATGAGCGAGCTGTTCCTGCACCATATCGGCGGCCTGCAGAAGTTCATCCCCGAGGCGCTGCCGCTGTTCGCCCCCAACGTCAACTCGTTCCGCCGCTTCCTGCCGGACACCTCGGCGCCGGTGAACGTCGAGTGGGGCGAAGAGAACCGTACCGTCGGCCTGCGCGTGCCGGATGCCGGCCCGCAGAACCGCCGGGTCGAGAACCGCCTGCCGGGCGCCGACGCCAACCCCTACCTGGCCATCGCCGCCAGCCTGCTGTGTGGCTACATCGGCATGGTCGAGGGCATCGAGGCCAGCGCGCCGGTGCAGGGCCGTGGCTACGAGCGGCGCAACCTGCGCCTGCCGCTGACCATCGAGGACGCCCTGGAGCGCATGGAGAACAGCCGCGCGCTGGTGCAGTACCTGGGCAAGAAATTCATCACCGGCTACGTCGCCACCAAGCGCGCCGAGCATGAGAACTTCAAGCGCGTCATCAGCTCCTGGGAGCGTGAGTTCCTGCTGTTTGCTGTGTGATCAACCCTGAGGCCGCCTGTGGGCGGCCACCGGAAAATGGAGAGGCACATGAGCGTCAACAACCCGCAAACCCGTGAATGGCAAACCCTGAGCGGCGAGCACCACCTTGCACCCTTCAGTGACTACAAGCAGCTGAAGGAGAAGGGGCCGCGCATCATCACCAAGGCGCAGGGCGTGCATTTGTGGGACAGCGAGGGGCACAAGATCCTCGACGGCATGGCTGGCCTGTGGTGCGTGGCGGTCGGCTATGGCCGCGAAGAGCTGGTGCAGGCGGCAGAAAAGCAGATGCGCGAACTGCCGTACTACAACCTGTTCTTCCAGACCGCCCACCCGCCGGCGCTGGAGCTGGCCAAGGCGATCACCGACGTGGCGCCCGAGGGCATGACCCATGTGTTCTTCACCGGCTCCGGTTCCGAGGGCAACGACACCGTGCTGCGCATGGTTCGCCACTACTGGGCGCTCAAGGGTAAACCGCACAAGCAGACCATCATCGGCCGCATCAACGGCTACCACGGCTCCACCTTCGCAGGTGCGTGCCTGGGCGGCATGAGCGGCATGCACGAGCAGGGCGGCCTACCGATCCCAGGCATCGTGCATATCCCGCAGCCGTACTGGTTCGGCGAGGGTGGCGACATGACCCCGGACGAGTTCGGCGTGTGGGCGGCCGAACAGCTGGAGAAGAAAATTCTCGAAGTCGGCGAGGACAACGTCGCCGCGTTCATCGCCGAGCCGATCCAGGGCGCGGGTGGGGTGATCATTCCGCCGGACACCTACTGGCCGAAGGTCAAGGAGATCCTCGCCAAGTACGACATCCTGTTCGTCGCCGACGAAGTGATCTGCGGTTTTGGTCGCACCGGCGAGTGGTTCGGCTCCGACTACTACGACCTTGCGCCCGACCTGATGACCATCGCCAAGGGCCTGACTTCCGGTTACATCCCCATGGGCGGTGTGATCGTGCGTGACAAAGTGGCCAAGGTGATCAGCGAAGGCGGCGATTTCAACCACGGCTTCACCTACTCCGGCCACCCGGTGGCGGCGGCGGTGGGCCTGGAAAACCTGCGCATCCTGCGTGACGAGAAGATTGTCGAGCGTGCCCGCACCGAAACGGCACCGTATTTGCAAAAACGACTGCGTGAGCTGCAGGACCACCCGCTGGTGGGCGAGGTACGCGGCCTGGGCCTGCTCGGCGCGATCGAGCTGGTCAAGGACAAAGCTACCCGCAGCCGTTACGAGGGCAAGGGTGTGGGCATGGTCTGCCGCAACTTCTGCTTCGAAAACGGCCTGATCATGCGCGCCGTGGGCGACACCATGATCATCGCCCCGCCGCTGGTGATTACCCATGCCGAGGTGGACGAACTGGTGGAAAAGGCGCGCAAGTGCCTGGATTTGACGTACGAAGCGATCAAATGACGGTCTGCTAGGCTGGCGAGGTGACATTAAGTCGTTACAAGGCCCTGCTTTGGTTGAAACAGCGCCTTGTAACTTGCCAGACTAACGGCTGTTTAGTCGCCCAACGCGCGTCCCGTGGTACCTGGCTGCTGAACAGATGGCTTGATAATAAATTCTGGAGCATTACGCATGAAGAAATTGGGCAAGACGTTGCTGGCCGCCGCCCTGATGGGTGCCATGGCCACCGCTGTTCAGGCTGACGACAAGGTGCTGCACGTTTACAACTGGTCGGACTACATCGCACCAGAAACCGTGGCCAAGTTTGAGAAGCAGACCGGCATCAAGGTGGTCTACGACGTCTTTGACAGCAACGAGACCCTGGAAGCCAAGCTGCTGGCGGGCAAGTCGGGTTACGACATCGTCGTGCCGTCCAACAACTTCCTGGCCAAGCAGATCAAGGCCGGCGTATATCAGGAACTGGACAAGAGCAAACTGCCGAACTGGAAGAATCTTGACGAAGACTTGCTCAAGGCCGTCGGCGACGCCAGCGACCCAGGCAACAAGCACGCCTTCCCGTACATGTGGGGCTCCATCGGTATTGGCTACAACCCGGAGAAGGTCAAGGCCGCGTTGGGCGTGGACAAGATCGACTCGTGGGACGTCGTGTTCAAGCCCGAGAACATCGCCAAGCTCAAGAGCTGCGGCGTGAGCTTCCTGGATGCGCCGACCGAAATGATTCCGGCCGCCCTGCACTACCTGGGCAAACCGACCGCCAGCAAGGACAAGGCTGATCTGAAAGCCGCTGAAGATCTGTTCCTTAAGATCCGTCCTTCGATTACCTACTTTCACTCGTCCAAGTACATTTCCGACCTGGCCAACGGCAATATTTGCGTAGCCGTCGGCTACTCGGGCGATCTGGAGCAATCCAAGGCCCGTGCTCATGAGGCCGGTGACAAGGTCAAGCTGGCCTACACCATTCCGAAAGAAGGTGCCGGTACCTTCTACGACATGGTTGCGATTCCGAAAGATGCCGAGAACGTCGACGCCGCCTATCAATGGATGAACTTCCTGCTGCAGCCGGAAGTCATGGCCGAGATCACCAATGCTGTGCGCTTCCCCAACGGTAACAAGGCGGCCACGCCGCTGGTGGACAAGGACATCACCAGCGACCCGGCCATTTACCCGTCGGCTGAAGTGAAGAAGCAGCTGTATGCGATCTCTGACCAGGATGCAGGCACCCTGCGCCTGATCACCCGCAGCTGGACCAAGATCAAGTCGGGCAAGTAAGCCCGATGCAAGGCCCTCTGGGCCGGGGTTTCCCGGCCCAGAGGCAGGTAACGGCAAATAAGTTTGCGGCATCCACGCCGTGAAGGTAAGTTGCGCGCCGGTTTTGCGTGTGCGGCCGAGTTTTTCCGCCACTTGAGGCACTGATTGTGAGGACCACCCACTTGTCTATTTCTGTTTTTCGCAAGGCCTTGATGGCTGGAGCGGGTCTGACGCTGGCTTACAGCGTCCAAGCGGCGCCCACGGTGCACATCTACAACTGGTCCGACTACGTCGGCCCGAATACCCTCGCCGAGTTCCAGAAGGAAACCGGCATCACCCCGAAATACGACGTCTTCGACAGCAACGAGACGCTGGAAGGCAAGCTGCTGGCCGGACGTACCGGCTATGACGTGGTCGTGCCGTCCAACCATTTCCTCGGCAAGCAGATCAAGGCGGGCGCGTTCCAGAAGCTCGACCGCAACCTGCTGCCCAACTACGCGAACCTCGACCCGGCGCTGATGAAGCGCCTGGAAAAGAACGATCCGGGCAACCTGTACGCCGTCCCCTACCTGTGGGGCACCAATGGCATCGGCTACAACGTCGAGAAGGTCAAGGCGGTACTGGGCACCGACCAGATCGACTCCTGGGCGGTGCTGTTCGAGCCCGAGAACATGAAGAAGCTCAGCAAATGCGGCGTGGCCTTCCTCGACTCGGCCGACGAGATGCTCCCGGCGGTGCTCAACTACATGGGCCTGGACCCAAACAGCAGCAACCCCAAGGACTACCAGAAGGCGGAAGAGAAACTGCTGGCCGTGCGCCCGTACGTGACCTACTTCCACTCCTCGAAGTACATCTCCGATCTCGCCAACGGCGATATCTGCGTGGCCGCCGGTTTCTCCGGCGACGTGTTCCAGGCCAAAGCCCGCGCCGAAGAGGCGAAAAAGGGCGTGAAACTGGCCTACGCCATTCCCAAGGAAGGCGGCAACCTCTGGTTCGATGTGCTGGCGATTCCCAAGGACGCCCGCAACGTCAAGGAGGCCCACGCCTTCATCAACTATTTGCTGAAACCTGAGGTGATCGCCCAGGTCAGTGATTACGTCGGTTACGCCAACCCGAACCCCAAGGCTGGCGACCTGATGGACCAGGCCGTGAGGACTGACGCCGCGGTTTACCCACCGCAGGAAGTGCTGGACAAGATGTTCGTCAACGCCGAGTTGCCACCCAAGGTGCAACGTTTGATGACCCGCAGCTGGACCAAGGTCAAGTCGGGCAAGTAACAATCCAGGCCCGCCAGCGCAGTGGCGGGCACATAAATCTTGTTGGGAGTTTCACTCATGGCAGTTGCCTCCGGTGCCTATAAGAAAGCCCTCGAGGGTGGCCAGCAACCCAAGCAGGTGCTGGTCAAGATCGACCGGGTCACGAAAAAATTCGACGAAACGGTAGCCGTGGACGATGTGTCCCTGGAAATCCGCAAGGGTGAGATCTTCGCCCTGCTGGGCGGCTCCGGGTCCGGCAAATCGACCTTGCTGCGCATGCTGGCCGGCTTCGAGCGTCCGACCGAAGGGCGGATCTTCCTCGATGGCGTCGACATCACCGACATGCCGCCCTACGAGCGGCCGATCAACATGATGTTCCAGTCCTACGCGCTGTTCCCGCACATGACCGTGGCGCAGAACATCGCCTTCGGCCTGCAGCAGGACAAGATGCCCAAGGCCGAGATCGACGCCCGCGTGGCCGAGATGCTCAAGCTGGTGCACATGACCCAGTACGCCAAGCGCAAGCCGCACCAGCTGTCCGGTGGCCAGCGCCAGCGCGTGGCCCTGGCCCGTTCGCTGGCCAAGCGTCCGAAATTGCTGCTGCTCGACGAGCCCATGGGCGCGCTGGACAAGAAGCTGCGCTCGCAGATGCAGCTGGAACTGGTGGAGATCATCGAGCGCGTGGGCGTGACCTGCGTGATGGTGACCCACGACCAGGAAGAGGCCATGACCATGGCCCAGCGCATCGCCATCATGCACCTGGGCTGGATCGCCCAGATCGGCAGCCCGATCGATATCTATGAAACCCCGACCAGCCGCCTGGTCTGCGAGTTCATCGGCAACGTCAACCTGTTCGAAGGCGAAGTGGTCGACGACGCCGAAGGCCATGCGGTCATCGCCAGCCCGGAGCTGGAGCGCAAGATCTACGTCGGCCATGGCGTCACCACCTCGGTCGAGGACAAGCACATCACCTACGCCCTGCGTCCGGAGAAGCTGCTGGTCACCACCGAGCAGCCGACCTGCGAACACAACTGGTCGCGCGGCAAGGTCCACGACATCGCCTACCTTGGCGGTCACTCGGTGTTCTACGTCGAGCTGCCCGGCGGCAAGATCGTCCAGTCGTTCGTCGCCAACGCCGAGCGCCAGGGCACCCGCCCGACCTGGGATGACGAAGTCTACGTGTGGTGGGAAGACGACAGCGGCGTGGTACTGCGGTCATGAAACTTCGCAAGCTCAAGCGAGCCTTCCAGCGTCTTGTTCCCGAGGGACGGCACCTGGTGATCGGTGTGCCGTTCATCTGGCTGTTCCTGTTCTTCATGCTGCCGTTCTTCATCGTCCTGAAGATCAGCTTCGCCGAAGCCGACGTGGCGATTCCGCCGTACACCGAGATCTACACCTATCTCGAAGGCAAGGTGCAGCTGGTGCTGAACCTGGCCAACTACGGCCTGCTGACCGAGGACGAGCTGTACATCGCGGCCTACCTCGGCTCGCTGAAGGTGGCCTTCTTCAGCACTTTGCTGTGCCTGTTGGTCGGCTACCCGATGGCCTACGCCATCTCCAAGGCCAGGAAGGAGTCGCAGACCGTCCTGCTGCTGCTGATCATGATGCCGACCTGGACCGCGATCCTGATCCGCGTCTATGCCTGGATGGGCATCCTCAGCAACAACGGGCTGCTCAACAGCTTCCTGCTGTGGCTGGGCCTGATCGACCAGCCGCTGCAGATCCTCAACACCAACCTGGCGGTCTATATCGGTGTGGTCTATTCGTACCTGCCGTTCATGATCCTGCCGCTGTACGCCAACCTGGTGAAACACGACGAGAGCCTGCTCGAAGCCGCATCGGACCTGGGTTCGAGCACCTTCAACAGCTTCTGGAAGATCACCGTGCCGCTGTCGAAGAACGGCATCATCGCCGGCTGCATGCTGGTGTTCATCCCGGTGGTGGGCGAGTTCGTCATCCCTGAACTGCTCGGCGGCCCGGAAACCCTGATGATCGGTAAAGTGCTGTGGCAGGAGTTCTTCAACAACCGCGACTGGCCGGTGGCGTCCGCCCTGGCGGTGGTGATGCTGGCGATCCTGATCGTGCCGATCCTGCTGTTCAACCGTAGCCAGGCCAAAGAGATGGAGGGCCGCGCATGAAACGCTTCAGTTTCTCCAAGCTGATGCTGGTGCTCGGCTTGCTGTTCATCTACCTGCCGATGCTGATCCTGGTGATCTACTCGTTCAACGCCTCGAAGCTGGTGACGGTGTGGGGCGGCTGGTCGGTAAAGTGGTACGTCGGCCTGCTCGACAACACCCAGCTGATGGGGTCGGTGATGCGCTCGTTGGAGATCGCCTGCTATACGGCGGTCGCCGCCGTGGCGCTGGGTACCCTGGCGGCTTTCGTGCTGACCCGGGTCACCCGCTTCAAGGGCCGCACCCTGTTCGGTGGCCTGGTCACCGCGCCGCTGGTGATGCCCGAGGTGATCACCGGTCTGTCGCTGCTGCTGCTGTTCGTGGCCATGGCACAGATGATCGGCTGGCCGCAGGAACGGGGCATCGTCACCATCTGGATCGCCCACACCACGTTCTGCGCCGCCTATGTGGCGGTGGTGGTGTCGGCGCGCCTGCGCGAGCTGGACCTGTCCATCGAGGAGGCGGCCATGGACCTGGGCGCCAAGCCGTGGAAGGTGTTCTTCCTGATCACCATCCCGATGATCGCGCCATCGCTGGCGGCGGGTGGCATGATGTCGTTCGCCCTGTCGCTGGATGACCTGGTGCTGGCCAGCTTCGTCTCCGGCCCGGGCTCGACCACCCTGCCGATGGAAGTGTTCTCGGCCGTGCGCCTGGGCGTGAAGCCGGAGATCAACGCCGTGGCCAGCCTGATCCTGCTGTCGGTGTCGCTGGTGACCTTCCTGGTCTGGTACTTCAGCCGCCAGGCCGAAGAGCGCCGCCGCCGTGCGATCCAGCAGGCTATCGAAGAAGGCGCCGCGGCTAACGTCTCGCAGCCGCAGACCCGCCGTCCGGCCCAGGCCGCAGCGCAGGCCTGAGCCAACCCATCGCGGGGCAAGCCCGCTCCCACGCCAATGACCGGCGTGGGAGCGGCGGTGCGCCGATGCGACTTGCCCCGCGATCTTTTCAGCCTTGGTCCGGCCAGTACCAGGCCGGTTCATCGAGCATGCCCTGCCCGACGATCCCGGTTTGTCCCAGCGTTTTCTCCAAGTGGATCGAGTTGCAGCCCTCGTCCTCCTCCAGCGCCGCCACCAGCCGGGGCGCGTGCGATACCACCCACACCTGACATTGCTGCGCCGCTCGGCGGATCAGGCGCGCCAGTGCTGGCAACAGGTCCGGGTGCAGGCTGGTTTCCGGCTCGTTGAGCACCATCATGCTCGGCGGGCGCGGCGTGAGCAGGGCAGCCACCAGCAACAGGTAGCGCAAGGTCCCGTCGGACAACTCCGCAGCGCTCAGCGGCCGCAGCAGCCCGGCCTGGTGGAAACGCAGGCCGAACAGGCCGCCAGGCTGGGCGTCGACCGCGAGCCGGGCGCCGGGAAAGGCGTCGCCCACCGCGTCCTGCAGGGCCTGCAGGTCACCGATCTCGTCGATGGTCTGCAGCGCGGCGGCGAGGTCGCGGCCGTCGTGATGCAGCACCGGCGTGCGCGTTCCCAGTCGCGATTGCCGGGCTGGGGCTTCGGCATCGGTACGGAAATGGTCGTAGAAGCGCCAGCTGCGGATCTGCTCGCGCAGATGCGGCACCTCGGGGGAGCCCTGGAGACTGCCGACCTGGTCGAACAGGCTGTCGAATTCGGTCATGTGCTGGTGCAGCACCTGCCATTGGCGACCGTCACGGGCCTTGACCATCCCTGCGTTGCGTTGCACCAGCTGGCTGGAGGGGCGGCACAGGGGGCCGGCCCAGATCGTCTCCTGCTTGATCTGCGGGTCCAGGGCGAACTGCGACCGGCTGGGTTCGGGCAGGCCGAGGCTGATCGCGTAGCCGAAGTCTTCGCTGGCAAAGCCCATCTTCAGGCGCCTGGCCTGCTGGCGTGGCCCGCCCTCCACTGGCACCTCGCCGTTGAGCATGCGCCGGGTGAGCTTCTCGGGGCCGGCCCAGAAGGTCGACTCCAGCCCGCCCTCGGCAGCCAGCGCATTGACCACACCGCCGCGGGCGGTCTCGGCCAGCAGGCGCAAGGCTTTGTACAGGTTGGACTTGCCGCTGCCGTTGGCACCGGTGATCACGTTGAGCCGCCCCAGCGGCATCACCAGCTGGTTGATCGAGCGGTAGTTGGCAATGGCCAGGGTGGTCAGCATCGGCGGTGTCCTTGAGCGTCTGGCTGGCAGTATCGCCGATAGCGCTGTGCTTTGTTGAGCCGACATCGGTGTCGTTTGTCCATCCCTGATCTACGCTTCAAACGCATCCCTCTCACCCTTTGTCGAAGCAAGGAGCCTGCATGACGGTAACGCGTCCGCCGATGGTCGTTTGCCTGGGGCTGCTGTTCATGCTTTCGGGCTGTGGCAAGGAAGAAGCTGCCCCGGTATTGCCCCGGGTCGCGGTGCAACAGGTGCAGCCCACCGACTTTGCCGCCCGGGTCACCTTGACCGGTGACGTGCAGGCGCGGGTGCAGACCGACCTTTCGTTCCGCGTAGGCGGCAAGATCATCGCCCGCGGCGTCGATGTCGGCGACCACGTCAAGGCCAACCAGGTGCTGGCGCGCCTGGATCCGAAGGACCTGCAGAACACCGTTGATTCGGCCAAGGCCGAGGTGTTCGCCGAGCAGGCGCGGGTCACCCAGACCAGCGCCGCGTTCGTGCGCCAACAGAAGCTCCTGCCCAAGGGCTACACCAGCCAGAGTGAGTACGATTCCGCGGAAGCCGCGCTGCGCAGCAGCCAGAGCGCGCTGAAGGCCGCCCAGGCGCAGTTGGCCAACGCCAACGAGCAGCTGAGTTACACGGCGCTGGTGTCCGAAGCCGACGGGGTGATCACCGCGCGCCAGGCCGAGGTTGGCCAGGTGGTGCAGGCGACCATGCCGATCTTCAGCCTGGCGGTCGATGGCGACCGTGACGCGGTGTTTAATGTCTACGAATCGCTGCTGGTGAAGTCCCCCAGTGATGAGGGCGTCGTCGTCAGTTTGCTGGACAACCCGGCGATCAAGGCCGAGGGCCGGGTCCGCGAGATCACTCCGACGGTGTCCGCCGAGAGCGGCACGGTGCAGGTCAAGGTCGCGCTGCGCAACGTGCCGGCGGGCATGCAGTTGGGCTCACCGGTCACGGCCACCGGCAACACTCAGGGCCGGCCCAGCATCGAATTGCCGTGGTCGGCGCTGACCAAGGCGCTGAAGGAGCCGGCGGTGTGGGTGGTGGGCGAGGGCGACAAGGTCGAGTTGCGCAAGGTCCAGGTGGCGCGCTACCTCACCGGCAAGGTGGTGATCGCTGACGGTATCAAGGGCGGCGAGACCGTGGTGGTGGGCGGTGGGCAGTTGCTGCACCCGGGCATGCAGGTCGAGAAGGTCAGCGCCAAGGACGGAGGGGCTGCACCATGAAACGTCAGTTGCTGATAGTGTCCGCCAGCCTGATGCTCGCTGCCTGCGGGGGCGATGAGGCGCCGCCTGAGGCGATACGCCCGGTGCTGTCGACGCTGGTCGAGCCGCAGGTACAGTCGCAGCTGGGCCGCTTTGCCGGCGCCATCCAGGCCCGCTACGAAAGCACCCTGGGGTTCCGGGTGTCCGGACGCATTGCCCGACGCTGGCTGGATGTCGGCGCCCGGGTAAGCCCTGGCGACACCCTGGCCACCCTCGACCCTACCGACCAGCAAAACCAGCTGCGCGCCGCCGAAGGCGACCTGGCCAAGGTCCAGGCGCAATGGATCAACGCCCAGGCCAATGCCCGCCGCCAGCAGCAGCTGTACGACCGTGGAGTCGGCGCCCAGGCCCAGCTGGACATCGCCCAGACCGACCTGAAGACCACCGGCGCCGCGTTGGAGCAGGCACGCTCGGCGGTCAGCCAGGCCCGCGACCAGCTCGGCTACAGCACCCTGCGCAGTGATCATGCGGCGGTGGTCACCGCCTGGCAGGCCGAGGCGGGGCAGACCGTCAGCGCCGGTCAGGCCGTGGTCACCCTGGCCCGTCCGGACGTCAAGGAGGCGGTGATCGACCTGCCGATTCCGCTCGCCGAACAGTTGAACAAGGACCTCACCTTCACCGTCGCCTCGCAGCTCGACCCAGCCATCAATACCACCGCCACGCTGCGCGAGCTCGAGCCACAGGCCGACGCCACCACCCGTACCCGTCGCGCCCGCTTGACCCTGACCAGCACGCCCGATGCCTTCCACCTGGGCACCGCGGTCAGCGTCACCCTGACCTCGGCGGTGAGCCCGCGCAGCGAGTTGCCGCTGACCGCGCTGCTCGAACGTGACGGCAAGACCCAGGTGTGGGTGGTCGATCCGCAGCAGAAAACCGTGGCCACCCGTGACGTCGCGTTGATCGAGCGTACCGCCGACAGCATCGTCCTGGCCTCCGGCGTGCAGCCCGGCGAGCGCGTGGTGACCGCTGGAGTGAACAGCCTCAAGCCCGGCCAGAAGGTCACCTTCGACGAGGACGCGCAATGAAAGGAAGCTTCAACCTCTCGGAG
This sequence comes from Mitsuaria sp. RG, assembly GCF_028369275.1. NCBI lineage: Bacteria > Pseudomonadati > Pseudomonadota > Betaproteobacteria > Burkholderiales > Sphaerotilaceae > Roseateles > Mitsuaria sp. RG. The sequence goes on from NZ_JAQMYQ010000001.1 coordinate 59,732, forward strand.
TGGGCGCTGAAGCACCAGTCCTTCGTCTGGTACCTGATGTTCGTCGGCCTGCTGATGGGGATCTTCTCCTACTTCAACCTCGGCCGTGAGGAAGACCCGTCCTTTACCATCAAGACCATGGTCATCCAGACCCGCTGGCCCGGCGCCACCCAGGACGAGACCCTGTATCAGGTCACCGACCGCATCGAGAAGAAGCTCGAAGAGCTCGATTCGCTCGACTACGTGAAAAGCTATACCCGCCCGGGCGAATCCACGGTCTACGTCTACCTGCGCGACACCACCAAGGCCAAGGACATCCCCGAGATCTGGTACCAGGTGCGCAAGAAGATCCAGGACATCCGCGGACAGTTCCCCGCAGGCATCCAGGGGCCCGCCTTCAACGATGAGTTCGGTGACGTGTTCGGTTCGATCTACGCCTTCACCGCCGACGGCCTCACCCTGCGCCAGCTGCGCGACTATGTCGAGGTGGCGCGGGCCGAAGTGCGCGAAGTGCCCAATATCGGCAAGGTCGAGCTGATCGGTACCCAGGACGAAGTGCTGTACCTGAATTTCTCCACCCGCAAGCTGGCCGCGCTGGGCATCGACCAGGGCCAGGCCATGCAGGCCCTGCAGCAGCAGAACGCGGTGACCCCGGCCGGGGTGATCGAGGCCGGGCCCGAGCGCATCTCGGTGCGCACCACCGGGCAGTTCGCCTCGGAGAAGGACCTGCAGACGGTGAACCTGCGCATCAACGACCGCTTCTTCCGCCTGGCCGACATCGCCGATATCGAGCGCGGCTATGTCGATCCGCCGTCGCCGATGTTCCGCTTCAACGGCCAGACCGCCATCGGCCTGGCGATCGGCATGAAGGCCGGCGCCAACATCGAGGTGTTCGGCGCGGCCCTGAAGGCGCGGATGGACCGCGTCGTCCGCGACCTGCCGGTGGGCGTTGGCGTGCACAACGTGTCCGACCAGGCGGTGGTGGTCAAGCAGGCGGTCGGCGGCTTCACCAGCGCGTTGTTCGAAGCCGTGGTGATCGTCCTGGCGGTGAGCTTCGTCAGCCTCGGCATCCGCGCGGGGCTGGTGGTGGCCTGCTCGATCCCGCTGGTGCTGGCCATGGTCTTCGTGTTCATGGAATACAGCGACATCACCATGCAGCGGATCTCGCTTGGTGCGCTGATCATCGCCCTGGGCCTGCTGGTGGATGACGCGATGATCACCGTCGAGGTGATGGTCACGCGCCTGGAGATGGGCGAGACCAAGGAGCAGGCGGCCACCTTCGCCTACACCTCCACGGCGTTCCCCATGCTCACCGGCACCCTGGTGACGGTGGCCGGCTTCGTGCCGATCGGTCTTAATGCCAGCTCCGCGGGCGAGTACACCTACACCCTGTTCGCGGTGATCGCCGTGGCCTTGCTGGTGTCCTGGGTGGTGGCGGTGTTCTTCGCACCGGTGCTGGGTGTGCACATTCTCAGCAGCAGCAAGCTCAAGGCGCACGAGGCCGAGCCCGGGCGTGTCGGCCGGGCATTCGAGGGCGGGTTGCTGTGGTGCATGCGCCACCGCTGGCTGACCATCATCGGCACGGTGCTGCTGTTCGCCCTGTCGATCTTCAGCATGCGTTTCGTGCAGAACCAGTTCTTCCCGTCGTCGGACCGGCCGGAGATCCTGGTCGACCTGAACCTGCCGCAGAACGCCTCGATCGAGGAAACGCGCAAGGTCGTCGACCGCCTGGAGGCGAGGATCAAGGACGACCCGGACCTGGCGCGCTGGAGTACCTACATCGGCCAGGGCGCGATTCGCTTCTACCTGCCCCTCGACCAGCAGTTGCAGAACCCGTACTACGCCCAGCTGGTGATCGTCAGCAAGGGCTTCGAGGAGCGCGAGGGCATGATGCAGCGCCTGCAGAAGCTGCTGCACGAGGAGTTCGTCGGTATCGGTACCAACGTCCAGTCGCTGGAGATGGGTCCACCGGTGGGTCGACCGATCCAGTACCGGGTCAGCGGCAAGGATATCGACCAGGTGCGCCGGCATGCCATCGAGCTGGCGACCCTGCTCGACAGCAACGAACACATCGGCGAGATGATCTACGACTGGAACGAGCCCGGCAAGGTGCTGCGCATCGAGATCGCCCAGGACAAGGCGCGCCAGCTGGGCCTGTCGTCCGAGGACGTGGCCAATGTGATGAACAGCATCGTCAGCGGCGTGCCGGTCACCCAGGTCAACGACAACATCTACCTGGTCAACGTGGTGGCCCGCGCCGAGGACAGCGAACGCGGCTCGCCGGATACCTTGCAGAACCTGCAGATCGTCACGCCCAGCGGCGCCTCGATCCCGCTGCTGGCCTTCGCCACCGTGCGCTACGAGCAGGAGCAGCCGCTGGTGTGGCGCCGCGACCGCAAGCCGACCATCACCATCAAGGCCTCGGTGGTCGGTGACATCCAGCCCACCGACCTGGTAGCCGAACTCAAGCCCGGCATCGATGACTTCGCCGGCAAGCTGCCGGTGGGCTACGACGTGGCCACCGGTGGTACGGTGGAAGAGAGCGCCAAGGCCCAGGGGCCGATCGCCGCCGTGATCCCGCTGATGCTGTTCCTGATGGCGACCTTCCTGATGATCCAGCTGCACAGCGTGCAGAAGCTGTTCCTGGTGGTCAGCGTCGCGCCCCTGGGGTTGATCGGCGTGGTGCTGGCATTGGTGCCCACGGGCACGCCGATGGGCTTTGTGGCGATCCTCGGGATTCTTGCCCTGGCCGGTATCATCATCCGCAACTCGGTGATCCTGGTGACCCAGATCGACGAGTTCGAGGAGCAGGGCTATTCGCCCTGGGATGCGGTGGTGGAGGCGACCAATCACCGCCGTCGGCCGATCCTGCTGACGGCGGCGGCGGCGAGCCTGGGCATGATCCCGATCGCCCGGGAAGTGTTCTGGGGGCCGATGGCCTACGCCATGATTGGCGGCATCATCAGTGCAACGCTGCTGACGCTGCTGTTCCTGCCGGCGCTGTATGTGGCCTGGTACAAGATCCGCGAGCCCGAGGACAAAACTCCGCGACCACATTGACCCTTGTAAGAGCGGCCTTGTGCCGCGATGGGCTGCGTAGCAGCCCCAGGATCTGGGCATCTTGCAGAATTGTCGGGGCTGCTGCGCAGCCCATCGCGGCGCAAGGCCGCTCTTACAGGGTATCTACCTAAAGTTGGTTATATAAACATTCTTAAACAGTATTTTTAAGAATATCCGCGCCTCACTACTATTGCCTTCAAGCCAGGCGCAAATCCCCTTCAAACCTCTGCCCGGCACCCTTACTCACAGGAGAACGAGCATGAGTGCATCTCTGCGCAGCATCGACGGTCAGGACGAAGCCACCATTCTGCGTGAAATCCAGAGCGCGCTGCGCGACCTGCGCTTCGGCGCGGTGGAGATCACCGTGCACAACGCCCAGGTGGTGCAGATCGAACGCAAGGAGAAGTTCCGCCTGCAGCAGCCCGGCAACAAGTCCGGCTGACACCGCATCACTTCAAAAACTAGAAAAATGCCAATCGGGAGCTTCACCATGTCCATCCGCCGTTATGCGCTTGCCGCCCTGGCCAGTGCCGTTTTTGCCGGTTCCGCGATCGCCAAGGACTACGAACTGCTGAACGTGTCCTATGACCCGACCCGCGAGCTGTACCAGCAGTACAACGCCGAGTTCATCAAGCACTGGCAGGCCGCTCACCCGGGCGACAAGGTGAAGATCCAGCAGTCCCACGGTGGTTCGGGCAAGCAGGGGCGCGCGGTGATCGACGGCCTGCGCGCCGATGTGGTGACCCTGGCCCTGGCCGGCGACATCGACGAGATCGCCAAGCTCGGCAAGACCCTGCCGGAGGACTGGCAGAAGCGCCTGCCGGACGCCAGCACCCCCTATACCTCGACCATCGTGTTCCTGGTGCGCAAGGGCAACCCGAAAGGCATCAAGGACTGGGGCGACCTGATCAAGAAGGACGTCTCGGTCATCACCCCCAACCCGAAAACCTCCGGCGGCGCCCGCTGGAACTTCCTCGCCGCCTGGGCCTATGGCCTCAAGGCCGGCGGCAATGAAGACAAGGCCAAGGCCTACGTGCAGGAGCTGTTCAAGCACGTGCCGGTGCTCGATACCGGTGCCCGTGGCTCGACCATCACCTTCGTCAACAACGGCCAGGGCGATGTGTTGCTGGCCTGGGAGAACGAGGCCTTCCTGGCGCTGAAGGAGGACGGCGGCGCCGACAAGTTCGAGATCGTCGTGCCTTCGCTGTCGATCCTGGCCGAGCCACCGGTGGCGGTGGTCGACAAGAACGCTGAGAAGAAGGGCAACGAAAAGATCGCCGAGGAATACCTCAAGCACCTGTACAGCCCGGCTGGCCAGAAGATCGCCGCAGAAAACTTCTACCGTCCGCGTGACGCCAAGGTCGCCGCCGAATTCGGCAAGCAGTTCCCGAAACTGGACCTGGTGACCATCGACAAGGACTTCGGGGGCTGGAAGACTGCGCAGCCGAAGTTCTTCAATGATGGTGGGGTGTTCGACCAGATCTATCAGGCACAGTAAACGCCAGGGAAAAGCGGGGCCGCTGTGCGGCCCTTTCGCGGCGCAAGGCCGCTCCTACAGGAAATCGCGTGCTGTTGTAGGAGCGGCCTTGTGCCGCGAAAGGGCTGCTCAGCAGCCCCGGGATTCAGAAGCTAGCACCAGCCCGGGAGCCTTTCCGGGCTTCGTGCGTTCAACCAGGGACCTTTATGTCACGTCGCATTTCCCCCGTCATACCCGGCTTCGGGCTGACGCTGGGCTACACCTTGGTGTACCTCAGCCTGATCGTGCTGATACCGCTGGCGGCCATGTTCATCCATGCCTCGCAGCTCACCTGGGAGCAGTTCTGGAATATCGTCAGCGCGCCACGGGTCATCGCCGCGCTGAAACTGAGTTTCGGCACCGCCCTGTTCGCCGCCATCATCAACGGTGTGATCGGCACCCTGCTGGCCTGGGTGCTGGTGCGCTATACCTTCCCCGGGCGCAAGATCATCGATGCGATGATCGACCTGCCGTTCGCCCTGCCCACCGCCGTCGCCGGCATCGCCCTGACCGCCCTGTACGCCCCGGCGGGCTGGGTCGGGCAGTTCGCCACCGACCTCGGCTTCAAGATCGCCTACACCCCCCTGGGCATCACCCTGGCGCTGACCTTCGTCACCCTGCCGTTCGTGGTGCGTACGGTGCAGCCGGTGCTGGCCGACATCCCACGTGAAGTGGAAGAGGCCGCCGCCTGCCTGGGTGCGAAGCCCTTGCAGGTGTTCCGTCATGTGCTGGCGCCGGCTTTGCTGCCAGCCTGGCTGACCGGTTTCGCCCTGGCCTTCGCCCGGGGCGTGGGCGAGTACGGTTCGGTGATCTTCATCGCCGGCAACATGCCGATGAAGACCGAGATCCTGCCGTTGCTGATCATGGTCAAGCTCGACCAGTACGACTACACCGGCGCCACCGCCATCGGCGTGCTGATGCTGGTGGTTTCCTTCATCCTGCTGCTGCTGATCAACCTGCTGCAGCGACGCATCGAAACCCCTTGAAGGAGGCCGGCAATGTCTAGTCAACCCATGAGCGCAACCGCCGCCGCCAACGCCGCCCGACGCAGCAGCGCCACCTCGCGCCGGGTGCTGATCACCCTGGCCTGGATCGTCTTCGCGCTGTTCCTGGCGCTGCCGCTGGTGATCGTGGTGTCGCAGGCGCTGAAGAACGGCTTCGGCACGTTCTTCGAAGCGATCTTCGAGGCCGACGCGTTGTCGGCATTGAAGCTGACCCTGCTGGCCGTGGCCATCTCGGTGCCGCTGAACCTGGTGTTCGGCGTGTCCGCCGCCTGGTGCGTGAGCAAGTACACGTTCCGCGGCAAGAGCGTGCTGGTAACCCTGATCGACCTGCCGTTCTCGGTGTCACCGGTGATCGCCGGCCTGGTCTACGTGCTGATGTTCGGCGCGCAAGGCCTGTTCGGGCCGTGGCTGCAGGATCACGATATCCAGATCGTCTTCGCCCTGCCGGGCATCGTCCTGGCGACCATCTTCGTCACCGTGCCGTTTGTCGCCCGTGAACTGATCCCGCTGATGCAGGAGCAGGGCACGCAAGAAGAGGAGGCCGCGCGCCTGCTCGGCGCCAACGGCTGGCAGATGTTCTGGCACGTCACCCTGCCGAACATCAAATGGGGCCTGATCTACGGCGTGGTGCTGTGCACCGCCCGGGCCATGGGCGAGTTCGGCGCGGTGTCGGTGGTGTCGGGCCATATCCGCGGCGTCACCAACACCTTGCCGCTGCACGTGGAGATCCTCTACAACGAGTACAACCACGTCGCGGCCTTCAGCGTGGCCAGCCTGCTGCTGATCCTGGCGCTCTTCATCCTGCTGCTCAAGCAGTGGAGCGAGAACCGTATTAACCGCCTGCGCCACAGCGCCGCGGAGGAATGATTCATGTCGATCGAAGTTCGTAACGTCAGCAAGCGCTTCAACAGCTTCCAGGCCCTGGACAACATCAACCTGGATATCCACAGCGGCGAGCTGGTGGCTCTGCTCGGCCCGTCCGGCTGCGGCAAGACCACCCTTTTGCGCATCATCGCCGGCCTCGAGACCCCGGACAACGGCAGCATCGTGTTCCACGGCGAGGACGTGTCCGGCCATGATGTGCGCGATCGCAACGTCGGTTTCGTGTTCCAGCACTACGCGTTGTTCCGCCACATGAGCGTGTTCGACAACGTCGCCTTCGGCCTGCGCATGAAGCCCAAGGGCGAGCGCCCGAGCGAGAGCAAGATCGCCGAGAAGGTCCATGAACTGTTGAACATGGTCCAGCTCGACTGGTTGTCCGACCGCTACCCCGAGCAGCTGTCCGGTGGCCAGCGCCAGCGTATCGCCCTGGCCCGTGCCCTGGCGGTGGAGCCCAAGGTACTGCTGCTCGACGAGCCGTTCGGGGCGCTGGATGCCAAGGTGCGCAAGGAGCTGCGCCGTTGGCTGGCGCGGCTGCACGAGGACATCAACCTGACCTCGGTGTTCGTCACCCACGACCAGGAAGAGGCCATGGAAGTCGCCGACCGTATCGTGGTGATGAACAAGGGCGTGATCGAGCAGATCGGTTCGCCCGGCGAGGTGTACGAGAAACCGGCCAACGACTTCGTCTATCACTTCCTTGGCGATTCCAACCGCCTGGCGCTGAGCGAAGGGCACCACGTGCTGTTCCGTCCGCACGAGGTGTCGCTGTCGCGCCATGAGACCGAGGGGCATCATGCCGCCGAAGTGCGCGATATCCGTCCGCTGGGTGCGACCACGCGGGTGACGCTGAAGGTGGAAGGGCAGAGCGAGCTGATCGAGGCCGAGGTGGTCAAGGATCACGACAGCCTCACCGGGCTGGCGCGGGGGGAGACGTTGTTCTTCCGGCCGAAGGTGTGGCAGAAGGTGGCGGATATCTGAGCCGGCGCTTGTGATGGAAAACCCGGGCATGGTCCCGGGTTTTTTATTGCCTGCGAGATTGCCGGGGCTGCTGCGCAGCCCATCGCGGCACAAGGCCGCTCCTACAGGGCACCGCGATCTCTTGTGTAGGAGCGGCCTTGTGCCGCGATCGAGGGCGAAGCCCTCGCGGTGAATTGATGCCTTGAACGAATATTTTGAATGCCTATAAGGCATCATTCTTGAGCTGTTCTGCGGCAGGCCGCGAACGACGCGGGCTATGGACAGACCATGAAAATCATTATTCCATTAAGGTCTAATTTTAAGTTTAAACATTTCTTTATGAGCTAAGCACCTGGCACCGATGATTCAGCCACACACCTGAATCAAGAACCCCAGGAGTTTTAGCAATGGGCAATGTCCAGACGGCCGTCAGGGCCTACGACCAGCCATGGCGCCCGGCATCGGGTGACCTGGTCGAGCTCGGACGCACGCTGCGCCTGCCGCTGGGCCAGTTGCGCCTGCAACGCACGCCGGTCAGCGGCCTCAAGCGTCGCGACAAGCTGGTGCTGGGCCTGCTGGTGCTGGTGCTGCACGGCGCGGCGGCGTACTGGGTCAGCCACCAGCCGACCCCTGAGCTGCCGGTCATCCCGCCGAAGATTCCGCCCATGACCATCGAGTTCGCCGCGCCCGCACCACCGGTAGTCGAACCGCCGCCGCCGGCCCCTGTGGTCCAGCCGCCGCCACCGCCACCAGTGGTCGACGAACTGGCTGCCAAGCCCGCGCCCAAGCCGGTCCTGAAACCCAAGCCAGTGCCCAAGCCCGTGGCCAAGCCGCAGCCCAAGCCAGTCGAGGCGCCACCGCCGAAACCGGTTGCCGCGCCATCACCCCCGGCGCCGGCACCCGCGCCACCCGCGCCTGCGCCAGTGACCCCGGCCTCGGCCAACGCCGCGTACCTGAAGAATCCGGCGCCGGAGTATCCGCAGATGGCCCAGCGCCGTGGCTGGGAAGGCACCGTGCTGCTGCGCGTGGAAGTGCTGCCCAGTGGCAAGCCAGGGCAGGTCCAGGTCCAGAAGAGCAGTGGCCGCGACGCCCTGGACGCCGCCGCATTGGCCGCGGTGAAGCGCTGGAGCTTCGTCCCGGCCAAGCAGGGCGACGTGGCCCAGGTGGGCTGGGTCAGCGTACCGATCGATTTCAAGCTTCGTTAACTTGCGACCGCATACAGGAAGGACTTCATCATGAGCTTGTTGGCATCCCCCCTCGAATCCGTTGAAAGCGCGGTCATCTGGCTGCTGGTCGGCTTCTCCGTCGCCACCTGGGCACTGGCCCTGGTCAAGGTCGTGCAGTTCGTGCGCCTGAAGAACCAGGACAAACGCTTCCACCAGCAGTTCTGGGCCGCGTCCAGCCTCGACTCCGCCGCCGAGCCCGCCCACGATCTGCCCGGCCCGGCTGCCCGTGTCGCCCAGGCGGGCTTTGCGGCGATCGCGGTTGGCGAGCCAGGCCAGGCCAGTGATCTCAGCCAGGCCATCAACCACCAGGATCGCCTGGAGCGCGCCCTGCGCCAGCAGATCGTCCGCGAGCGCCGTTCGCTGGAGACCGGCCTGGCAGTGGTGGCCAGTATCGGCAGCACCTCGCCGTTCATCGGCCTGTTCGGCACCGTGTGGGGCATCATGGAGGCGCTCAAGGGCATCAGCGCGGCGGGCTCGGCGAGCCTGGAAACCGTGGCCGGCCCGATCGGCGCGGCGCTGGTCGCCACCGGCGTGGGTATCGCCGTCGCGGTGCCGGCGGTGCTGGTCTACAACTACTTCCTCCGTCGCCTGAAGCTGACTGCGGCGGACCTCGACGACTTCGCCCACGATTTCTACAGCCTGGCGCAGAAGAGTGCCTTCCGCGTGCTGGTGCACCCGGCGGTGCAGCGCCAGCACACCGGCTTCACCCAGCCTGTGAAGGAGGCCTCCTGACATGGCCTTCTCGACCCAGGACAGCGATGAAGTGTTGAGTGAAATCAACGTCACGCCATTGGTGGACGTCATGCTGGTGCTGTTGGTGGTGTTCATCGTCACCGCGCCGTTGCTGACCAATGCCATCCCGATCAACCTGCCCAAGACCGAGGCCGTGGCCCCGGTCGAGCAGAAGGACCCGCTGGTGGTGAGCATCGACGGCAGCGGCAAGCTGTTCATCAACAAGGACGAGATCCAGCCCGACTTGCTGGAGACCAACCTCAAGGCTGCCAAGGACAAGGACGCCGAGCTGCGTGTGCAGCTGCAGGCCGACGATGGTGTGAACTACGGCGAGGTCGCCCGGGCGATGGCGGCGATCGAGCGTGCCGGGATCAGCAAGCTGGCGGTGATCACCGCCCGCTGACCGGCGATACCCTCTTCAGGCAAGTGCTTAGGGGCCATTTTCCTTGGCAGGGGATGGCCCTTTTTTTATGCCCGCTGAAAGCCATGCATACCCCTGTAGGAGCGGCCTTGTGCCGCGAAAGGGCCGCAAAGCGGCCCCAATGTATTGGCGACATGCACAGATCGCGGGGCCGCTACGCAGCCCTTTCGCGGCACAAGGCCGCTCCTACAGGGGAGAGGCGCAGGGTTCGAACACTGCGGCTTTGAATTTATAGTTATTAATAAATAGCTTCTTATTCCTTTACGAATATAACCCCCTCCCTATACTTGCACCCAAGCACGCAAACTTCCGGAGGCGTCCCCATGCGCAATGAGTCGATTCGTTACCTGATTGTGCCGGGCTGGCAAGGATCGCCAGACAACCATTGGCAGAGTCACTGGCAGCGCAGCCTGCCCAACAGCGCCCGGGTCGAGCAGCATGACTGGCTGACCCCGCAGCGGCGCGACTGGGTCCAGGCGCTGGAGCAGGCGATTGCCGCTGAACGCTCGCCGGTGATTCTCATTGCCCACAGTCTGGGCTGTGTCACGGTCGCCCATTGGGCCGCCCAGGCCAGCCCCGAGCTGCTGCGCCGGGTGCGCGGTGCGCTGCTGGTGGCGCCGGCGGATGTCGAACGGCCGACCTGCGCACCGGCCCTGCGCAACTTCGCGCCGATTCCACTGCAGGCCTTGCCGTTCCCCAGCCAGGTGGTCAGCTCCGACAACGACCCGGCGGTGAGCGTGCCGCGTGCGCTGTACCTGGCCCAGGCCTGGGGCGCCGAGGCCGGGCTGCTGGCCGACGCCGGACATATCAACGTCAAGTCGGGCCATGAGCGTTGGGAACAGGGTTTTGCCTACCTCTACCGCTTGCAGGCCCGTATCGATCAGCGCGCGCTGCGCCGCGCCTGATCCGCCGGTTTTCATCGAACGAATCGAATCCCCGGCCGCCTGCGACCGGGGCGGGAGCATTCCATGACATTCCACACTGCTTTCGGCCAGCCGCTGCTGACCTTCCCCGAACTGGACAAGAGCCCGTTGAGCATCCGCGCCAAGGCGCTGGTGTTCGTCGATCCGCGCTCCCAGTCGCTGCGCCAGGCCTTGGAGCGATTGGCGCCACAACCGCTGCCGGTGCTGATCCGTGGCGAAACCGGCACTGGCAAGGAACTGCTGGCCCGGCAGATCCACCGCGCCAGTGACCGCGGCGGGCTGTTCGTGTCGGTCAACTGCGCGGCCATCAGCCCGACCTACGCCGATGCCGAATTGTTCGGCTACAGCGCCGGCACCCAGGGCGGCACCGCCAGCAGTCGAGCCGGCTGGTTCGGCTCGGCCAACGGCGGCACGCTATACCTGGACGAGATCGCCGACCTGCCCCTGGCGATCCAGGGCAAGCTGCTGGCGGCCCTGGAGAACCGCGAGGTAACCCGGGTCGGCGCCACCCAGCCGCAGGCGGTCGATGTGCGGCTGGTGGCCGCGTCCAGCATCGACCTGGCCCAGGCCGTGCGCGCCGGGCGCTTCAACGAGCGGCTCTACCATTACCTGCACGAGGGTGAACTCGAGCTGCCGGCATTGCGTGATCGGGTCGGCGATATCCTGCCGCTGGCCGAGTACTTCGTCGGCATCTACAGCGTGCGCCTGGATCGGCCGCTGCCCTTGATCAGCGAGGCGGCCCAGCAGGCGCTGGAGGCCCATGCCTGGCCGGGCAATACCCGTGAGCTGGAGAACGTCATCCACTTCGCCCTGCTGGTCAGTGATGGCGAGGAGATCCTTCCCGAGCACCTCGACCTTCCGGATACCGCCCCGCTGGCCAGCCTGGCCCGTCAGCTCGCGCAACTGCGCGCCAGTCGGGAGCCGCAAACCCTGGCCGAACTGCGCGGGCTGCTGGGCGCAGCCTTGGCGCAATTGGGCGAATCCGCGCCGTAGAGGTGTGCCTGGCCGTTCATAAGCAAAGGCGGTGATGGCGATTTGTTTTTGGAATAAGCAGCTAATCAAAAGATATTGTTACGGAATAAAAAATCTCGGTATTGTCCGTTCACGCCCACCCGAACGGATGGGCACCTGACTCGCCATCTGCGATGGCCCAGCTCCAGAACAAGGATCACCATGAAAAAGACCCTGCTGACCACCGCCCTGGCCGCCGCCCTGTCGTTCGCTGGCCTGGCCAATGCCGCCGAGAAACTGGTGGTCGCCGCCACGCCCGTGCCGCATGCCGAAATCCTCGAACTGATCAAGCCGACCCTGGCCAAGGAAGGCGTGGACCTGCAGATCAAGGTCTTCACCGACTACGTCCAGCCTAACGTGCAGGTCGACCAGAAGCGCCTGGATGCCAACTACTTCCAGACCCTGCCGTACCTGAAGAACTTCAACGAAGGCAAGGGCACCCACCTGGAAACCGTGATCGGCGTGCACGTCGAGCCGTTCGGTGGCTACTCGAAGAAGGTCAAGAGCCTGGCCGAGCTGAAGGACGGCGCCACCGTCGCCATCCCCAACGAAGGCAGCAACAGCGGCCGCGCCCTGCTGCTGCTGCAGAAGGCTGGCCTGATCACCCTGAAGGACCCGAAGAACGCCCTGGCCACGCCGAAAGACATCGCCGAGAACCCGAAGAAGCTCAAGTTCCGCGAGCTGGAATCGGCCATGCTGCCGCGTGTGCTGGATCAGGTCGACCTGGACATGATCAACACCAACTACGCCCTCGAAGCTGGCCTGAACCCGGCCAAGGACGCCCTGGTGATCGAAGGCAGCGACTCGCCGTACGTGAACTTCCTGGTCGCCCGCCCGGACAACAAGGACAGCGAGGCCATCCAGAAGCTGGCCAAGGCGCTGACCAGCCCGCAAGTGAAGGCGTTCATCGAGAAGAAGTACAGCGGTGCGGTACTGCCGGCGTTCTGATACGCGGCCTGGTACGAGAAACGCCGACGCATTTTGCGTCGGCGTTTTTGTTTGGGCTGGCTTGATGAGGGGGCGGCAGGTCCGGCCCTAATCGCGGGGCAAGCCCGCTCCCACAGGTGCCTCACATTTGTGAGAACAAGCTGCGTGGGAGCGGGCTTGCCCCGCGATGGCGTCTTCAACGCTGACTGGCCAGCGCCCGGCGCAGTGCCAGGAGCCACAGCAGTTGTTCATTCGAAGCAGGCAAGCAGGGGCTGTTCATCGTTGTCTTCCTTGTTGAATGTGATGGGCCGTGCAAGTCACAGTTTGAAACCCCTTGGAGGGGGATTTGCTCGGAAAGATCCGTGTGTCATGAAGGAAATTTCCGAGCGTAGCGGGGCAGTGATATCGATATGCAATAAAGGTATTTATAAAAATATTTTTATAGCTTTAGAGTCTAGTGATTGTGCTTACCGGCACAGCGCCATTACCCGTGTAACGACGCCGAGCCACCCTCGTGCCGACCCTGGACCTGCCCCATGCCGTACCTTCGTGACCCCGTGTCGAGGCCCCTTCCATGAGCTTCGACACCGCTTTCATGCTTAGTACACTGCCGGCCTTCTTCAAGGCGGTTGGCGTGACCCTGCAGGTCGGGGCGATCGCCATCGCTACCTCGCTGCTGGTGGCCCTGCTCAACGCGACGATCCTGGTGCTGCGCACGCCGTACCTGTGGCGCCTGGTCAAGGGCTACGTGGAACTGGCCCGCAACACACCGCTGCTGATCCAGCTGTTCTTCGTCTATTTCGCCTTGCCCGGCCTGGGCGTGAAAGTGTCGGGCTTTGCCGCCGCGATCATCACCATGACCTTCATGGGCGGTGCCTATCTCACCGAGGTGCTGCGCGCCGGGGTCGAGGCCGTGCCGCGGGCGCAGCTGGAGTCCGGACGCTCCATAGGGCTCTCCGAGGGCCAGTTGCTGCGCCATGTGATCCTGCCCCAGGCCGGCATCCTCAGCCTGCCGGCGCTGTTCGCCAACTTCGTGTTCCTGCTCAAGGAGACCACCGTGGTGTCGGCGGTGGCGGTGCCGGAGATCCTCTACACCACCAAGAACTACATCGCCCTGTACTACAAGACCTACGAAATGCTCGCCGTGCTGACCCTGCTCTGCGTGCTGATCTTCCTGCCGCTGTCGCTGCTGCTGCGCTACCTGGAACGGAGGCTGCAACATGGCCAGTTCGGGAATTGAGCTGTTGCTGGTTTCGCTGCCGCAACTGGCCACGGGCGCCTGGCAGACCCTGGCGATCTCGGCCCTGGGCATCCTGTTCGCCACCTTGGGCGGCGTGCTCTACGGCGTGCTGGCAACCCTCGGCAACCGTTGGCTGAACATCCTGCTGCAGGTGTACCTGGAACTGTTCCGGGCAATCCCGGTGCTGGTCTGGCTGTACCTGGTGTTCTTCGGCTTGCCGATCTTCTTCGGCCTGAGCATTCCCAGCTTCTGGTGCGCGGTGCTGGTGCTGGGCCTGTGGGGTGCCAGCGAGGTCGGCGAGGTGGTGCGCGGCGCCTTGCAGTCGCTGCCACGCGGGCAGCGTGAGGCGGGGTTGTCGATCGGCCTTGGCGGCTGGCAGCTGTATGGCTACGTGCTGCTGCCCCAGGCGCTCAAGCGCATGACCCCGCCGACCATCAACATCTACACGCGGATCATCAAGACCAGCTCGCTGGCGGTGCTGATCGGCGTGGTCGAAGTGATCAAGGCGGGGCAGCAGATCATCGAGCGCACCTACGAATCGGTGCTGATCTACGGCGCACTGTTGTTGTTCTTCTTTCTTGTCTGCTATCCGCTGTCGGCCGCTTCCCGCGTGCTGGAGCGTCGCTGGGCCCACGCATGAATCCATTGATCGAATTCCAAGGCTTCAACAAGTTCTTCGGCCAGCACCAGGTGCTCGCGGACGTCGACCTCAAGGTCCAGGCCGGCGAGGTGGTGGTGATTCTCGGCCCCAGCGGCTGCGGCAAGAGCACCCTGCTGCGCTGCCTCAACGGCCTGGAGGAGGCCCAGGGCGGCAGCCTGCGCCTCGACGGCCAGGAGCTGCTCGGCCCCGACACCGACTGGCGCCAGGTGCGCCAGCGGGTCGGCATGGTGTTCCAGAGCTACCACCTGTTCGGCCACATGAGCGTGATCGACAACCTGCTGCTGGGCCCGCTGAAGGTGCAGAAGCGCGAACGCCGCGAGGCCCAGGCCCAGGCCGAGGCGCTGTTGGCCCGGGTAGGCCTGCTGGACAAGCGCGACGCCTTTCCCCGCCAGCTTTCCGGTGGCCAGCAGCAACGCATCGCCATCGTCCGCTCGCTGTGCATGAACCCCCAGGTGATGCTGTTCGACGAGGTCACCGCCGCCCTCGACCCGGAAATGGTCAAGGAAGTGCTGCAGGTGATCCAGGGCCTGGCCCGCGAAGGCATGACCCTGCTCATCGTCACCCACGAAATGGCCTTCGCCCGCGCGGTGGCCGATCGCATCGTGTTCATGGAGGCCGGCAGGATCCTTGAACAGAACCACCCTGAGCGCTTCTTCACCCAACCGCAGACCGCACGCGCGCAGCAGTTCCTGGAGAAATTCTCGTTCGTCGAAAGCCTGCCCAAGACACTGCACAAGGAACTGTCATGAAGACTGCCCCGTTCGCCAAACTGCTCGCTCCACTGCTTGGCCTGGCCCTGCTGGCCGGCTGCAACAAGTCCGAAGACCCGGCCAAGCCCGCCGCGGCCTCGCCGGCCACCAGCTACCTGGAAACCATCAAGGCCCGCGACAAGCTGATCGTCGGCGTGTTCACCGACAAGCCACCGTTCGGCTTCGTCGATGAAAGCGGCCGCTACGTGGGCTTTGACACCGACATCGGCCGCCGCTTCGCCAAGGACCTGCTGGGCGATGAAAGCAAGGTCGAGTTCGTCGCCGTCGAGCCCGCCAGCCGCATTCCGTTCCTGCAGAGCGACAAGGTCGACTTGATCCTCGCCAACATGACCGTCACCCCCGAGCGCAAGGACGCGGTGGACTTCACCAACCCCAACCTGCGCGTGGCGGTGCAGGCCATCGTCGCCGACGGCAGCCCGGTACAGAAGCTCGACGACCTGGCCGACAAGACCATCATCGTCACCACCGGCACCACCGCCGATATCTGGCTGACCAAGAATCACCCGGACTGGAAGCTGCTCAAGTTCGAGAAGAACACCGAGTCGCTGGCCGCCCTGGCCAATGGTCGTGGCGATGCCTATGCCCAGGACAACCTGATCCTGTTCAGCTGGGCCAAGCAGAACCCGGGCTACCGCGTGCTGCCGCAGCTGCTGGGCGACGAGGCGCCGATTGCTCCGGCAGTGAAGAAGGGCAACACCGAGCTGCGTGACTGGGTGAACAGCGAGCTGGCCAAGCTGGGCGAGGAGAAATTCCTGCTCAAGCTGTACGACCAGTACGTGCGCAAGGAACTGAGCGACGACACTAAGCCTGAGAGCGTCATCGTCGAAGGCGGCAAGTGGCAGGGTTGAGCCTCGTCTGCTGATCGCGGGACAAGCCCGCTCCCACAACTGGCAAAGGTCAAGCGTGGGAGCGGGCTTTCCCCCACAGGTGGCAAAGGTCACGCGTGGGAATGGGCTTGCCCCCACAGGTGGCAAAGGTCATGCGTGGGAGCGGGCTTGCCCCCACAGGTGGCAAAGGTCGTACGTGGGAGCGGGCTTGCCCCGCGATGGGGTGAATCAATTACCCGGCACTAGCCGCAACGTACTCTGCGCCGGAATCACCCCCATCCGCGCCTTGTGATAGCGCCCCTCGATATAGTCCTCGGCCTGATCGCCGTAATGCCGGTCGAACGGCACGCCACTCTGCCCTACCGGGTTGATGGTCAGCGCGGCGCCTGCGTCGGCAAAGTCGATCACCCGGCGGGTTGAAGGCCCATAGGTGACCGGCCAGGGCGCCGGGCCGATCTTCGCCGACAGGTTGTTCGGCACCTCGTGGGTGCCGGGGGCGGCGAACGGGCCGACATTGAACAGCAGGTTGAGCGGCTTCTTCACCCCCAGCGGATGGTTGTGGGTGAGGGTGTGGGCCTTGCCCCATTGCCAGCTGGCCGGATCCTTGCCGAACGTCTCGCGCAGGTGCTTGAGGCTGCGTTGCCAGGCCTGGCGCACGATGGCGCCACGGTCGGTGCGTTCGCTGGCGCCGCGCTGGTTCCACCAGGGCGATGTCGGGTCCGCGGCAAGGCGCGGCAGGGCGGCGTCGATGGCGCGGGTGCTGATCAGCACCGGGAACCAGGTGTCGCCCAGCTCGTCGTGCAGGGCGGCGAACGCCAGTTCGTAGAGGAACTGGTTGAACAGCGTGGCACTGGTGGAGTCCAGCGGATAATCACCGCGCCAGGCAGCCAACTGCTCGACCAGCTCCTTCTCCTCGTCGCCCTGGGCGATATTGCGCAAGGTGCCGAGCAGCGGCGCCAGGGTGCGCGGGCCATAGTCGGTGCTGGTGTCCAGTTGCAGGGCCTGGCTGTTCTGGGTGTCCCACTTGATGTCCGGGTCGCTCAACTGGCGATCGAGCTGACGACCGCGATCGGCCAGGTTGTAGTAGCCGGGCACGGGGATTGCGCCGGGTGGCTGGTAGTTGGCCGAGACGATGTAGCCGCTGGCCGGATTCTCCTGCTGCGGATTGGCGCTGAACGGGTAGAAGCCCGGCTTGGTGGCCTGGCCGCTGGCGCCATCGAGAATGAACGCCGGGTTGACGCCGTCCGGGCGGATCGGCAGGCGCGCCGCTGCCCACCAGCCAATGTCACCCCGGGCGTTGGCCCATACCAGGTTCAATCCAGGCGCCTGGACCTTGGCCGCCGCCTCGCGCATCTTGCCCAGGGTGTCGGCGCGGTTGATCTGGTAGAAGCCTTCGAGGATCGGGTTGTCGGTTTCCAGGAACGCCCACCACATGGCGATGGGCGTCGGGCCTGCGGTATCGCCGAGCACGCTGTTGACGATCGGGCCGTGGGGCGAGCGGCGCAGAGTGATGCTGGCAGGTTCCGCGCCCTTGACCGCGATCTTCTGCTCGGTCTTTTCCAGTGGCTGCCAGCGGCCATCGACCATCACCTGCTCGGGGTCCTGCGGATGGGTCCGCTCCGCAACCAGGTCGACGTCGTCGTTCTGGAACATGGTCAGGCTCCAGCCGAAGTCGCGATTGTGGCCGAGCAGGGCGAACGGGTTGAGTGCCTGGAAGTAGCCATACAGGTTGAACCCCGGCGCCGACAGCTCCGCCTCGTACCAGATTGCCGGCACGGCAAAGCTGATATGCGGGTCGCCCGCCAGCAGCGGCCGGCCACTGCGGGTGCGACTGCCGGCCACGGCCCAGGCGTTGCTGCCTTCGAACTGCGGGATGCCGGCGTCGCCCAGGGCGTCGTGGCTCAGCCGCGCCAGCTGCTCGAGGCTGCGCCAGTCGGCGGCGGCCAGGGGCGTGGCCACGGCGCCGTCGGGCTGCCAGTCGAGGTCGAAGATCTTCAGGTATTCGGGGCCGAGCTGGTCGCGGATGTAGGTCAGCGCAGGGTCGGTACGGAATGCTGCGGCGAAGCTGTAGGCGAGGTAGCCGGCGATGCTCAGGGTGTCCTCGGCGGTGAAGGGGCGTGGCGGGATGCCGAGCAGGTCGAACTCCATCGGTTTGGGGTGGCCGGCCTGCCACTGGTTGATGCCGTCCAGGTACGCCTGCAGCGCCTGCCAGGCCGGCGACTGGCGGTCCTGGCGCTGCGCCATCAGGGCCGCCTGGTCGCGGATGCGCAGGCTGCGGAACAGGGTGTCGGTGGGCAGCAGCTTGTCGCCCAGCACTTCGGCCAGTTCACCGCGGGCCAGGCGGCGCATGATCTCCATCTGGAACAGGCGGTCCTGGGCATGCACGTAGCCCAGGGCGCGGTACAGGTCCTGCTCGTTCTGCGCTTGGAGGTGGGGTACGCCACGGGCATCGAAGCGCACGCTGACCGGCGCCTGCAATCCGCCGATGGCCACCTCGCCGTCACGTTGCGGTTGCTTGTCCCGCACGTACCAGTAACCGGTGCCTGCGGCGGCCACGGCGATCACCACCGCCAGCAAGGTCAGGCTGCGCTTCATCGAGACTCCTTGTGCACTCGAACGAGAAAATGTGGTCCGATCATCGGCGGATTCGCGAACTGAGCATAGTCCCCTGGAAGGAGTTTCCATGTCCCTCAGCGAAAAACAGAAAATGCTGGCAGGCCAGCTCTACCATGCCGGCTGCCCCGAGCTGCAAGCCGAACAGGCGGCCAATCGGCAGTGGATGCACCGCTACAACGCCAGCGTCGAGCAACCTAATGAGGCGCGCCATGATTTGTTGACGGCGCATTTCGCCAGCGTGGGCGAAGGGGTGGTGATCCGACCGCCGTTCCACTGCGACTACGGCTACAACATCAGCGTGGGCGCCAACACTTTCATGAATTTCAACTGCGTGATCCTCGACGTGCTGCCAGTGCGCATCGGTGCCGATTGCCAGATTGCTCCGTCGGTGCAGATCTATACCGCCGACCATCCGTTGGATCATGAGTTGCGCCGTAGCGGTCTAGAAAGCGGGCGTCCCGTGACCATCGGCGACAATGTATGGATCGGTGGCGGGGCGATTATCCTGCCGGGGGTGACTATCGGCGACAATGCGGTGGTGGGCGCCGGCAGTGTGGTAACCCGCGATGTGCCGGCGGGGGCGGTGGTGGTGGGCAATCCGGCGCGGGTGCGTCAGCCGGCCCAGGGGCAATAGCAGCCGACGGCCAGGGTATTGGATGCCTGCACCCGGCGGCCTTCATTTAGCGCCGTGAGGATCGGCTCGATGAAACTGTTACTGGAGTTGCACACCGCGCCTTCGCTGTAGGGGCCGAAGTAGGCGAGGTTACCGTCGCGGTCCCAGATCGCCACGGCGGGGGTGGCTGGCAGCTGCTCGCTGCCGGGCAGGCTGGCCAGGGGCTTGAGCGCGGCGAGGTTGGCCGGCAACTGGCCGTGGCTGCCGGGGCGCTGCAGAACATGGAAGCTGACGCCCTGCGGCGCGAAGTGCTCGACCAGTTCGCCCAGGTGCTGCTGGTTGCCGACGTTGCAGGGGCAGGCCGGGTCCCAGAAGTGCACCACGCGGATCGGGCCTGGACCTGCCAGTTCGGGGGGCAGGCTCAGCTGGCTGCCGTCGAAGAAGGTGGTCTGGTTGTCGAAGGTGCGCAGGTAGCGGGACTGGAAGCTGTCGTAGGCCCACCAGAGGGCGGTGGCGCAGAGCAGCAGTACAAGGAGTGTGAGAAGTCGCTTCGCCATGGGGGCCTTGGCGCGATTTGCGTGGGAGCGGGCTTGCCCCGCGATGGCGCCTGTGAGTCTGGCGCTGCCATCGCGGGGCAAGCCCGCTCCCACGAGGTCGCATTGTTCGTCGGAGGGAGGGGCCAAGCTTGCCATGACGCAGCCCAGAGCTGAATATCGCAGATCAATACTTGCTGCACACTGGATGTACCGATGCCCGCCAGCTTCAATCCCGACCCGCTGCGTACCAGCCTGTCGCCCCTCGTCGATCGCCAGCCATTGTCCGCCCAGGGCCAGGCCTACCAGCGCTTCTACGGCCTGGATCTGCCCGCGCGCAGTTGGCTGGGCGGCTTCCAGGTGGCGGGTTTCGATCTGGTCGGGCAGCTCTGGCTGCCGGAGCAACCGGTGGCGACATTGTTCCTGCTGCACGGCTACTACGATCACATGGGCCTGTACCGGCATGTGATCGCGTGGGCATTGGGCCAGGGCTACGCGGTGATCGGTTGCGACCTGCCCGGCCATGGCCTGTCCAGCGGCGAGCGGGCCAGCATCGATGATTTCGGCATCTACCAGCAGGTGCTCGATGCGCTGTTCGAGCAGGCCCGTCTGCTGGAACTGCCGCGACCCTGGCATCTGTGTGGACAGAGCACCGGCGGGGCGATCGCGGTTGATCACCTGTTGCATCAGGGCGAGCGCAGCCCGGTCGACGGCCAGGTGATCCTGCTGGCGCCCCTGGTGCGCCCGCGTGCCTGGCACTGGTCGAAACTGAGCTATCGGGTGCTGCGCCACTTCGTCAACGGCATCGAGCGGCGCTTCAGCGAGAACACCAACGACCCGGCCTTCCTGCCCTTCCTCGAGGCCGATCCGCTGCAGCCACGGCGCCTGCCGACCGCCTGGGTCGGGGCGCTGATGAAGTGGGTCCGGCGTATCGAAGCTGCGCCGCGCAGCACACGCCAGCCCCTGATCGTGCAGGGCGAGGCGGACGGCACGGTGGACTGGCCCTACAACCTCAAGGTGCTCAAGGCCAAGTTCGCCGAGCCGCAGATCCTCATGCTGCCCGAGGCGCGGCATCACCTGGCCAACGAGCTGCCCGGCATTCGCCAGCGCTACTTCGACTTCATCGGCCAGCGCCTGGGCTGATCACTTCAGCTCGGCGGCGTTCTGGCCCACGGCCAGGGCTGCGCGTACCGCGGCCACTGCCGCCTTGTAGTAGGCCTGGCCGTCGGTGGACTCGGCGAAGGTGGCAAATTGCTCCAGCTCGGCGTCCGACAGGTCGCGATAGACGTACAGCAGGGTGTTGTTCAGGTCTTCGCCAACCTGGTTCATCAGGCGTTGGCGCTGGCCATCGAGCAGATTCTGCGCCTGGCCGCCGCCGAACAGGCCGGGCAGCATCGAACTCAGGCTGTCGGCCGCCACCCCGGCGATTGCCAGGCTGACCTCGGCGCCGGCTTCGCGGGCCGGCAGGGCCTGGGCCAGGTGGCCGACGATCAGCAGGCGGTTGTCGCTGGCCTGGACCTTCGGCAGGCCCTTGGCGTTTTTCGCCAGCTGGTCCTTGCGCGTGGCCAGCAGTTCGGCGGCCACCACCTTGCGCCCCAGTGGCGACTGGAAAAACGCCAGGGCCGGCGAGGGATTCGCCAGGTTGGCGCGCAGCTGCGCCTGGGCCCGGCGATCCATGGCCTGGGCCTGGAAGCGCTGGTTGCTGTTGTTGACCAGCGCCTGGTAGACGGCAGGCGGCAGGCTGTTGCGGTAGCGCTGCTGGGCGGCGCTCACGGCATCGTTGAAATGGGCGCGCTGGTCGGGCCAGCCGGCGGCCTTGTACAGCTGATCGAGACTGTCTGCCCAGACAGGCATGGTGCAGATCATCAGCAGAAGCAGGGAAAACAGACGGCGCATTCAGGACTCCTGTCGGCAGGCCGCTATTGTCCTAGGCGTGGCGGGGCTTTGTCGAGTCGCCAGCGGCGCTTCCTGACCAAGTGGCGCTGTGCGAGCGATTGCCGAATGGCTATGATGCGCCATGCACACTCCTTTCGAACATCCGCTGCTGTCGACGATCGTCGACGACCTGGCCACCCGTGGCTGGTCGCAGCAACCTCTCTTCCTGCCCGACGAGCTGTCGCGCGCGCTGGCGGCCGAATGCCGTCGCCGTCACGCCGAAGGCGAGCTCAACCCTGCCAGCATTGGTCGCGGTGCCGCGCAGGAGATCCGCGAGGCGATCCGTGGCGACCAGATCCAGTGGCTCGACCCCGGCGAGTCGGCGGTCTGCGACCGCTACCTGGGCGCGATGGACAGCTTGCGCCAGGCCATCAACCAGGGATTGTTCCTGGGGCTGGAGGACTTCGAGTGCCATTTTGCCCTGTATCCGCCGGGGGCTTTCTACAAGCGTCATCTCGACCGTTTCCGTGACGACGACCGGCGCATGGTGTCGGCCGTGTTCTACCTCAATGAAGGCTGGCAGCCGGAGGATGGCGGGCAGCTGCGGATGTTCCTGCAGGACGGTGTCGAACACGACGTGCAGCCGGTGGCGGGCAGCCTGGTGGTGTTCCTGTCGGGTGAAGTGCCGCACGAAGTGCTCCCGGCCGGGCGTGAGCGCCTGTCGTTGACCGGCTGGTTCCGGCGCCGTGGCAATGACCCGTTCTGAGCGGCCGAAGGTGCTGGTCAGCGCCTGCCTGCTGGGCCAGCCGGTGCGCTATGACGGACGTGCCAGCGGCCATCCCGACGTGTTGCAGCGCTGGCAGGCCGAAGGCCGGGTGGTGCCGCTGTGCCCGGAGGTGGCCGGTGGCTTGCCGACGCCGCGCCCGCCTGCGGAAATTCCGGGCGGGCAGGGCGGCCAGGTCCTGGATGGGCAGGCGCGGGTAGTGACGGTGTCCGGCGACGATGTCAGCGAGGCGTTTCTGGCGGGGGCCCGACTGGCGCTGGAGCTGGTGCGTCGGCATGGCATCCGTGTGGCGGTGCTCAAGTCCGGCAGCCCGTCGTGTGGCAACCTGCAGACCTATGACGGCAGCTTCAGCGGTGTGAAGGTGGCGGGGGAAGGGGTGACCACAGCCTTGCTGCGTCGCGAAGGGGTGCTCGTGTTCAGCGAACTGGAGCTGGAAGACGCGCAGCGAGCGTTGGCCAAGGTCTGATCGCGGGGCAAGCCCGCTCCCACGCGATGGTGACCATGACGGCAGCGTGGGAGCGGGCTTGCCCCGCGATGCGGTGTTACTGTCCGGTGGTCGCCTGCTTGGTGCCCTTGAACCATTTGCCTTCCAGGTCGGCCAGACGGCCATCATCCTCGATCCGCTGCAGGGCATTGTTCACCGCCGTCTCGAAAGCTGGATTGCCCTTCTGGTAAGGGATCACCAGTTTCTGGCTGGCCAGGGCCCGAATGGCGTCAAGCTTGTCGCTCAGTTCGATGTCCTGCTTGTTGAAGGTCATATCGAACCTGCCACTCTCCACCCCGGGCAGAACCTCTTCGGCGGCGATCTCGACGAACTCGGCCCGCACATCCAGCTCCTTGGCCAGGGCCTGGCCCAACTCGATCTCGAAGCCGGTCAGGTGTTCGTTCTCCTTGAACGCATAGGGTGGCGCGTCGCCAAGCACGGCGATGCGCAGTTCGCCACGGTCGTTGATTTCGTCGATCAGTTCGGCCTGGGCCAGTGGGCTGAACAGTACCGCCAGCAGAATGCCAATGGTCAAACGCATGAGTGCCCCTTTCTTGTTCGGCAGATGAAGTGCATTCGCCGTGGCTTTCTCGTCTGCCCCGGTCGAACGCAGCCTATGACCTCCAGGTCGCGGCAAGGTTTTCTTCTGCCCTGAAATATTTCTGTCCCTGTTTTTGAACCTCTGCCGGCCGAGCTGGACTATGGTGAAGTACCGCCGTACTTCGTTTAAGTGATAGCGGTCAATTGAAGTGAATCACAGGAGAAGTGAATGAAAAGCCTATTTTCGCGTGCTGCCGTCGCCGGTCTGCTGATGGGGGCGTCGGTGTTCGCCAGTGCCGCGGATGCCCTGAAGAGCGAGCAGCCACCGGAAGGCGCCAAGGTCTTCATCGTTTCGCCCGCCGACGGGGCCACGGTCGACAAGACCTTCACCGTCAAGTTCGGCATCGAAGGCATGGACCTCAAGCCTGCGGGTGACCAGACCCCGCACTCTGGCCATCACCACCTGCTGGTGGACGTGGACAAGGCCCCCCTGGCCGACCAGCCGCTGCCCACCAGCCTGATGCCGGAGAACAACGCGCCGTTGCCGGCAGGTCCGCAAGTGCTGCACTTCGGCAAGGCGCAGACCGAGGCGAGCATCACTCTCACGCCGGGCAAGCACACCCTGCAACTGGTGCTGGGTGACAAGTACCACGTGCCGTTCAAGCCGAGCGTCGAGTCGCAGAAGATCACCGTCAACGTGAAATAACCCACTGCGCCATCGCCGGCAGGCCAGCTTGCCGGCGATGAGGTCATTGCAGGCCGTTTCAGAACTGCGAGCCAACCACTTCCTGCGCCACGCCCAGAAAAGCCGCCGGCAACCGCGCCTGGCGCCGCTCCTTCAGGCAATACAGGTACTCGTGCATCACCGGCGCATCCTCCAGCACCAGCACCCGTAGCTCCGGGTTATGCGGCACCTCGTGGCGGGCAATGATGCTGATGCCGATGTTGCGTAGCACCGCCTCGCGTATTGATTCGCGGCTGCCGATCTCTAGTTGCGCTCCAGCCTTCACGTTGGCCTCCTGCATCATCTGCTCGGTCAGCTTGCGCGTGGTCGAGCCCTGCTCGCGCATCAGCAGGCAATGCCCGGCCACCACGTCGATGGACACCGCCTGACGCTGGGCCAGCGGATGATTGCGGTGCACCGCCACCACCAGCGGGTCGGTGCCCAGCACCCGGCGCACCAGGCGTGCATCGTCGAGCAGTTGCGAGGACGCGGCGATATCCACCCGGTAATCCTCGAGCATCTCCAGCACCTGCTGCGAGTTGCCGATCTCCACCGCCACCTCCACCTGGGGCAGGCGCTCGCGGAAGATCTTCACCAGGTCGAGGATGTAGTAGGGCGCCGTGGCGGCAATGCGCAGGCTGCCCTGGGCCTGGCCGCTGTTGCGCAGCTCGAATTCGATGTCGGCCTCCTGCTGCAGCAGTGCCTTGACCATCGGCAGCAGGCGCACGCCTTCCTCGCTCAGCACCAGGCGCCGGCCTCCGCGGTAGAACAGCTCGACGTTGTACTGACCCTCGAGATTGCGGATCTGCGTGGTCACCGTCGGCTGGCTGAGCCCGAGCTTCTTCGCCGCCAGGGTGATGCTGCCCAGGCGGGCCACCATGTAGAAGGCTTTGAGCTCGGCGCTCAGCATTGTGGATAACCTCTGTTCTGCGCTGCGGGCGCCTATTTGCGCAGCAGGCGCAAGCCGTTGAATACCACCAGCAGGCTCACGCCCATGTCGGCGAACACCGCCATCCACATGGTGGCCATGCCGGCAAAGGTGATCGCCAGGAAGATCGCCTTGATCCCCAGGGCCAGGACGATGTTCTGGGTGAGGATCGCCGCGCTTTGGCGCGACAGCCTGACGAACGCCGGGATTTTGCGCAAGTCATCATCCATCAGCGCCACGTCGGCGGTCTCGATGGCGGTGTCGGTGCCGGCGGCGGCCATGGCGAAGCCGATTTCGGCACGGGCCAGGGCCGGTGCGTCGTTGATGCCGTCTCCGACCATGCCGACCCGGTGGCCCTCGCCGTACAGGCGCTCGATGCTGGCCAGCTTGTCCGCCGGCAGCAGGTTGCCCTCGGCGCGATCGATCCCCACCTGGGCGGCGATGGCCTGGGCGGTGTGGGGATTGTCGCCGGTCAGCATGACAGTCTTGATGCCTAGCGCGTGCAGTTCGGCGATGGCCTGGCGGCTGCTGTCCTTGACCGTATCGGCCACGGCGAACAGCGCCAGCGGGCCGGAGCGGTCGAGCAACAGCACCACGGTCTTGCCCTGGCGCTCCAGCACATCCAATTGCGCCTCGAGCTGCGGGGAGCACAGGCCAAGCTCTTCCACCAGACGATGGTTGCCCAGGTGGTAGGTCTGGCCCTCGATATCACCGCGCACACCGCGACCGGCCAGGGCGGCGAACTCGCTGACCTCGCTCAAGGCCAGGCCCTGGTCCTTGGCGAACAGGGCGATGGCACCGGACACCGGATGGTCGGAGCGGGCAGCCAGGCTGGCGGCCAGGGCCTGGGCCCGACCTTCGAACAGCGGGTCGAGGACCTTGCTGTCGGTCTGCACCGGCTTGCCGTGGGTGATGGTGCCGGTCTTGTCCAGGGCGATGAAGTCCAGCTTGCGCCCGCCTTCGAGGTACACGCCACCCTTGATCAGGATGCCCTTGCGCGCCGCCGCGGCCAGGCCGCTGACGATGGTCACCGGGGTCGAGATCACCAGCGCGCACGGGCAGGCCACCACCAGCAGCACCAGGGCGCGGTAGATCCAGTCGAACCAGGCGCCGGCCATGAACAGCGGTGGGATCACCGCCACGGCCAGGGCCACGGCGAACACCACCGGGGTGTAGATGCGCGAGAACTGGTCGACGAAGCGCTGGGTCGGCGCACGGGCGCCCTGCGCCTCCTCGACCGCCTTGATGATCCGCGCCAGGGTCGACTGGCCGGCGGCGGCGGTGACACGGTACTCCAGCGCGCCGGCCTGGTTGATGGTGCCGGCGAACAGTTTGTCGCCCACAGCCTTCTCGACCGGCAGGCTCTCGCCGGTGATCGGCGCCTGGTCGACGCTGGACTGGCCACTGACCACCTCGCCATCCAGGCCGATACGCTCGCCCGGCCGTACCCGCACCAGGGCACCGATCGGCACCTCGCGCACGTCGAGCTCGCGCCACTGGCCGTCAGCCTGTTGCACGGTGGCCAGGTCCGGCGCCAGTTGCATCAAGCCGCCGATGGCATTGCGCGCACGATCCAGCGAACGCGCCTCGATCAGCTCGGCGATGGTGAACAGCACCATGACCATGGCCGCTTCCGGCCACTGGCCGATCAGCACGGCGCCGGTCACGGCGATGCTCATCAGGGCATTGATGTTGAGGTTGCGGTTCTTCAGGGCGATCCAGCCCTTCTTGTAGGTGCCCAGGCCGCAGCCGAGGATCGCCGCCAATGCCAGGGCGGCAACCACCCACTCCGGCGCCTTGCCGGAGAAGTGCACGATTTCTGCGGCGATCGCCGCGATACCCGACAAGGCCAGCGGCCACCAGCGGGTCTTGGCTGCCTGCGGCGCAACGGCGCTGCCGTCGTCCTCGGCGGCCAGCGGCTCGGCCTTCATGCCCAGGCTGTCGATGGCCCGCTCGATCTCGGCGGTGCCGGCCAGCGTGTGGCGCACGCCGAGCACGCGGTTGATCAGGTTGAACTCCAGTTGCTCGATGCCGGCCAGCTTGCCCAGCTTGTCCTGGATCAGCGTCTGTTCGGTAGGGCAGTCCATGGCCTCGATGCGAAAGCGGCTGAGCTGCGCCTGGGCGCTGGCCTTTTCGGTCAGCTGCACCAGGGCCGGGGCAGCCTTGCTGGAGCAGCAGCTGTGGGCGTGGGGCTCGTGGCCATGCGCGTGGCCATGCTTGTGGTCGGGGCTGACAGGCTGGTTCATGGAATCATCCTTAACTGAGCACTGGCCTCTGCAGTTATCCGCAGAGTGGGTTGTTGCCAAGTGAACACCCTGTAGCCACTATAGGGTCAAGCCCTCTGCCGGAGATTTACCATGAAGATCGGAGAACTGGCCAAGGCCACCGACTGCGCCGTGGAGACCATCCGCTATTACGAACGCGAGCAACTACTGCCCGAGCCCGCCCGCAGCGACGGCAACTATCGGCTCTACACCCAGGCCCATGTCGAACGGCTGACCTTCATCCGCAACTGCCGCACCCTGGACATGACTCTCGATGAAATCCGCAGCCTGTTGGGCCTGCGCGACAGCCCCGACGGCTCATGCGGCAGCGTCAATGCGCTGATCGACGCGCACATCGAGCATGTGCAGGCGAGGATCGACGGGCTGGTGGCGCTGCAGGCGCAACTGGTGGAGTTGCGCCAGCAATGCAATGCGCAGGGGGCGGAGTGCGCGATTCTGCAGCAGCTGGAAACCAATGGGGCGGTGACGGTGCCGGAGATAGAGCATTCCCATGTGGGGCGCAGTCACGGGCATTGATGCCAAAAGCATCGCGGGGCAAGCCCGCTCCCACGCCGGCTGTGTATAACCTGCGTGGGAGCGGGCTTGCCCCGCGATTGCGTCAGCTCAGGCGATGAAGATCTGTCAGACCGCCATCGGCGCCGTCATCGGCGCATGGTGTTCATAACCTTCCAGCCAGAAGTCGCTCGGCTCGATCTTCTCCAGCCACTCCGGCTCGTACCTGCCGGTTTCGGCAAATGCCGGCACGCGGTCGCTGATCACCAGCTTCGGTGCCGCCAGCGGTTCGCGCTTCATCTGCTCGCCCAGCATGTCCAGGTGGTTCTCGTACACATGGGCGTCGCCGATGAAGTAGGTGAACCAGCGCGGGGTGTAGCCGGTCAGGCGGCCGAACAGCGACAGCAGCGCCGCGCCTTCGGTGAGGTTGAAAGGCGTGCCCAGGCCCAGGTCATTGGAGCGGATGTAGAGGGTCAGGGAAATTTCCTTGGTCTCGACATTCGGGTGGAACTGGTACAGCAGGTGGCACGGCGGCAGGGCCATTTCATCCAGTTGGGCGCAGTTCCAGCCGTGGAACAGGATGCGGCGGCTGCCCGGGTCGTTGGCGATGGTGTCCAGGCACTGGCGCACCTGGTCGATGGCCTTGTACAGGATGACGAACGCCTGGCCGTCCTCTTCGTCTTGGGCGATGCGGCGAAAACCTGCCTGCTCGGCCATCTCGATGGCTGCCGGGTTGCTCAGCGGGATGCGCTTGTAGCCCGGCCACTGGCGCCACTGCACGCCGTAGATCTCGCCGAGGTCGTCATGGCCCTGGCGGAACGGGTTGGCCAGCCACTGGGCGTTCTCGTTGGCGTTCTGGTCCCAGACCTTGCAGCCCAGCTCGCGGAACTCGCCGGCGTTCTTCACGCCGCGCAAAAAGCCCACCATCTCGCCGATCGCCGACTTGAACGCCAGCTTGCGCGTGGTGATGGCCGGGAAGCCTTTCTGCAGGTCGAACTTGAGCATGGCGCCCGGCAGGCTGATGGTGCGGATGCCGGTGCGGTTTTCCTGCAGCGTGCCGTTGTCGATGACGTCACGGACCAGATCTAGATACTGTTTCATGGCTTACCTGTAGCAAAAACGGCAGGGAATCACCCCTGCCGTGGAAATCAGACGGTGGCCTTGGCCGACGGTTTACGGTTGTAGGCCCACCAGATCAGGAAGATGCCGCCGACGACCATCGGCACGCAGAGCAACTGACCCATGGTCAACCAGCCGAAGGCGATGTAGCCCAGCTGGGCGTCGGGTACCCGCACGAACTCCACGATGAAGCGGAAGATGCCGTAGAACAGCGCGAACATGCCGGAAACGGCCATGGTCGGGCGCGGCTTGCGCGAGTACAGCCAAAGGATGACAAATAATGCCACACCTTCGAGGGCGAACTGATACAGCTGCGACGGGTGACGCGGCAGCTGGGCCGGGTCGCTGAACGGCGGGAACACCATTGCCCACGGCACGTCGGTGGCCTTGCCCCACAGTTCGGCGTTGATGAAGTTGCCGATACGCCCGGCGCCCAGGCCGATCGGCACCAGCGGCGCGACGAAGTCCATCAGCTCGAAGAACGACTTGTTGTTGCGCTTGCCGAACCACAGCGCGGCCAGCATCACGCCGATGAAACCGCCGTGGAACGACATGCCGCCTTTCCACACTTCGAAGATCAAGGTCGGGTTGGCCAGGTACTGGTGCAGATCGTAGAACAGCACGTAGCCCAGGCGCCCGCCGACGATCACCCCCATCGACAGCCAGAACACCAGGTCGGAGAGTTTCTCGCGGCTCCAGGTCGGGTCGAAGCGGTTCAACCGGCGCGAGGCCAGCAGCCAGGCGCCGCCGATGCCGATCAGGTACATCAGGCCGTACCAGTGGATTTTCAGTGGACCGAGGGCCACGGCCACCGGGTCGATCTGCGGGTAAGGCAGCATTGTCTTTCCTCTAGGTTCAGATAAGGAAGCTGAGTCCGACGCAGAACAGCAGCGCGGCGAACAGGCGCTTGAGCACACGCGGCGACAGCTTGTGCGCCAGACGCGCGCCGTAGCGGGCGAAGAACATACTGGTGGCCGCGATGCCGACCAGCGCCGGAAGGTAGACGTAGCCCAGGCTGTGGGCCGGCAGGTGTTCCTCGTGCCAGCCCAGCCAGATGAAGCCCAGGGCACTGGCCAGGGCGATCGGCAGGCCGCAGGCCGACGAGGTGGCCACCGCCTGCTGCATGGGCAGGCTGCGCCAGGTGAGGAACGGCACGGTCAGCGAACCGCCACCGATGCCGAAGATCGCCGAGGCCCAGCCGATCACCCCGCCGGCGGCGGTCAACCCAGGCTTTCCGGGGATGCCGCGGCTGGCCTTGGGCTTGAGGTCCAGGGCCATCTGCGCGGCGATCACCAGGGCGAACACGCCGATGATCTTCTGCAGCATCGGACCCTGGATCAGCGAGGCGGTCTTGGCCCCGACCAGCGCGCCGAGCAGGATGCCCACGGTCATCCAGGCGAAGATCGGCCATTGCACCGCGCCCTTGCGCTGGTGCTCGCGCACGGCATTGATCGAGGTGAAGACGATGGTCGCCAGCGACGTGCCGACCGCCAGGTGGGTCAGCACCGAAGGGTCAAAGCCCTGCAGGGTGAAGCTGAACACCAGCACTGGCACGATGATGATGCCGCCACCGACGCCGAACAGCCCGGCCAGCACCCCGGCGCAGGCGCCCAACAGCAGATAGAGAGCGAATTCCATTCGTGGCCCCAGTGGAAAACAATCCGGCATGGTAACGGAAGCCAAGCCCGGCGCTCTAGTGAACTCTGTGTCAGATGATGGATAGCGGTCGGCGGCGCGGGTAGAGTGGCCGAAAACACAGGGGACAACCTATGTGCCTGATCGTATTCGCCTGGCGGCCGGGGACGGCCCGGCCGCTGATCGTCGCAGCCAACCGCGACGAGTTCTATGCCCGGCCAACCCAGGCCCTGGCCGCCTGGGAGGATGCCCCAGGCGTGCATGCCGGACGCGACCTGGAGGCTGGCGGAACCTGGCTTGGCGTGGGGCCGAACGGGCGCTTCGCCGCGCTGACCAACATCCGCGACCCGCGCCAGCCACCGGGGCCGCGCTCACGGGGCGAGCTGGTGGCGGCGTACCTGCAGGGCGAACTGGGGGTCGAGGCCTACCTGGACCAGGTGGCCAGCCGCAGCGAGCAGTACTCGGGGTTCAACCTGTTGGTGGGCGATGGCGGGCGGCTGGGCTATCTGCATGCCCGCGAGGCCGCGCCGCGCTTGCTGGAGCCTGGTGTCTACGGGCTGTCGAATGCCGGGCTGGATACGCCGTGGCCGAAGCTGGTCAAGGCGCGCAGTGGGCTTGAGGGGTTGCTTGAGGCCGCCGATCCGCAACGGCTATTGGCCCTGCTGGGCGATGCGCAGCCCGCGCCGGACGGCGAGTTGCCGGAGACCGGCGTGGGGCTGGCCACCGAAAGGCTGCTGTCGAGCGTGTTCATCGCCAGCCAGAACTATGGGACGCGGGCGAGCACGGTGCTGATCGTCGATGACCAGGGGCGGCGGCAGATGGTCGAGCGCAGTTTCGGACCGTATGGTGGGCACTTGGGCGAGGTGGATATAGACGTTTGAATGCAGGGGGCGCTTTGCGCCCCTTTCGCGGCACAAGGCCGCTCCTACAGGGGGCGCGTATGATTTGTAGGAGCGGCCTTGCGCCGCGAAAGGGCTGCGCAGCAGCCCCAGCGATTCAGCCTGCCAGCACCGCCGGCTCATCCTCCTCGAACCCCCGCGAAGCCCGTCCGACCAGCAGCGGATCCGGCGCATGCGCCACGCTGTGGTCCTTGCCCGGATAATCCAGCGAATGCAGGAAGTGGCGAATGCAGTTGATCCGCGCCCGCTTCTTGTCGTCCGACTTGATCACCGTCCATGGCGCGTCAGCGGTGTCGGTATGGAAGAACATCGCTTCCTTGGCCGCGGTGTAGTCCTCCCACTTGTCCAGCGACTTGATGTCGATGGGCGACAGCTTCCAGTGCTTGAGTGGATCGTCACGACGGGAGATGAAGCGGCGCAACTGCTCCTCGCGGTTCACCGAGAACCAGAACTTGAACAGCAGGATGCCGCTGTTGCACAGCATGCGCTCCAGATCCGGCGCCTGACGCATGAACTCCAGGTATTGCAGGGGCGAGCAGAAGTCCATGACCTTCTCGACCCCGGCGCGGTTGTACCAGGAGCGGTCAAAGAACACCATTTCACCGGCCGTGGGCAGGTGCTGGACATAGCGCTGGAAGTACCACTGGCCCTTCTCCTGCTCGGAGGGCTTCTCCAGTGCAACGATGCGCGCGCCGCGCGGGTTCAGGTGCTCCATGAAGCGCTTGATGGTGCCGCCCTTGCCGGCGGCGTCACGGCCCTCGAACAGCACGACGATGCGCTGGCCGGTTTCCTTCACCCAGTTCTGCACCTTGAGCAGCTCGATCTGCAGGTCATGCTTGGCCTTCTCGTAGTCCTGGCGGCGCATGCGCGTGCGATAGGGGTAGTTGGCCGGCAGGCGGGCCGAGGTGCTGTCTTCGTTGCTGCCTTTGCGGGCATTGGCCACTTCCAGGGCGGCGGGCTGCTGGCTGACCTGGGTGATGGTCTCTTGCGCGGCGGTGCTGGTGGCCGGCTTGCGCTGGCGTGGGCGACGAGGGCGAGGGGCTGGCTTGGGGCTGCTGTCGGCCTCGGCGGGCGCTGGCAGGAGGAGGGTGGCGGATTCTTCGCTCATGGAGGTCCTTGCGGGGGTCGGTCGAATGTCCACCTTCCATCCTATGCAGGCGCGAAGGGAGGCATTTTGATATCGATCAACCAGGGGCGAAGGATTCCTGGGGTAAAACTGAAGACAACAAAAAACCCGCACTAGGCGGGTTTTTTGTGTCGCTTCGGGTAACTTTGCAACCACCAGAAGCTTGAAGGTGGTGCCCAGAGACGGAGTCGAACCGCCGACACGAGGATTTTCAATCCTCTGCTCTACCGACTGAGCTATCTGGGCGACGGGGTGAATTAAATAGATTTTCTCAGAGGCCGTCAACGACTTTTTTCTAAAAAATTTAAATTAATTCCGTCGCTTACGATTCGTGGGTCAATTCGAGGGCGGAACGTAGCCTTCGGCCTGGGCGTAATCCTCACCGGCGAAGAACTTGTCCATCTCGGCCTGGATGAATTTGCGGTCCTCGGCATTCATCATGTTCAGGCGCTTCTCGTTGATCAGCATGGTCTGGTGGTCCTGCCACTCCTTCCAGGCCTTCTGCGAGATGTTTTCGAAGATGTCCTGGCCCTTGGCGCCCGGATAGGGCGGGCGGTCCAGGCCGGGGAGTTCTTCGTTGTACTTGCGGCACTTCACGGTGCGGGTCATGGCTTCTCTCCTGCAATCAATTCGTCGGCCGCGCGTTGCAGCAGCTTCTTGACCGGGGCGGCGAGGCCCAGGCGCGGCGGGGTGGCGAGGTTATAC
Organism: Mitsuaria sp. RG; assembly: GCF_028369275.1. NCBI lineage: Bacteria > Pseudomonadati > Pseudomonadota > Betaproteobacteria > Burkholderiales > Sphaerotilaceae > Roseateles > Mitsuaria sp. RG. The sequence goes on from NZ_JAQMYQ010000001.1 coordinate 93,226, forward strand.
CAGAGCCAGTCGGGCTCGGCCACGTGCGAGCCGACGGGCTCGACACGCACCAGCCAGGGTTCGATGGCCAGCTGGAAATGGCTGAAGGTGTGGGTCAGGCCGTCCAGGGCCTGGCTGGCGCTCAGGCGCAGGCCGTGCTGGTAGGCGAGGTCGTCGAGCTGTTCCAGGCTGTCCAGCTCCGGCAGGCTCCACAGGCCGCCCCACAGGCCGGTGGAGGGCCGGCGATAGAGCAGGATCGCGCCTTCGTGGTTGGTCAGCAGCGGCATCAGGGTCTTGCGCTGGGGCAGGGCCTTGCGCGGCTTGGGCTCGGGATAGCGGGTCTCCTCGCCGTGCAGGTGGGCTTCGCAGCCGCGCTGCAACGGGCAGATCAGGCAACTGGGCTTGCTGCGGGTGCACAGCGTGGCGCCCATGTCCATCATCGCCTGGGTGAAGTGGTTGACCCGGGTCATCGGTGTGAAGCGCTCGGCGGTGGCCCATAGCTGGTTGGCTACTTTCGGCTCGCCGGGGTAGCCTGCCTGCGCGGTAAAGCGGGCCAGCACGCGCTTGACGTTGCCGTCGAGGATCGGCGCGCGGATGCCCATGCTGATACTGGCGATGGCGCCTGCCGTGGAGCGCCCGATGCCGGGCAATTCGGTGAGTTGCTCGACGCTGCGCGGGAACTCGCCGCCATGCTGCTCGACGACGATCTTCGCGGCTTTTTGCAGGTTACGGGCGCGGGTGTAGTAGCCCAGGCCCGTCCACAGGTGCAGCACCTCGTCCTCCGGCGCCTCGGCCAGGGCCTGCACGGTCGGCAGGGCCTGCATGAAACGGTCGAAGTAGTTGAGCACGGTGCTGACTTGCGTCTGCTGCAGCATGATTTCGGAGACCCACACCCGATACGGGTTGATGCCCTGTTGCCAGGGCAGGTCGTGGCGGCCGTGCTGGTCGTACCAGTCCAGCACGGCGCTGGAGAACTGCTGGGGGCTCATCGTTTGAACAGCCCCTTGAGCGCATCTTTGAGTTCCGGGCTCACTTTGTCTCCGAGTTTCTCTTCGAGTTTTTCATCGATCTTGTCCTTCAGGCGGTTGCCGGCCAGCTTCGCGGCGACCTTGCCCAGGCCGTCCTGGTCCAGGCGACAGGCCTTGGCGCCCAGCTCCAGCGGGCCACGGCAGCGCAGCGGCACTTCGACGCCGGTAAAGCGCTCGTTGACCTGGCAAGCCGGGTCGGGCATGGCGCGCTGGTCGCCCTCGACGATCACGCCGACGTTGTAGTCCATGCCCAGTACGCGCAGGTCGAGGTCGCCATGGCCGTTGACGGTCAGGCCCGGGATGCGCGCCTTGAGGTCCGGGTTGCTGGCCACGCCGTTACGCACCACCAGGCTGCCGCGCAGCTCCTGGAACGGTGTGTCCTTGCCCCGCTGTTCGCCGCTGAGCTGCTTGCGGTTGAGGGTGGCGATGGCCTGGCACAGTTGCTGTTCCAGGTTGGCGTTGACCAGCACGCCGTCGTTGATGGTGAAGCTGGCGTTGCCGTTGAGCGTATCGACCAGGGCCTTCTGGCTGTTGCCGGTGGCGGTGAGGTCGCTGTTCAGGGTCAGCAGGCCCTTGACCGGCGGCGCCTGGTCCGGGCTTTCGCGCTTGATGAAGTGCTCCACCGGCACGCGATTGATCTTGGTGTTCACGCCGATCTGCGGCACGGCGGGGCGCACATCGACAGTGCCCTTGGCCTCGAAGGTGCCGTTGTACAGGCCGCCGCGCAGGGTCTGCAGGGTGACCAGGCCGGCCTGGCCGCTGGCGGTCAGCTGTGCGTCGCTGATCGGCAGTTTGTCCAGGGTCAGCGCGCCGAACGACAGGTCGGCCTGCAGGTCCAGGGCGCGCAGGCGGTCGACCGGCAACAGCTTGTCGTTGCTCCAGGCCACCTGGGTCGGTGCGTCGGGCAGCGGTGTGGTGCCCGCGCCAGCGACGGCGGTGGCCTCCTGCTGCTTGACCTCGGCCTGGCGTGCCGCCGTGGCGCCCTTGGCCTCTTCGCTTTTGGCCGGCAGGTAGCGATCGGCGTTGAACGTGTCGGCTTTGAGGCGCACACGCAACGCTTGCTTGGCGAAATCGTCCACGGCGACACGGCCGGTGAAGGTGCTGTCGTCCAGCTTCACTGCCAGGTCTTCCAGGGCCAGGCTGCTCTGCGTGCCCTGCAGGCGGGTGACCAGCTCCAGTTTCTTGAACGCCGCCGGGTCGGCGGTGGCCCGCAGCGGGTGGCCGATGCCGTCGAGGAAGGTGCGCAGGTCGAACTGGGCGATGGACAGGCCGCCGCTGACCTGCGGGGCCTTGTCCAGATCACGCACGTTCAGCTCGCCCAGGGCGCGCAGCTGGTTGGCCGAGACCTTCAGGCCGCTCCAGGACGCGACATTGGCCGCCAGGTCGACCAGCACCTGCCCTTGGGCGACGAAGGTCAGGGTCTTGCCGGCCAGCGGCTCGCCCGAGGTCTCGCCGGACAGGCGCATGTCTTCCAGGTTGTAGCGCTTGAGCTTGCGGTCGAAGCGCAGCTCGCCGGTCAGCTCGGTGCGCGCCTTGATGTTCGGCTGGCTGGCACTGAGGAAGGCGCTGGCCTTTAGCGCGATGTTCGCGCCTTCGTGCACGGGGCCGGTGCTCAGCTGGATGCTTTCGGCGCCGTAGGTCTGCCCGGCCTTCTCGTCGGTGTAGAGCACGCGGGCGTTGTTGACGGTCAGGCTGTCGATATCAAGCTTGACCGAACGTTCGCTGGCCTCTGGTTTGGCGGGTACGGTGTCCGACGCCTCGGCGGGCGTGCTGGCAGGTGCGCCGGCGACGGTCGGCTGCGGCAGTGGCTTGCCGATGTCTTCCCAGTTGCCGTGACCATTGGCGTCGCGGGTCAGGGTCAGGTTGAGGCCTTCGACCCGCACATCGCTCATCTGCACTTCGCGGCGCAGCAGCGGCAGCACGCGCACCGACAAGCCGAGCATCTGCAGGTCGGCGAACGGCACCTTGGGGTTGTTCAGCGTGGCGATGCTCGCCTCGTGCAGCTCCAGGCCCAGCCAGGGGAACAGGCTCCAGCCGATGTCGCCGTTGAGGGTCAGCTCCACATGGGCCTTGTCGCGGGCCAGCTTGCGGATTTCGTCTTTGTAGTCGTTGGGATCGAAGAGGTGGCTCAGGGCGAAGCCCAGCGCCACGATGATCAGCAACAACCCGAGAAGCCCCAGCCCCAGGATTTTGCCGAACGCTTTCATGGGCGAGTCCTTGTAGTCCGATTTAGAAATTCAGCGGCGAGTATAGCGCCGTGGCACTTGGCTCTGCGTATCCGACATTTCGACAGTGGCAATGGCGACAGTTCATTTATTGCCTGCTCGGGCCTCATCGCGGGGCAAGCCCGCTCCCACGCATGACCGAGAGCGGCATGGACTTGCGTGGGAGCGGGCTTGCCCCGCGATGAGGCCCGAACAGGCGACACAACCTCACCTGAATACACGAAATACCGATTCAGCTAGCGAAAAAAACACGATATCAGATTGCTTTCATGTCACCCCCTGCTGGTAATCTTGCGCCCGCCCGTGGAGCCCCCGCGACCCATTGTCGCGGGGTGCCAGCCCAAGCGGCCGGGCTGCCTTGCGTGCAGCCAAAGCAGAGCCGTCCACGCGCACAGCCCACCTACAAAAGGAACAATCCATGAACAGCAGTATCACGGCGGGGGCGGCGGCAAGCGCGCCGGGCTTCCTGTCGAAGGAGCGCATCATCGCCCGCCCGGGCTTCAACCGCTGGCTGGTGCCGCCGGCGGCCCTGGCGATCCACCTGTGCATTGGCATGGCCTATGGCTTCTCGGTGTTCTGGTTGCCGCTGTCCCAGGCCCTGGGTGTCAGCGCGCCAGTGGCATGCGCCGCCGACATGGGCTTCATCGCCCGTCTGTTCAGCGCCGAGTGCGACTGGCCGATTTCCATGCTCAGCTGGATCTACACCCTGTTCTTCGTGTTCCTCGGCTGCTCGGCCGCAGTGCTCGGCGGCTGGCTGGAACACGCCGGCCCGCGCAAGGCCGGCCTGGTATCGGCACTGTGCTGGTGCGGCGGCCTGCTGATCTCGGCGATCGGCGTGAAGACCCACCAGCTGTGGCTGATGTGGCTGGGCTCGGGGGTGATCGGCGGGATCGGCCTGGGGCTGGGCTACATCTCGCCGGTGTCGACGCTGATCAAGTGGTTCCCGGACAAGCGCGGCATGGCCACCGGCATGGCGATCATGGGCTTTGGCGGGGGTGCCATGGTGGGCGCGCCGCTGGCCACCGCGCTGATGGGCCATTTCTCCAGCCCGACCGAAGTGGGCGTATGGCAGAGCTTCGTCGCCATGGCCGCGATCTACTTCGTGTTCATGACCGCTGGCGCCCTGGCCTACCGCGTGCCGCCGACCGGCTGGAAGCCTGAGGGCTGGACGCCGCCGGCGAAGAAGGCCAACGCCATGGTCACCGACCGTCACGTGCACGTCAGCGTGGCCTGGAAGACCCCGCAATTTGCCTTGGTGTGGTTGGTGCTGTGCCTGAACGTGTCGGCCGGTATCGGCATTCTCGGCATGGCCTCGCCGCTGCTGCAGGAAGTGTTCGCCGGCAAGCTGCTGGGCAACGAGTTGACCTTCAGCGAGCTGAACGCCGCGCAACTGGCGCAGATTGCCGCCATTGCCGCCGGCTTCACCGGCCTTTTGAGCCTGTTCAACATCGGCGGACGCTTCTTCTGGGCGTCGTTCTCCGACTACATCGGCCGCAAGAACACCTACTTCGCCTTCTTCGCCCTGGGCGTGGGCCTCTACAGCCTGGTGCCGAACATGGGGCACATCGGCAACGTGGCGCTGTTCGTGGCGGCGTTCTGCATCATCCTGTCGATGTATGGCGGCGGCTTCGCCACCGTGCCGGCGTACCTGGCCGACCTGTTCGGCACGCAGATGGTCGGCGCCATCCATGGTCGCCTGCTGACTGCCTGGGCGGCGGCCGGCGTGCTCGGTCCTGTACTGATCACCTACCTGCGCGAGGCGCAGCTGGCGGCGGGGGTGGAGCGGGCCGCGGCCTACGACATGACCCTGTACATCCTCGCCGGCCTGCTGGTGCTGGGCTTCATCTGCAACATGCTGGTGCGGCCGGTGGCGGACAAGTACTTCATGACCGATGCCGAACTGGCTGCCGAGCGGGCGCTGAGCCATGACAAAGGTGTCGATTCGGCACGCTCGCTGGAGTGGCATGCGGTGCCGGGCAGTCTGCCATTGGTGCTGCTGGCCTGGGCGGTGGTGGTGATTCCGCTGGGCTGGGGGGTTTGGATCACCTTGCAGAAGACGGCGGTACTGTTTCACTGATTGAGATCGTCGGGGGCGCCTTGCGCCCCTTTCGCGGCACAAGGCCGCTCCTACAGAGGTGCGCGGTGCCATTGTAGGAGCGGCCTTGTGCCGCGAAAGGGCTGCAACGCAGCCCCAGGGCTCGGTTGTATAGACCTGTAGACCCGTCCCGCCCCCGTAATTACTAGCCTTGCCATATGTCATCCGCGTTTCAAGCCGGCGCATTCTGGGCCTATAATGGAGCCCTTTTCGCCCAATGATTTTGCGGAGCTGGTGATGGTCGAACGTAAGGCTTCCGTCGAGCGCAATACCCTGGAAACCCAGGTCAAGTGCTCGATCAACCTCGATGGCAGCGGCAAGGCCCGATTTGAAATCGGCGTGCCTTTCCTTGAACACATGCTCGACCAGATCGCCCGACATGGGCTGATCGACCTGGACATCGAGTGCAAGGGCGACCTGCATATCGACGATCACCATACCGTCGAGGACGTCGGCATCACCCTGGGCATGGCGTTCGCCCAGGCCATTGGCGACAAGAAAGGCATCTTCCGCTACGGCCATGCCTATGTGCCGCTGGACGAAGCGCTGTCGCGCGTGGTCATCGATTTCTCTGGCCGGCCGGGCCTGCAGATGCATGTGCCCTACACCCGCGCCACCGTCGGCGGCTTCGATGTCGACCTGTTCCAGGAGTTCTTCCAGGGCTTCGTCAACCACGCCCTGGTGACCCTGCACATCGACAACCTGCGTGGCCACAACACCCACCACCAGATCGAGACCGTGTTCAAGGCCTTCGGCCGCGCGCTGCGCATGGCCGTTACCCTCGACGAGCGCATGGCCGGGCAGATGCCGTCCACCAAAGGGTGCCTGTAAATGCAGACGGTAGCCGTAATCGACTATGGCATGGGCAACCTGCACTCGGTGGCCAAGGCACTGGAGCACGTGGGCGCCGGCAAGGTGCTGGTGACCAGCGACGCCGCGGTGATTCGTGAGGCCGACCGCGTGGTGTTTCCCGGCGTCGGCGCGATCCGCGACTGCATGGCCGAGATCCGCCGCCTGGGCTTCGACAGCCTGGTCCGCGAGGTCAGCCAGGATCGCCCGTTCCTCGGCATCTGTGTCGGCATGCAGGCGCTGCTCGACCACAGCGAAGAGAACGAAGGCGTCGACTGCATCGGCCTGTTCCCAGGCCAGGTACGCTTCTTCGGTAAAGACCTGAAGGAAGACGGCGAGCACCTGAAGGTGCCGCACATGGGCTGGAACGAGGTCGGCCAGACCAATGACCACCCGTTGTGGCACGACATCCCCGACCGGGCGCGTTTCTACTTCGTGCACAGCTACTACATCAACGCCGGCAAGCCAGGCCAGGTGGTCGGTCGCGGCCACTATGGCGTCGATTTCGCCGCCGCGCTGGCCGATGGCTCACGCTTTGCCGTGCAGTTCCACCCGGAGAAGAGCCATACCCATGGCCTGCAGCTGCTGCAGAACTTCGTCGCCTGGGACGGGCGCTGGTAAATGAGCCGATCGAAGACCAAGGCCCCCGTCATCACGCTGGCCCCGGAGCAGGAGCGCGACGCGCTCGACACGCTCAAGCGCTTCCTCGAAGACCGCTTCGAGCTGCAGCTGGGGTCGTTCGAGGTGGCCGAGGTCCTCGAGCTGTTCAGCAAGGAAATTGCACCCCATTACTACAACAGGGCGATTGCCGATGTTCAGCTGCACCTCAAGGAGCGGTTCGAGAGCATCGAAAGCGACCTGTGGGCGCTCGAGAAGCCCTGAACCCAACGAACAAGACAGGTTGCCAAGATGCTGATTATCCCCGCTATCGATCTCAAGGACGGTGCCTGCGTACGCCTGCGCCAAGGCCGCATGGAAGACTCCACCGTATTCTCCGACGACCCGGTGAGCATGGCCGCCAAATGGGTCGAGGGTGGCTGCCGTCGCCTGCACCTGGTCGATCTGAACGGCGCCTTCGAAGGCCAGCCGGTCAATGGTGAGGTGGTCACCGCCATCGCCCGGCGCTACCCGAACCTGCCGATCCAGATCGGCGGCGGCATCCGCTCGCTGGAAACCATCGAGCACTACGTCAAGGCCGGCGTCAGCCACGTGATCATCGGCACCAAGGCGGTCAAGCAGCCCGAGTTCGTCGCCGAAGCCTGCAAGGCCTTCCCGGGCAAGGTCATCGTCGGCCTGGATGCCAAGGACGGCTTCGTCGCCACCGACGGCTGGGCCGAAGTGAGCTCGGTGCAGGTCATCGACCTGGCCAAGCGTTTCGAGGCTGATGGCGTGTCGTCGATCGTCTACACCGACATCGCCAAGGACGGCATGATGCAGGGCTGCAACGTGCCGTTCACCAAGGCCCTGGCCGAAGCCACCCGCATTCCGGTAATCGCCTCCGGTGGCATCCACAACCTGGGTGACATCAAGGCCCTGCTGGACGCGAAAGCCCCTGGCATCATCGGCGCCATCACCGGCCGCGCGATCTACGAAGGCACCCTCGACGTCGCCGAGGCCCAGGCCTTCTGCGACAACTACCAAGGCTGAGGAACTACCATGGCATTGGCCAAGCGCATCATCCCTTGCCTGGACGTGGATAACGGCCGGGTGGTCAAGGGCGTCAAGTTCGAGAACATCCGCGATGCCGGCGACCCGGTGGAGATCGCCCGCCGCTACAACGAGCAGGGCGCGGACGAGATCACCTTCCTGGATATCACCGCCAGCGTCGATGGCCGTGACACCACCCTGCATACCGTCGAGCGCATGGCCAGCCAGGTGTTCATCCCGCTGACCGTCGGCGGCGGCGTGCGCACTGTGCAGGACATCCGCAACCTGCTCAACGCCGGTGCCGACAAGGTCTCGATCAACACCGCCGCGGTGTTCAACCCGGAGTTCGTCGGCGAGGCGGCGGACCGTTTCGGTTCGCAGTGCATCGTTGTCGCCATCGATGCCAAGAAAGTGTCCGGGCCCGGTGAAACGCCGCGCTGGGAAATCTTCACCCACGGTGGGCGCAAGCCGACCGGGCTGGATGCCGTCGAGTGGGCGAAGAAGATGGAAGGGCTGGGTGCCGGCGAGATCCTGCTGACCAGCATGGACCAGGATGGCATGAAGAACGGCTTCGACCTGGGGGTTACCCGGGCGATCAGCGATGCGCTGGGGATTCCGGTGATTGCCTCGGGTGGTGTGGGCAACCTGCAACACCTGGCCGACGGGATTCTGCAAGGGCATGCCAGCGCGGTGCTGGCGGCCAGTATCTTCCACTTTGGCGAGTACACGGTGCCGGAGGCCAAGGCCTATATGGCTTCGCGTGGGATTGTGGTCAGATAAAAATTTTGGAGCCGCGTGCGGCTCCAAAAGCACATGGCAAAGCCAGGTTGGCTACTTATACATGTATCGAACAAGAGCAGGCGTTCCTAAACCGGTCTTTTGGAAAGTTATGCCTGCAGGTAGGCCAACACCTGTGTAAATATTACTGATGTTGAAGTCACCGCTGTAGGTTCCGGAATAGCAGAATTTCGTTGTATTGAGCAGGTTGCTGAAGCACAAGGTTCCAGCATTAGACCACTTGGATATTCTTGCACTTGTCGGATTTATTTTCTCTTCTTTGCATTCAGGCGTCCAATTAATCATGGCCCAGTCTTCACTTCTCCTGGCGACGATTGAACAATTATTTGAGCCATCATTCAAGGTAAGTACGATGTTCGGGTACTCTGGGGGAGTAGGAGGAGGGTAGATATTCTCTATTACTTCCCTGCGCTCATTAAGGCCTCGGGCGACATTGTGGTGACTCGCTGTGCCAATTGGAATGCCACTGTAAGTCAAATTTGGATTTGAATAAAAGGGGATTTTTGGGCATGTATCCCCCGAGCAATCATAAGACATTTGTGTTCTGAATCGAGGGGAACCTGTATATCGGTAGCCGTTCACGTAGGGTGGGTCTTTAGGTTCGCCTCCCTCCCAGTTGTGATACATCCCGAAGTTGTGGCCGATCTCGTGAGCCAGTGAGGATAGGCATCGGATGGCACTGAAGCCGTATCGTTTGCTAGGGCCGTGCTTCCCTGCGCCGCACAGTTCCCTGTTAACGACCAGCATTGACACCAGATCAGCTGAAAGCTCATCACGCTGTTGCTTGACTTCCTCGATACGGTAAGTCAGGTCGTTGAGGATTTCACCGAATTTCTTACCTGACTCGTCATAGTCGGGATCCACAAATCCAGCAAGTTCAAATGTTATTGCTACGCCGCTATTTTGAATTATCGTATTTACATTTTGTAATTGTTCAGTCAGCAGAAGGCGGCTGTTTGGATGGGCTGCGCGCGATTGCCTGGTTGTTGCGAATAGAAGTCTTATATAACTATGTGTTGAGGCCGGTTGGCTCTTTGGCCACATCCTGGCAGTTGCTAGTTCTGCGGGAGATGTTAAGTCTTGGTCCAGGGGTTGCTTTGATTCATCAATGTGGAACAGTACATGTTTGTTGGCGGAGATAGGTTCTAAACGATAAGGCTTGCCGTCGATGAAAATGCTTGCAGCTATCTGTGTCCCATCCTTCATAATAGAGATCCAGTTGAGAGGATCCCATTCTATTTCAGTTGTTGTGGTGGATTTTTTTCTTTTATCTGATGGTATGCCGCCCACCCAGCCAACCATGCCCCTTCCAAATTGGTAGGAAGGTCTTCTTGTAAAAGTAATTGTTTTACCATTTTGTAGAGGAAGGCTTATGGTGTTGGAATCTTCACTAACGAGTGCAGTGTTAATCGTTACTTCTTGAATTTCTTGATTGGCCGGGTCTTCAATTATTTTTTGCAGGTAGGGTGAATTTGTTTTTTTTGCGGTAGTGTAGATTTCTGGTTGTATCTGGAATAACGGTTTTTGAATGTCGGTGGTGTGCGTTTGCGAGGTGCAGGCTGTAGTGAGCAAGTAGCTTGTGGTCAGAAGTACAAGTCTACGGTATATGAGATTCATGTTGAGTCCTCACTGATGTGAGGAACTAGTAAACTTGCGTTTGGCTTTTGGCAACAACTGGCAAAAGTGTTAGGTGAGGTTGCTGATCAGCCATGCTAAAACGCATGATTGGGGCCGCAACGCGGCCCCAATGCCATCACCCGTGATTCTTGCCGAGCAACGCGTGATACAGCTCGGTATCCCCCAGAATCCCCACCACCTTGTCGTTATCCTGCAGCACCAGCTTGTTGCCGGTCTGGTAGCGAATCCGCAGCGCCTCGCGCATGCCGATATCGGCGTGCACCACGGTCGGTCTGCGCTCCAGCAGCTCCACATCCTGCCCCGGTGCCCAGTTCTGCATGTCCAGCCCGTTCTGGCCCTGGCGTGCGCGCTTGATCGAATTGCCTTCGCCAAGGTCCAGCCAGGAGTCGATCCCCGGGTCCAGGCACACCGAGCCGTTGACCCGCCTGCACTGGTCCAGGCTGCGCATCAGGCTGCGACCGCACAGCACGTTGAGCGGGTTGGTGTGGGCGACGAAGGTGCGCACATACTCGTCGGCCGGGTTGAGCACGATGTCTTCCGGCTTGCTGTACTGGATGATCCGCCCGTCCTTCATGATTGCGATGCGGCTGCCCAGCTTCAGCGCCTCGTCGAGGTCGTGGCTGACGAACACGATGGTCTTGCTCAGCTTGCTCTGCAGGGCCAGCAACTCGTCCTGCAGGCCCTGGCGAATCAGCGGGTCGAGGGCCGAGAACGGCTCGTCCATCAGCAGGATGTCGGCATCCATCGCCAGCGCCCGGGCCAGGCCCACGCGCTGCTGCATGCCGCCGGAGAGTTCGTCCGGCTTCTTGTTGCGCCATTGGGTCAGGCCTACCAGCTCGAGCTTTTCGTCGACCAGCTTGCGCCGTTCCTTCTCCGGGCGGCCCTGCATCTCCAGGCCGAAACTGATGTTCTCGCGCACCGTCAGCCAGGGCATCAGGGCGAACTTCTGGAACACCATGGCGATGCGCTTGGTGCGCATCATCTTAAGTTCCGCCGGGGTGCAGTGGGCGATGTCGATGTGCTTGCCTTCGTGCTCGACGAACAGTTTGCCGCGGCTCACGGTGTTGAGGCCGTTGATGCAGCGCAGCAGGCTGGATTTGCCCGAGCCCGACAGGCCCATCAGCACGCAGATCTCGCCCTTGTTGATGTCCAGGTTGGCCTTCTCGACGCCGACCACAAGGCCCGTCTGCTTGAGGATCTGCTCGCGTGTCTTGCCCTGGTCGAGCAGGGAAAGCGCTTCGCGCGGCTTGCTGGAGAAGATGACGTCGACGTCTTCGAAACGAATGATGCTCATGCCTCACCCCTTACCGGCAGTTCCGGTTGCTTGCAGATACGGTCGAGCATGATCGCCAGCAGCACGATCGCCAGGCCCGCTTCGAAGCCCAGGGAGATATCAGCGGTGTTCAGTGCGTTGACCACAGGTTTGCCCAGGCCGTCAGCGCCGACCAGGGCGGCGATTACCACCATCGACAGCGACAGCATGATGCACTGGGTGACGCCGGCAGCGATGCTTGGCATGGCGTGCGGCAGTTCGATGCGGGTGAGCAGCTGGCGGCGCGAGCAGCCAAACGCCTTGCCCGCGTCCATCAGCTCTTGCGGCACATCGCAGATGCCCAGGTAGGTGAGGCGGATAGGCGCGGCGATGGCGAACACCACGGTAGAGATCAGCCCCGGTACCACGCCCAGGCCAAACAGGGTCAGGGTTGGGATCAGGTAGACGAAGGTGGGCACGGTCTGCATCAGGTCCAGCACCGGGCGCATGGCGGTATAGAACATCGGCTTGTGCGCGGCGAGGATGCCCAGCGGCACGCCGATGACAACGCACACCACCGTGGCGAAGGTGACCTGCGCCAGGGTTTCCATGGTTTCCTGCCAGTAGCCCAGGTTGAGGATGAGCAGGAACGACAGGGCGACGAAGACGGTGAGCGCCCACTTGCGCTGGATCAGGTGCGCGAGGGCGGCGAACAGGGCGATGAGTACGAACGGGTTGAACCAGGTCAGGGCGCTGGTGACCCCATGGATCATGAATTCCAGGCCTGCGGCGATGGCGTCGAAATAGCTGGCGCCGTTCTGGGTCAACCATTCGACGAATGAGGCGATGTACTGCCCCAGGGGTATTTTCTGATCGATAAGCATGATAGCGAGCTTCCACCTGCAAAGATTGAAATCAGTCCGGGGCGGGCACGGTCCCGCCCCGCGGTGTTGCCATTGCGTCTTGCGTTATTGCGTCAGTTTGGCCTTGGCCGCCTCGAGGCCGGGTTTGCCGTCCACGGTGCTTACGCCGGCCAGCCAGGCATCCAGCTTGCCGGGGTTGTCCTTGAGCCACTTCTTGGCCGCCGCCTCGGGTTTCATCTTGTCGTCCAGGACATAGCCCATCATGGTGCTTTCATCCTTGAGCTCGAACGACAGGTTCTTCAGCAGCTGGCCGACGTTGGCGCATTCCTGCGCATAGCCCTTGCGGGTGTTGGTGAGCACGGTGGCCTTGCCGAAATCGGGACCGAAATAGGCGTCCCCGCCGGTCAGGTACTGCATCTTGAAGCGGGTGTTCATCGGGTGTGGTTCCCAACCGAGGAACACGATCGCCTCGTCGCGCTTCTGCGCCCGGTCGACCTGGGCGAGCATGCCGGCCTCGCTGGACTGCACGATCTGGAAACCGGCGTCCTTCAGGCCGAAGGCGTTGTCGTCGATCATCTTCTGGATGGTGCGGTTGCCGTCGTTGCCCGGTTCGATGCCGTAGATCTTGCCCTTGAGGTCCTGCTTGAACTTGGGCAGGTCGGCGAAGTCCTTCAGACCCTTGTCATACAGGGCCTGGGGCACGGCCAGGGTGTACTTGGCGTTCTCCAGGTTGGCGCGCACGGTCTCGACAGTGCCGGCGTCGCGGTACTGCTTGATGTCGTTCTCCATGGTCGGCATCCAGTTGCCGAGAAACACGTCCAGGTCCTTGCCGGTGGCCAGCGACTTGTAGGTCACCGGTACCGAGATCATGGTGGTGTGGGTCTTGTAGCCCAGGGCTTGGAGCACGACGCTGGTGGTCGCGGTGGTGACCGTGATATCGGTCCAGCCGACATCCGAGAAACGCACCGTTTGACACTGCTCGGGTTCGGCGGCCTGGGCCAGCAGCGGAGCGGACAGCAACGCGACCAGCAACAGCGAGGGTGAACCTTTCATGGATGGACTCCTGTGATTTTATCTTCGGGTTCGCGTGGGTCGCCGGGCGTTCTCAGGGCTCCGGTCGACCAGGCCTGCAGAGGGCAGGATGCGAGGCCGTGCAATACGAGTCGCTTTCGATAATCCTCCAGCGTTCGGCAATCGCCTACTGGTGGCGTCGTATCCAGTACAGGACGGGTCGCATCCAGTACGGACGATGTCGCAACTGGATTTTTCCACCCCCCGACCTCGGTTTTTGCGGCGTCCCGGCGCTGGAAAACGGCGCACGCAGGGCCGGTGCAGTGGCGGCGCTGCTGGACAAAAGTACGTCGGTTGCAGACGGCGAGGGGGTGGGCAAAAGCCCGATGATGCGAGCATTCCAAGGCGGCTCGAGCTTTCAGCCTAGCAGTTGCGCAAGGCGGTGTTCGGCGCTGCGAGACAAGCCCATCAAGAGGTGATGCGACAATGGCCATCAGCGTGTTCGACCTGTTCAAGATCGGTGTCGGGCCTTCCAGCTCACACACCGTCGGCCCCATGCGCGCCGGCGCGCTGTTCGTCCAGGGGCTGCGCGAACGCGGCGAGCTGGAGCGGGTTCGGCGCATCGAGGTGCGGCTGTATGGCTCGCTGTCGGCCACCGGCGTCGGCCACGGCACCGACAACGCCACGATCATGGGCCTGATGGGCGAATGGCCCGACGCCATCGACCCCAGCCAGATCACCCCACGCATCGCCGACCTGCGCGAAACCCGCGTGCTCAAGCTCGACAATCGCTTGCCCATCGAGTTTGTCTGGGGCCGCGACATGCTGCTGCTGGACGAGAACCTGCCGTATCACCCCAACGCCATGACCCTGATCGCCGAAGGCGAGGGCGGCGAGCTGCACCGCGACACTTACTACTCGGTGGGCGGCGGCTTCGTGGTCGATGCCGGCCAGGCCGCCAGTGGCGTGCTGGACGCCGACCAGACCGTGCTGCCCTATGACTTCAACAGCGCGGCCGAACTGCTGCAGCTGTGCAGGCAAAACGACCTGAGCGTGTCGCAATTGATGCTGGTCAACGAGAAGGTCTGGCGCAACGAAGCAGAGATCCGCGCCGGCCTGATCAGGCTCTGGAATGCCATGCAGGAGTGCGTGAACAACGGCCTCAAGCACGAGGGCATCTTGCCTGGCGGGTTGAATGTGCGCCGTCGCGCCGCCCGCCTGCACCGCAGCCTGCAAGAGCTGGGCAAGCCCAATGTGATCGGCTCGACCATGAGCGCCATGGAATGGGTCAACCTCTACGCCCTGGCGGTCAACGAGGAGAACGCCGCCGGCGGGCGCATGGTCACCGCGCCCACCAACGGCGCGGCCGGGATCATTCCGGCGGTGCTGCACTACTACATGCGTTTCTCCGATGTGGTGGACGAATCCAACGTGGTGGACTTCTTCCTCGGCGCGGCGGCGGTGGGCATCCTGTGCAAGAAGAACGCCTCGATCTCCGGCGCCGAGGTCGGTTGCCAGGGCGAGGTCGGTTCGGCCTGCGCCATGGCCGCGGCGGGCCTGGCCGAAGTGCTGGGCGCGACGCCCGCGCAGTTGGAAAATGCCGCCGAGATCGCCCTGGAGCACAACCTCGGGCTGACCTGCGACCCGGTCGGCGGCCTGGTCCAGGTGCCGTGCATCGAGCGCAACGCCATCGCCGCGGTGAAGGCGATCAACGCCGTGCAGATGGCCCTGCGCGGCGATGGCGAGCACTTCATCTCCCTCGACCAGGTGATCCGCACCATGCGCGACACCGGCGCCGACATGCACGACAAGTACAAGGAAACCTCGCGCGGCGGCCTTGCGGTCAGCGTCATCGAGTGCTGATGCGCCGTTCTGGCCCACGCCTGACCGATGCGCCACATTCTGGCGCATCGGTTGTCATCTACCGGCCGTCGCCTGTCGTTACCAGCAGGGTCATTGTCGGTGACACTCAAGTCTGTCGCATCTGGGCAACCTTCCCACAAGTGCTACCGAATTGCTCAGCGGTGACGCGCAGGGGCGCTGGCGCGCCCGTTTGCGTTTGACCTGACGCTCATCCCCCGGCCCGCTGGAAGGCGCATGCCGACGTCGTTTTTGGGTTTTATTGGATGAGCGTTCAATTTCAGGCATGCCATTTGCGTTGAGATTGGCAAAGCCCCTGCATACGAAACGGGGCCATTACAAGAACAGTGCTCGCCTGAGGCACACCCTGCATTGTGTGAGGAGAAATCGCGATGACGTCGTACACCTCCGGGAACCCAACCCAGAACCGCACAGCACCCCAGTCCATCGGCTTTCTCCTGCTGGACAACTTCACCCTCATCTCCCTGGCCTCGGCCGTCGAACCCCTGCGCATGGCCAACCAGCTGTCCGGTCGCGAGCTGTACCGCTGGCACACGCTGACCGTCGACGGTGGCCAGGTATGGGCCAGTGATGGCCTGCAGATCACCCCGGACGCGGCGATGCACAACGCACCGCCCATGGACACGGTGATCGTCTGCGGCGGCGTGGGCATCCAGCGCACCGTCACCCGCGAGCACGTCACCTGGCTGCAGGCCCAGGCCCGCCAGTCGCGCCGCCTGGGCGCGGTGTGCACCGGCAGCTGGGCGCTGGCCTGCGCCGGCCTGCTCGACGGCTTCGACTGCAGCGTGCACTGGGAATGCCTGGCGGCGATGCAGGAAGCCTACCCCCGGGTGAACATGAGCACCCGCCTGTTCACCCTCGACCGCAACCGCTTCACCAGCTCCGGCGGCACCGCGCCGTTGGACATGATGCTGCACCTGATCAGCCGCGATCATGGCCGCGAGCTGTCGGCGGCGATCTCCGAGATGTTCGTCTACGAGCGCATCCGCAACGAGCAGGACCACCAGCGCGTGCCGCTCAAGCACATGCTCGGCACCAATCAGCCGAAGCTGCAGGAAATCGTCGCGCTGATGGAAGCCAACCTCGAGGAGCCGATCGACCTGGACGAATTGGCGGTGTACGTGGCGGTGTCGCGGCGTCAGCTCGAGCGATTGTTCCAGAAGTACCTGCACTGCTCGCCTTCGCGCTACTACCTCAAGCTGCGCCTGATCCGTGCCCGGCAGTTGCTCAAGCAGACGCCGATGTCGATCATCGAAGTGGCGTCGGTGTGCGGGTTCGTGTCCACGCCGCACTTCTCCAAGTGCTACCGCGAGTACTTTGGCATCCCGCCGCGTGACGAGCGCGTGGGTTCGAACACCACCCAGCAGGTGGCGATGATGCCGATTCCGCAGGCCATGGCCCTGTCGCCGCACAGCGGGCCGATGGCGGCGCTGAGTCAGGCGCGTAATGAGTCGACCTTTGCCAGCGTGCGCCTGTAGCTGAAAACTGGCCCCCTGTAGGAGCGGCCTTGTGCCGCGAAAGGGCTGCAAAGCAGCCCCAGCAATCTAGGCATCAACGCTAAGCTCCTGGGGCTGCTGCGCAGCCCTTTCGCGGCACAAGGCCGCTCCTACAAAGGGCCAGTCAGTGCTTCAGGCGCGCTTGTTGAACTGCGCCAACGCCGGCAGCAACTGCTTGTCGATGGCCTGGCGCACGGCCGGCAGGATCGTCGCGCTGCCGGTGTACATCTGCTCGACCATGCCCTTCAGGGCCCGCGCATTGGGCTCGGTCAGCCCGCGTATCACCACCTCGCAGGCCTGCTCGGCGCTGGCGCCGGCCGGAATGTCGAAACCCCGCGAGCGCAGCTGGCCCAGCAGGTCGTCCTGGTCGATCAAGTCCGCATGCATCATGACTAATGTCCTTCGCCGCTGTTGTTTGCCATCGATTCTGTGTCCGACGCGCCAGGGCGGCAAGGGCGGATTGTCGCGATGGCCGCTTTGGCTAAGAACAGGTCGTTTACGGCTAAATCGTCGGGGAAGGAAGGCCGCACACTGAAGTCATTCACGGCACCGAGGGCTTGGTCACCCTCACTTCATGCACAGTGGATGTTGCTCGCTCTTGGCCCCGGATGCTCACGGCTTTCCGGGGTTGTTTTTTTGAGAGCGGTGGGGGCTGCTGCGCAGCCCTTTCGCGGCACAAGGCCGCTCCTACAGAGGTTACGCAAACCCGCTGTAGGAGCGGCCTTGTGCCGCGAATGGGGCGCAAAGCGCCCCCAGGATCTGTCAGCCAGCAGGTAACCCCAGCACGCGCCCGACAAACTGTGGTGCCTGCAGATCACGCTGCTCATCCATCAGGCCCTGCAGCAGCGCAACACTGTGCTCGCCAAACGGCGCCGACTTCGGCCCCGCCAGATCCACATGCAGCAGCATCTGTTCACTGGCCGCCAAGGCCTCGTCGAACCCCTCCCGGTGCAGGCTGTGGTACAGATGCAGGCGCTTCCTGTCGAAGCCGATGACCTGCGTCTGCACCCACACCTCGGTATCGAGCTTCACCTCGTGCAGGTAGTTGATGTGTGCCTCCAGGGTGAACAGCGAATGCCCGCTCTGGCCACGAGCATCGGCGTCCAGGCCGATGCGTTCCATCAGCGCATCGGTGGCGTAGCTGAAGATCAGCAGGTAATAGGCATCACGCAGGTGGCCGTTGTAGTCGACCCATTCCGGCAACACCCGGGTACGGTAGGTGATCAGGGCGGGCATCGTGTTCTCCTCAGTCGCCGAAGGCCATGCCGTGACTGGCTTTGCTGGAACTGACCGCCTCCAGCACCGCCAGCAGGGTGTCATCACGATAGCGCTCCAGCGCGGCGATGCTGCGTTCACCCAACTGCTCCGAGGTACCTTCCACCACATCGTCGATCAGCTTGTCAGTCAGCTCCGGTGCCGGCAGGTAAGTCCAGGGCAGCTTGAGCGCCGGGCCGAACTGGGCCATGAAGTGGCGCATGCCGGCGTCGCCACCGGCCAGGGTGTAGGTAAGGAAGGTGCCCATGAACGACCAGCGCAGACCGGCGCCGAAGCGGATCGCGTCGTCGATCTCGCCGGTGCTGGCGACACCGTCGTTGACCAGGTGCAGGGCCTCGCGCCAGAGCGCTTCGAGCAGGCGGTCGGCGATAAAGCCGGGGACTTCCTTGCGCACATGCAGTGGGCGCATGCCCAGCGCGGTGTAGATGGTTTTCGCCGCCTCGATGGCGTCCGGGCTGGTATTGCGGCCACCGACGATCTCCACCAGTGGCAACAGGTACACCGGGTTGAAGGGGTGGCCCACCACGCAGCGCTCGGGATGGGTGGCCGACTCGTAGAACTCGCTGGGCAGCAGGCCCGAGGTGCTGGAGCCGATGATCGCGTTGGGCTTGGCGGCGGCGCTGATCTTCGCGTGCAGGTCGAGCTTGAGGTCCAGGCGTTCGGGTGCACTCTCCTGGATGAAATCGGCGTCGCGCACGCACGCCTCGATGGTGGCGACAAAGGTCAGGCGATCCTGCGAGGCGCCGGGCGCCAGGCCCTGCTTCTCCAGGGCCGGCCAGGCATTGGCGATGCGCTTGCGCAGGGCCTCCTCGGCGCCCGGCGCCGGATCCCAGGCGATCACGTCCAGGCCATGGGCCAGGGCGCGGGCAACCCAGCCGCTGCCGATCACGCCGCTACCCAGGGCGGCGAAGGTCTTGATGTCGGTAATGAAAGGCATATCTGGCTCCTGCGGAACGTTGATCAATGATGTGTCGTGCACGCGTGGGAGCAGGCTTGGCCCGCGATCACCGGCCAAGCCGGTGCCATCCGGCACGGTGCCTGTTTCGCGGGGCAAGCCCGCTCCCACAAGATCCCCATGATCTGCGGGGGCTCAGCGACGCTTGAGGTTCATCTTTTCCCGGCCTTCGGCCGGGGTGAGCACGCGGGCACCCATGCGGGTGATGATTTCCGCCGCCCGTTCCACCAACTGGCCGTTGCTGGCCAGCACGCCACGGTCCAGGTACAGGTTGTCTTCCAGCCCTACCCGGACGTTGCCGCCGAGCAGCACGGCCTGGGCGGCCATGGGCATCTGCATGCGGCCGATACCGAAACCGGCCCAGGTGACGTCGGCGGGCAGGTTGTCGACCATCGCCTTCATGGTGGTGGTATCGGCCGGCGCGCCCCAAGGGATGCCCAGGCACAGCTGGAACAGCGGGTCGTCCAGCAGGCCTTCCTTGATCATCTGCTTGGCGAACCACAGGTGGCCGGTGTCGAAGATTTCCAGTTCGGCCTTCACACCCAGCTCGGTAATGCGTTTGGCGCCCGCCCGCAGCTGGGCCGGGGTGGAGACGTAGATGGCGTTACCATCGCCGAAATTGAGGGTGCCGCAGTCGAGGGTGCAGATTTCCGGCAGCAGCGCCTCGACGTGGGCCAGGCGCTCCAATGGGCCGATCAGGTCGGTGCCTGGTCCGAACTCCATGGGCGACTCGCCGGGGCCGATCTCCAGGTCGCCGCCCATGCCGGCGGTGAGGTTGACGATGATGTCGATGTCAGCCTCGCGGATGCGCTCCATCACTTCGCGGTAGAGGTTGACGTCGCGGCTGAAGCGGCCGGTTTGCGGATCTCGAACGTGGCAGTGGACCACGGTGGCGCCGGCCTTGGCGGCTTCCACGGCGGATTCGGCGATCTGTTTCGGGGTGACCGGGACCAGGTGGCTCTTGGCGACCGTGTCGCCGGCGCCGGTGAGGGCGCAGGTGATGATGACGTCGTGGTTCATGGTGGATTCCTGGTAATGATTTGGGCGATAGATTTCTGTAGGAGCGGCCTTGTGCCGCGAAATGGCCGCAAAGCGGCCACAGAAGCTCAGCAGCGCCACATAAATCCTGGGGCTGCCGCGCAGCCCTTTCGCGGCACAAGGCCGCTCCTACAGCGACCGGGTTGACTGGTCAGTTGGTAGTGAGCTTGAGGTTGTCCGCGGCGGGCTTGCCATCGAAGGTCGTTACCCCGTCAAGCCAGCGGGCCTTGTCCTCGGGGTGGTCCTTGAGCCACTGGCGGGCGGACTCCAGCGCGTCCTTGTGATCGAGCAGCGGCTGCATCATCCGGCTCTCGTCCTCGGCGCTGAAACTCAGGTTGGCCAGCAGGCGGTGAGCGTTGGGGCAGCGTTCGGCATAGTCCGGCGCGGTCACCGTCCACACCGTGGCGCGGCCTTCGTCCGGGCCCAGGGCATCCTGGCTGTCGCCGAGATAGACCATGTCGATGTTGACGTTCATCGGGTGCGGCGCCCAGCCGAAGAACACCACCGCCTCCTTGCGCCGTACCGCGCGATCCACCGCGGCAAGCATGCCGGCCTCGCTCGACTCGACCAGCTGGAACTTGCCCAGGTCGAACTGGTTCTTGCTGATCATCGCCTTGATCTGGGTATTGGCGCCGGAGCCTGGCTCGATGCCGTAGATCTTGCCGCCCAGCTCCTTCTGGAACTTGTGGATGTCGGCGAACGTCTTCAGGCCCTTGTCGGCCAGGTATTTCGGCACGGCCAGGGTGGCGCGGGCGTCTTCCAGGCTGGGCTTGTCGAGGACCTTGACCTGCTTGGCCTGGATGAACGGGGTGATGGTCTGGGTCATGATCGGGTTCCAGTACCCGAGGAACATGTCCAGGCGCTTGTCGCGGATGCCAGCGAAGATGATCTGCTGCGAGGCGCTGGTCTGCTTGGTCTGGTAGCCCAGGCCATCGAGCAGCACCTGGGCCATGGCGCTGGTGGCGATCACGTCGGTCCAGTTGACCACGCCCAGGCGCACGTCCTTGCAGACGGCGGGTTCGGCGGCGAACAGGGGAGCGGCTACGGTGGTGCTGAGCGCGAGGGACAACAGGCTGCGGCGGATAAAGCGTTGCATGGTGGCTCTCCATCGGCAGTGCATATTGTTATGGGTCCGGCCTCTGCGGGCCGTGAGAACACGCTACGCTGCCAGCAGGGTGGAAAATCGCACCCTGGCGACTAACACTTGCACGGAGGCGACCACCTTTGCGCGGAGCATGCGATGCCGGAAACCATAGACTTCCTGTTGCTACCCGGCTTTTCCGCCATGGGTTTCATCAGTGCCATCGAGCCGCTGCGCGTGGCCAATCGATTTCGTGGCCCGTTGTACCGCTGGCGTGTACTGAGCCTGGACGGTGGCGCGGTAGAGGCCAGCAACGGCATGTCGGTGAATGCCGACGGCGCGCTGGGGGAGGGTGGGCATGGGCGACTGTTGCTGCTGGTGGCCGGCTTCGAGCCACTGGCGTGCTATGGATCGGCGCTGCAACAGACGCTGCGCCGCCTCGACCATGAAGGCGTGGTGCTCGGGGGCATCGACACGGGCGCGATGGTGCTGGCTGAGGCCGGCCTGCTCGACGGTCACCGGGCGACCCTGCACTGGGAGGCGCTGGAGGCGTTCAAGGAGCGCTATCCACGCCTGCAGGCGACCCAGGAGCTGTTCGAGATCGACCGCAGGCGCATCACCTGTGCCGGCGGCACGGCCTCCATCGACCTGATGCTCGACCTGATCGCCCAGGCCCACGGCAGCGAGCTGGCGGTGCAGGTTTCCGAGCAGTTTGTGCTAGGGCGCATCCGTCCGCGCCAGGACCACCAGCGCATGGAGATCGCCACGCGCTACGGGCTGCGCAACAAGAAGCTGGTGAAGGTGATCGGTGAGATGGAGCGCAATACCGAGCTGCCGCTCAACACCCAGGTGCTGGCCGATGGCGTGCAGGTGACCCGGCGTCAGTTGGAGCGGCTGTTTCGCTTGTACCTGGACGACACGCCCAGTGGTTTCTACCTGCGGCTGCGGCTGGACAAGGCCCGCCAGTTGCTGCGCCAGACCGACATGAGCGTGCTGGAGGTGGCGGTGGCGTGCGGATTCGAGTCGGCGTCGTATTTCACCCGCTGCTATCGGACGCGGTTCGAGCGGTGTCCGCGGGAGGATCGACTGGCCAAGGTAGTTTGAGACCGGGCCCAGGACCTTTGTAGGAGCGGCCTCGTGCCGCGAAAGGGGTGCGAAGCGCCCCCATGAATCGTGCATCAAGCTGATATTGCCAGGGCCGCTTCGCGGCCCTTTCGCGGCACGAGGCCGCTCCTACAGGTTAAAACGGCACAACGCGGTGTTCCTGTTGACCAATGGTCTGCAGATACTCCGACCGCTCATCGCTACGCTGCGCTACACAGGTGTTCCATGCCGCCTCGAACGCCTTGCTGCCTGGCTTTTCGGCATAGGTCTCGACCTTGCAGTCGGCATCGCGCAATTGCGCCCACAGCTTCTCGGCTGCCTCCATACGCCCGGTCAGCGCACCGGCCTTGTCGCTTTCGTCGGCGTACTGGTCGCGGATGCGTTGCATCAAGTCATCGTAGGCAGCCTTCAGCTCGCGCTCGGCGGTCTGCTTGTTGTAGGCCGCGCAGGCATAGCCCTGCTGGTCGCTCTCGACGTTGTCGCAGGGCGTGCTTTCTTCTTCGGCGGCCTGAGCGCCGCACGCGACGGCCAGCAGGACCAGCCATGCCATTGATTTCATCCGTTTTCTCCTGAACAGGCTGACGAATCGCCGGGATTCTCGCTCAGCCTCGGGCGCGGCGATAGCTCCCTGACGAAATGTTCATCAAAGGCTTGCAAAGGCAGTTGTCGAGACTGGCTCTCATCTGCGAGGCGCAGGCCAGAGCGTGCCCTGTCGGGCTTTGACGCTTTCGGCAAACCCCCTGTCGTTTTTGCATCGGGGCGCCTCGGGCGGCAGGCATATGCTGGCCCCAAAGCGCCGGCACAAGGTTCGGCGCATGCAGACTTCAATAAAAGGGGACAGCCTGATGAGCCCAGCCGAACTTCACGCCGACAGCATCGTCATCGACGGCCTGATCATTGCCAAATGGAACCGCGAGCTGTTCGAGGACATGCGCAAGGGCGGGCTGACCGCGGCCAACTGCACGGTCTCGGTGTGGGAGGGCTTCAAGGCCACCGTCGACAATATCGCGTCCAGCCAGAAGCTGATCCGTGACAACAGCGACCTGGTGATGCCGGTGCGCACCACCGCCGACATCCGCAAGGCCAAGGAGCTGGGCAAGACCGGCATCCTCTTCGGCTTCCAGAACGCCCATGCGTTCGAGGACCAGATCGCCTATGTCGACGTGTTCAAGCAACTGGGCGTGGGTATCGTGCAGATGTGCTACAACACCCAGAACCTGGTGGGCACCGGTTGCTACGAGCGTGATGGTGGCCTGTCGGGCTTCGGCCGCGAGATCGTCGCCGAGATGAACCGCGTCGGCATCATGTGCGACCTGTCCCACGTCGGCTCCAAGACCTCCGAAGAAGTCATCCTCGAGTCGAAGAAGCCGGTCTGCTATTCCCACTGCCTGCCATCGGGCCTCAAAGAACACCCACGCAACAAGTCCGACGCAGAGCTTAAGTTCATTGCCGACCACGGCGGCTTCGTCGGCGTGACCATGTTCGCGCCGTTCCTCGCCAAGGGCATCGACTCGACCATCGACGACTACGCCGAGGCCATCGAGTACACCATGAACATCGTAGGCGAGGATGCCATCGGCATTGGCACCGACTTCACCCAGGGCCACGGCCAGGACTTCTTTGAGTACCTGACCCACGACAAGGGCTACGCCCGGCGCCTGACCAACTTCGGCAAGATCATCAACCCGCTGGGTATCCGTACCGTCGGCGAGTTCCCCAACCTGACCGAAACCCTGCTCAAACGCGGCCACTCCGAACGCGTGGTGCGCAAGATCATGGGCGAGAACTGGGTCAGCATCCTCAAGGATGTGTGGGGCGAATAAAGCCGCTCTCCAAGCCTGAAAGCCCCTGCCAGCAACGCCGGGGCATCCAAACAAAAAATTTTATGGAGTTGAGTTTCCATGGCCAAGATCGCCCCGCAATTGCCAATCGAAGTCGACAGCGAGACCGGTGTCTGGACCAGCGATGCCCTGCCGATGCTCTACGTGCCGCGGCATTTCTTCGTCAACAACCACATGGGCATCGAGGAGGTGCTGGGCGCCGACAAGTACGCCGAGATCCTCTACAAGGCCGGCTACAAGTCCGCCTGGCACTGGTGCGAGAAAGAGGCCGAATGCCATGGCCTGGAAGGCGTGGCGGTGTTCGAGCACTACATGAAGCGCCTGTCCCAGCGTGGTTGGGGCCTGTTCCAGATCCAGGACATCGACCTGGAAAAAGGCACCTGCAGCGTCAAGCTCAAGCACTCCGCATTCGTGTACGTCTATGGCAAGTGCGGCCGCAAGGTCGACTACATGTTCACCGGCTGGTTCGCCGGGGCCATGGACCAGATTCTCGCTGCCCGCGGCAGCTCGATCCGTACCGTGGCCGAGCAGGTCTACGGTGGGTCGGAAGAAGGCCACGAAGATGGCCTGTTCGTTACAAAGCCGTTGTAAGCCGGAGATAGCGTCATGGCCTTCGAAGCAATGTTCCAGCCGATCCAGATCGGCAAGCTGACCGTCCGCAACCGTGTGCTCAGCACCGCGCACGCCGAGGTCTACGCCACCGACGGCGGCATGACCACCGACCGCTACGTGAAGTACTACGAAGAGAAGGCCAAGGGCGGCATCGGCCTGGCCATCTGCGGCGGCTCGTCGGTGGTGGCCATCGACAGCCCGCAGGAGTGGTGGTCGTCGGTGAACCTGTCTACCGACCGCATCATCCCGCACTTCCAGAACCTCGCCGACGCCATGCACAAGCATGGCGCCAAGATCATGATCCAGATTACCCACATGGGCCGTCGCTCGCGCTGGGACGGCTTCAACTGGCCGACCCTGATGTCGCCGTCGGGCATTCGCGAACCGGTGCACCGCGCCACCTGCAAGACCATCGAGGTGGAGGAGATCTGGCGGGTGATCGGCAACTACGCGCAAGCGGCGCGTCGTGCCAAGGAGGGCGGCCTGGATGGTGTCGAGCTGTCGGCCGTGCACCAGCACATGATCGACCAGTTCTGGAGCCCACGGGTCAACAAGCGTACCGACGAGTGGGGCGGCACCTTCGAAGGCCGCATGAAATTTGGCCTGGAAGTGCTCAAGGCCGTGCGCAAGGAAGTCGGTGACGACTTCTGCGTGGGCATGCGCATCTGCGGCGACGAGTTCCACCCCGATGGCCTGAGCCACGAGGACATGAAGCAGATCGCCGCCTACTACGACGCCACCGGCATGCTCGATTTCATCGGCGTGGTCGGCTCGGGCTGCGACACCCACAACACCCTGGCCAACGTCATCCCCAACATGAGCTACCCGCCTGAGCCCTTCCTGCACCTGGCGGCCGGCATCAAGGAAGTGGTCAAGGTCCCGGTGCTGCACGCGCAGAACATCAAGGACCCGAACCAGGCAACGCGCATCCTCGAAGGCGGCTACGTCGACATGGTCGGCATGACCCGCGCGCACATCGCCGACCCGCACCTGATCGCCAAGATCAAGATGGGCCAGGTCGACCAGATCAAGCAGTGCGTCGGTGCCAACTACTGCATCGACCGTCAGTACCAGGGCCTGGATGTGCTGTGCATCCAGAACGCCGCGACCTCCCGTGAATACATGGGCGTGCCGCACATCATCGAGAAATCCACCGGGCCGAAGCGCAAGGTGGTGGTGGTTGGCGCAGGCCCGGCCGGCATGGAGGCGGCCCGCGTCGCCGCCGAGCGTGGCCACGACGTCACCGTGTTCGAGAAGAAAGACCAGATCGGCGGGCAGATCACCATCGCCGCCAAGGCGCCGCAGCGCGACCAGATCGCCGGCATCACCCGCTGGTACCAGCTGGAGTTCGCCCGCCTCAAGGTCGACCTGCGCCTGGGGACCGCCGCGGATGTGGACACCATCCAGGACCTGCGCCCGGACATCATCGTGCTGGCGGTGGGCGGCCATTCGTTCCTCGAGCAGAACGAGCACTGGGGTGCCGCCGAAGGGCTGGTGGTGAGCAGCTGGGATGTGCTGGATGGCAAGGTGGCGCCGGGCAAGAACGTGCTGGTGTACGACACCATCTGCGAGTTCACCGGCATGTCGGTGGCCGACTTCATCGCCGACAAGGGCAGCCAGGTCGAGATCGTCACCGACGACATCAAGCCGGGCGTGGCCATGGGCGGCACGAGCTTCCCGACCTACTACCGCAGCATGTACCCCAAGGAAGTGATCATGACCGGCGACATGATGCTGGAAAAGGTCTATCGCGAGGGCGACAAGCTGGTGGCGGTGCTCGAGAACGAGTACACCGGCGCCAAGGAAGAGCGCGTGGTCGATCAGGTGGTGGTGGAGAACGGTGTGCGCCCTGACGAGCAGCTGTACTACGCGCTCAAGGACGGCTCGCGCAACAAGGGCCAGATCGACGTGGAGGCGCTGTTCGCCATCAAGCCGCAGCCGATCCTCAGCCAGCCGGGCGAGGGTTACCTGCTGTATCGCATCGGTGACTGCGTGGCCCAGCGCAACGTGCATGCGGCGATCTATGACGCCTTGCGCTTGTGCAAGGACTTCTGATCGCACCGCCTCTCTAGAGGCGGGATTGGCCCCCTGTAGGAGCGGCCTTGTGTCGCGAAAGGGCTGCGCAGCGGCCCCAGCAATTTGTCAGCGCTGAGAATGCTGGGGCCGCTTCGCGACCCTTTCGCGACACAAGGCCGCTCCTACAGGGGTCGGTGCCGCCCTTGAGAGCGGCGCAGGATTCTAGCTGTTTGTGGGAGCCTCCCATGTTGAACACCCTCTTACCCATCCTGCTGTTCACCGCCCTCGGCCTGGCGGTGCTCGGCGCCCTGCGCCGGGTGCGCATGTGGCGGCGCGGGCGGCCTAGCAAGGTTGACCTGATTGGTGGCCTGCTGGCCATGCCGCGGCGCTACCTGGTGGACCTGCACCATGTGGTCGAGCGCGACAAGTACATGTCCAAGACCCACGTCGCCACCGCAGGCGGCTTCGTGCTGTCGGCCGTGCTGGCGATCCTGGTGCATGGCTTCGGCCTGCACAGCAAGATCCTCGGCTACGCCTTGCTGGTGGCCACGCTGATCATGTTCACGGGCGCGCTCTTCGTCTTCAAACGCCGGCTCAATCCGCCTTCGCGCCTGTCCAAGGGCCCATGGATGCGCCTGCCGAAAAGCCTGCTGATGTTCGCGGCGAGCTTCTTCATCGCCACGCTGCCGGTTGCCGGCATCCTGCCGGAAGGGACCGGTGGCTGGGTGCTGGTCGCCTTGCTGGGCGTTGGCGTGCTGTGGGGCGTGTCCGAGCTGTTCTTCGGCATGACCTGGGGCGGCCCGATGAAGCACGCCTTCGCTGGTGCCCTGCACCTGGCTTGGCACCGCCGCGCCGAGCGCTTCGGCGGTGGCCGCTCCACCGGCCTCAAGCCGCTGGACCTCGAAGACCCCAACGCACCGCTGGGCGTGGAGAAACCGGTCGATTTCACCTGGAACCAACTGCTCGGTTTCGACGCCTGCGTGCAGTGCGGCAAGTGCGAGGCCATGTGCCCGGCGTTCGCCGCCGGCCAGCCGCTGAACCCGAAGAAACTCATCCAGGACATGGTCATCGGCCTGGCCGGTGGCACCGACGCGCAGTTCGCTGGCAGCCCTTACCCCGGCAAGGCGGTCGGCGAGCATGGCGGCCATCCGCACCAGCCGATCGTCAACGGCCTGGTGGATGCCGAGACGCTGTGGTCGTGCACCACCTGCCGCGCCTGCGTCGAGGAATGCCCGATGATGATCGAGCATGTCGATGCCATCGTCGACATGCGCCGCCACCTGACCCTGGAAAAGGGCGCCACGCCGAACAAGGGCGCCGAGGTGCTGGACAATCTGATCGCCACCGACAACCCTGGCGGTTTCGCCCCGGGCGGGCGGATGAACTGGGCGGCCGACCTCAACCTCAAGCTGATGTCCGAGGTGAAGCGCACCGAGGTGCTGTTCTGGGTCGGCGACGGCGCCTTCGACATGCGCAACCAGCGCACCCTGCGGGCCTTCGTCAAAGTGCTCAAGGCTTCGGGCGTGGACTTCGCCGTGCTCGGCCTTGAGGAGCGCGACAGCGGTGACGTGGCCCGGCGCCTGGGCGACGAGGCGACCTTCCAGCAACTGGCCAAGCGCAACATACAGACCCTGGCCAGGTACCAGTTCCAGCGCATCGTCACCTGCGATCCGCACAGCTTCCATGTGCTGAAGAACGAGTACGGCGCCCTCGGCGGCGACTACCAGGTGCAGCACCACAGCACCTACATCGCCGAGCTGATCGCCGCGAACAAGCTCAACCTCGGCCAGCACAAGGGCGGCAGTGTCACCTACCACGACCCGTGCTACCTGGGCCGCTACAACGGCGAATACGAAGCCCCGCGCGAAGTGCTCAAGGCGCTGGGTATCGAAGTGCGCGAGATGCAGCGCTCGGGCTTCCGCTCCCGCTGCTGCGGCGGTGGTGGCGGTGCGCCGATCACTGATATTCCCGGCAAGCAGCGTATTCCCGACATGCGCATGGACGATATCCGCGAAACCGAGGCCGAGCTGGTGGCGGTGGGTTGTCCACAGTGCACGGCGATGCTCGAAGGCGTGGTCGAACCGCGTCCGCAGATCAAGGACCTGGCCGAGTTGGTGGCTGATGTGCTGATCGAAGACCAAACCCCTGCAACCCCGAAGTCGCAGGCCGCCAAACGTGAACCTGCGGAGGTGCACTGATGAGCGACATCATCCGCCGCGACCCACGCGCCGAGTGGATCGCCCGTAACCGCCTGCACCCGCTGCACGCGGCGATGCAGACGCAACAGACGAGCTGGATGGGCCCCCACGGCATTATCCGCAAGAACCCGCACGCGATCGCCGCCGGCTTCATCGGCCCCAGCGGCCTCAAGCGCATCGACCGCAGCGGCGCCCAGCAGGGCACCGGTGTCGGCGGGCGACGCAGTGCGGCCGCCGAAGTGCAGTTGCCGCTGCACACTGTGGTGCAACCGGCCTTCTACATTGCCGTGGTGCCGGACATGGTCGGTGGCCGCCTGGGCAGCCACGACCGCGACCTGCTGGGCCTTGCCCATAGCCTTGCCGGTAGCGATGGCGCGGTGTTGGCCGTCGTGTTCGGCGAGCACAAGGAAAACAACTTTTCCACAGCCGGCGTTGATCGGTTGCTGGTCATCGAGGGCGAGGCCTTCGCAGGTTATGCACCGGAGCAACTGGTCCAGGGCCTGCGGGCTGTGGATAACCAATTCGCGCCGCACCACTGGCTGTTGCCCGACAGCCGTACCGGCGGCGGCGAACTGGGACGCCGCCTGGCCGCCGCGCTAGGCGAACGCCCGGCGACGCGGGTGTGGCAGGTCAAGGATGGCCAATGCATCAGTCGCGCCGGTGCCGGCCAGCAGGATATCCAGCGCAGTGTGCCGCGGTTGATCCTGGCCGCCGCCGAATGTGCCGAGCCGGTCAGCGAAACCCGTCACGAAGCGCTGCCGGTGGAGTTGTCCACAGGCGTGGCGCGCAGCCTGTCGCGTATCGAAGACCTGGGCTCAGTGGCCGTCGACCCGGCCGCCATCGCCATGGCCGAGGCCGAGTTCATCGTCTCCGGTGGCAACGGCGTCAAGGACTGGGACCTGTATCACCGGGCCACCGCGGCCCTCGGCGCCACCGAGGGTGCGTCGCGGGTGGCGGTGGACGACGGCTTCATGCCGCGCAACCGCCAGGTCGGCGCCACCGGTACCTGGGTCACGGCGCGGGTCTACGTGGCCGTGGGTATATCCGGCGCCATCCAGCACCTGCAGGGCATCGGTGCCTGCGACAAGGTGGTGGCGATCAACATGGACCCGGGCTGCGACATGATCAAACGGGCCGACCTGTCGGTGATTGGCGACAGCTCGGCGATTCTCAAGGCGCTGATCGAGGCTGTGGACAACTTCCGCAGCGGCGGCCAGCGCGACGCGGCGTAGGGGCAGCGAGCATGAGTATTAAAGTCATCAGCCTGGTCTCGATCGGCGCCCACCCCAGCTCCGGCCGCGCCCGCCGCGCCGAGCAGGATGCCCGCGCCGTGGAGCTGGGCCTGCAACTGGCTGGGGATAACTTGCAGGTGGTGCATGCCGGCGATCCTCGCGAAGAGGCGCTGCGTGCCTACCTGGGCATGGGGCTGGAGCATCTGGATGTGCTGGAACAGCCTGCCGGCGCCGATGTGCTGGGTGTGCTCGGCGACTATCTGCGTGACGCGGGAGCACAGCTGGTGCTGACTGGCAGCCAGGCGGAAACCGGTGAGGGTTCGGGGATGTTGCCGTTCCTGCTGGCGGAGAAACTGGGCTGGCCACTGGTGGTGGGGCTGGCCGAGGTCGAGTCCATCGACAACGGCACCGCCCAGGTGCTGCAAGCCTTGCCAAGGGGCCAACGGCGTCGCTTGAAGGTGCGCCTGCCGTTGCTGGCAACTGTGGATAACGCCGCGCCCAAGCCTCGGCAATCGGCCTTCGGCCCGGCGCGACGTGGGGTGTTGGCGGCGCGTAACGTGGCGCTGATCAAGGATCCGCTGCTGGCCGAGGATGCCCTGCAACCGGCCAGGCCAAGGCCCAAGCGGCTCAAGGTGATCAAGGCCAAGAGTGGTGCGGACCGCATGAAAGCCGCTACGGCCAAGGCCAGTGGCGGGGGCGGCAAGGTGCTCAAGGATGTGTCGCCACAGGAGGGCGCCGAGGCGATCCTGAAGCTGCTGGTGGAGGAGGGTGTTCTGCGCTGATAGGCGGTAAACACCATCCACAAGCTCATAACGCCCGATGAAGGTGTCCAAAATCATTAGGCCAGATCACATCCCCTGTGGGAGCGGGTTTACCCGCGAATACCAGCGAAGCTGGTGCCAGGCACCGCAGTGCTCGTTTCGCGGGTAAACCCGCTCCCACAGGGGGCCACTGTTTGCGCTCCACCATAGCCGCGCTGATCCCTGTGCATAACTATCCTCGGAATCCAGCACGGCTGACATCGATTCGAACCCGCTCCGTCACTTGCCCACTGAATCTGTTTGCCAGGCTGTGTATAAAATGTTCGTGAATTGCCAGAGCCATTGAAATTAAAGGCCTACAGAGGATAGATCAAAAAATGCTCAGTTCGGTGAGAGGCACAACCCAACTGTAGTGCCAGTTACCAGCGAAGTTGCTCACAATCGCTGTTGGTGGCCCTGTGGACAACATGTTTGGATTTATCTACAGGCATTGAATCCATTGGGTTGGAGGGTGATGGATGTTTTTTGATCAGTCCTTCGTCATCGTGGCTAAAGTCTTGGAACAAAAGCGCTTCATGACGCTATCCACAGGCCTGCAAGATTCCGGGTCTGCCTTATCAACATTCTCTGTTGGTCCATCTGTGGAAAACATGTTCGGTTTTGTCTGAACCCCACGCTTTCAAAGGCTTGTAAGCTGTTGGTTGTTTTTTGACCAATTCAGAAACCCCAATCATTCAAACTATGTCGTCCAGTCTACTGGAATGGCTGTGGATAAAGCCCGCGATCAGGCACTTCCGGTCATGGAGACCTGGCATTTTTGTCAGTTTTCTCAGCACAACGGCAATGCTAGCTTGATTCCAATCAGCCCATAGAGCACAAGCACATGGCCCGGAAATGTTTGCTCGCCGCAGACAGGCTGCAAAGCCCACATACAACGATGACTTCGTCAGGTCGGACACCGGTCGCCTACACACCCTACGGCTTGCGCCCCGCGCCGAAAGGAGCATCGATAACGGGGTTCACTGGCCAACTGCGAGAGTTCGAGTTGGGCTGTTACCTGCTGGGTAATGGTCATCGTGTTTTTAGTCCGTCTTTGATGCGGTTTTTCTCTGCCGATGTGATGAGTCCGTTTGGGGGAGGCGGGGTGAATAGTTATGCCTACTGTCAAGGTGATCCAATTAACAGGAACGATCCAAGCGGAAATATTCCAAATTTTATAGTGACGGCTGCAGGCAATACACCTGGGTTAGTTGTACTGGGCGTGAATGTCGTCAAATCTGTTGTGACGAGACAGCTTCCATCTGCCGTGGACTGGGTTGTTGATACGGCTACTGGTACTGTTGCTGCACTTGGAATGAATGCTGCTCGCATGCAATATAATGCGGCCTCCTCAAGCCCGGACGGTAGCGGACAAGATAGCCTGGCTAACGACATGGCTGATTGGACAACAGTGATCAACGCAGGAATCGCTACCGTTGTTGCAGTTGGTGCTGGATACTGGGTGATCAAGAAGGGCGGAGTCAAAAAGGTAATTCAGATCTTAAGCGATGACATATCCCCGCCGCCTTCGCCGGGTCTAAGTATGGTTACAGGTGGTGAACTAACAGAGGGGCAGAAATTAATAGCAGCGAATAATAAGGCAATCAGTCGCCGACAGAGTAGGATGGAAACGTTTGGAGGACCACCTAGTGGGGGCGGGGTGGGGCAGGCCTTGATGGGTAATAGTGTCCAAGCCAGCGGAGACGAAATTCGAAATGGCAACAAAGCTAAATAAAATACGTGCAACCTACTTGTAGAGCGGTTTCAGTGCCGCAGCTAGGAGTTTTGACGTGCTCTCATCTTCCCTGATCCTTGGATGTGATCAACAACACAGCCGGTTGACGGCTGCTGATGGTCACTCTGAGAGAATAATTTCCTATACACCCTACGGCCATAGCTTATCCCATACAGATCTGGCCTGCATCGGGTACACAGGGCTGCCGCTTGAAAAAACTATGGCTTGTTACATGGCAGGGCACGGCCGTCGAGCACTCAATCCGAACCTGATGCGGTTTAACTCGCCTGATCGACTCAGTCCATTCGGAAAGGGGGGGATAAACTGTTATGTATATTGTGGGGGGGACCCCATAAATTGGCATGATCGCTCAGGTCAAACACAGGGGCGGTTTTCAGGGTCGATGGTAACTTTGACTGATAAGGGGGATTCAAGTTTTTTTGATCGGCTCATATCTCTATTCAAGTTTAGATATAGTGAGTTAAAAAAGGAGTTGGTAAATATGAGAAAATTGATTGATAAGTCGGAGGGCTTCTTGGACAGAAGTAAGGGGGTGGGCAATGAGTTTAGCAAGGAGCGTCTAACTGTTCTTGTTCAGGTGGCCACAATGGAAATTATGAGTTCTGATATCTCCAGTGAGATGGCGAAAGTAGAGAAAAGCATGTCGGAAATTGGTCGATATGCTAAGTCTAAGGCGGTTGGAAGATTCTCTGAGCTTCCCGTCAAAGATGTAGAGGGTGAGGCTATTGCGGCAAGCAATGACGGAGGTGAATATTCTGAGCTTCAGGTTGGCCGCGAGCGGCTAGGTACATGGCCAAGTTCAAAGTTGATCAGGGAGCGGTAGGGTGGCGCGAAAACTAACTTTAGAAGTTTCGAGTTACATATAGCGCTGGTCAGAATTGCTGCTTGTCGATAAATATGGCAAGGGCTGTTGTTGTCTTGAGTGGATTTTTGTGCGGTAAGTTTTTGTTTGAAAGTCCTGTTTTTACCTGTATGGCCAAGTTCTAGGTGCTTGTCGACAGGCATGAATATTCAGTTGGACTGATATTTTTCCCGTTTCTCTTATCGTCCAATCGATTAATAGCACGCAATCTGCACAGCAAAGGTGCACCCAATGGCTACGCCAACGCTAATAGCGAGCGACAGACTGCAGAGTCCTCTCCTGGTTCAGCGCTCCACCAACAGGATCGCCGCAGCCTACACACCTTATGGACAAAGGTCGCCATCCTCGTTCCCCACGGCATTGGGCTTCACCGGTCAGCCTTTCGAGCAAGCCCTGGATGGCTATGTGCTGGGCAGTTATCGCGTCTACAGCACCAGGCTCATGCGCTTTCTCAGTGGGGATTCGTGGAGCCCCTTTGGCGGAGGGGGGCTCAATGCCTATTGCTACTGTAGGGGCAATCCGGTCGACCGGCGTGATCCGACAGGTCATATTGTCGTTGATCCTTACACTGCGGCCAAAGCCGGCTTCTTTATCACCACCAATGCAGTTTCACTTGGCGCGACGCTCACGAGTCCGCCCCCGCAAGACGAGTTGGGTGTCGCGCTGAATAGGGCGGCGATTACCGCTCCGTTCGTGGCATTCGTGGCGCAGGCGGTGAATGCGCTTGGAGTAACTGGCGCAGACTTGATGGTTGTGGCGTCAACTGCTACTGGCGCCATAGCCACCGCTGGGAAGGCAATAGTGAGTTCTCTTGCACCCGGTGCTGAGCCAGCAAAAAATGTACAAGCAAACGTGAGGGCTTACTTCCGTGGAGTCAATGAACCATCGGTGGATGTAGAGTCTGGAGGTGCAGCTTTGATTAACCCTCCACCCTCCACCAGAGAACAAGGGACTCAAACTATTGACCTCGAAAATGGTGTTCGACCGCGAGTCAACACTGGGTCTGGTCTTCGGCGAAGAAGGGTCGGGGTTGTCACGCAACCTGATCTAGGCCATGTGTCTGGAGGAGGCCAGGACAGTGCTTCCCCGCCTAGAAGCCCCCAAAGCAAAAAGCATGAAATACGCGACCTGAGCGATTGATATGAGTGACCAGGTGTAAACCCGCTCCACTCAAAGGGCCGCAATGCGGCCCTTTGAGACAAGTAGTCGACTGTACCCTTCTACTACCTCATTGAGCCTGCACTTCCCTCAGATAAGCCGCCGGCTCCGCCCCCAGATTGTTCAACAGCCGCTGGCTATACCAGTCGATGAAGTTCACCACCCCAAACTCATAGGTTTTCGAGTAAGGCCCCGGCTGGTACGCCGTGGAGTTGATGCCCCGCTGGTTCTCCTCCGCCAACCGCCGATCCTGGTCGTTGGTGGCGTCCCACACCTTGCGCATGTCCTCGGGGTTGTAATCGACGCCCTCCACCGCATCCTTGTGCACCAGCCATTTGGTGGTGACCATGGTCTCCTGGGCGCTGATCGGCCACACGGTGAACACGATCATGTGGTCGCCCATGCAGTGGTTCCACGAATGCGGCAGGTGCAGGATGCGCATCGAGCCCAGGTCCGGGTTCTTGATACGGCCCATCAGCTTCTGGCAGGCCTGCTTGCCGTCCATGGTCATCGACACGGTGCCCTTGAGCAGCGGCATGCGCACGATGCGGTTACGCAGGCCATGGCTCTTGTGCAGGTACGGAATCTTCTCGGCTTCCCAGGCGGCGGCCGAGGCGGCGACGTGATCCTTGAATTCCTGGCTGGCGCGAGGGTCGTTGGTGTCGTCCCACTCCAGCAGGGTCTTCAGTAATTCGGGGTGCGAGCCGCTGCAGTGGTAGCATTCGCGGTTGTTCTCCAACACCAGTTTCCAGTTGGCCTTCTCCATCAAGGTGGTCTGCACCGCCACCTTGGTGTTCTCCATGTCGTAGGGTTCCATGTAGTGGTCGAGGGTGGCGAGGAACTCGTCGATGGCCGGCGGGTTCTCGGCCAGGCTGATGAAGATGTAGCCGCCGGCCACCTTCACGTTCACGGGCTTTAGGCCGTACTGGTTCATGTCGAAGTCGGCGCCCATCTCGGTGCCGGCGAACAGCAGGCGACCATCGAGTTCGTAGGTCCACTGGTGGTAGTGGCAGACCAGCTTGGCCACCTTGCCTTTGTCGCTGACGCACAGGCGCGAGCCGCGGTGGCGGCAGACGTTGTGGAAGGCATGCACCTTACCTTCGGCACCGCGAATCACGATGATCGGGTTCTTGCCGATCTGCAGGGTGATGTAGTTGCCCTTGGTCGGGATCTCGCAAACCATGCCAGCGATCAGCCATTCCTTGTGGAAGATCTCCTGCATGTCGATCTGGAACAGGCGCTCGTCGCAGTAGAACGGCTGCGGCAGCGAGTAGGTGCGCTCGCGGGTCTGCAGCATCTCGGCGGTGGCCTTGCGTGCAGGTTCCAGTGGATCGCCCAGGCTCAGGGTTGCGGTGACGTCCATCGTGTGGTCCTCGGGGCCGCGTGCGGCCGGCTGAAGTGGCTAATCGTTGTTGTAGTGCCGCAAGGCTGTTGTTCGCGATAAACAGCCTGTTGTTTTGCCGAGGAGTGTGCGTCCGGGCTGGGAAAGGACCATATCCACGGGCGACATGGCCGCATCGAATTCCGACGCGCCAACCCTTGTAGCGCGGGGCTGGTCGCGATAAGCACGCCGATGTCGCGGATGGGAATGTACGGCGCGGTGCGCTTGCGCATTATCGGAGCCATAAGAATGGCCGACAGTCGGCTGCTGGAGATGAACATGTCCGATACCTTCCTCAATCCGGTTACCACCCAGACCTGGGCCAATGGCCGCCACATCGTGCGTTGCGTCAAGGTTATCCAGGAAACCTGGGACGTGCGCACCTTCTGCTTCATGGCCGACCAGCCGATCATGTTCTTCTTCAAGCCCGGGCAGTTCGTCACCCTCGAGCTGGAGATCGAAGGCAAGCCGGTTATGCGTTCGTACACCATCTCCAGTTCGCCGTCGGTGCCCTACAGTTTCTCCATCACCGTTAAGCGCGTGCCGGGCGGGCTGGTGTCGAACTTCCTCCACGACACCATGCATGAGGGCGCCGAGCTGCCGGTGCACGGGCCGGTGGGGTTGTTCAACGCCATCGATTTCCCGGCGGGCAAGGTGCTGTACCTCTCGGGCGGCGTCGGCATCACCCCGGTGATGTCCATGGCCCGCTGGTTCTATGACACCAACGCCAACGTCGACATGGTCTTCGTGCACAGCGCCCGTTCGCCGAAGGACATCATCTACCACCGCGAGCTGGAGCAGATGGCCTCGCGCATCCCCAACTTCAGCCTGCACATCATCTGCGAGAAGCACGGGCTGGGCGAGCCGTGGGCCGGTTATCGCGGCTACCTGAACCAGCGGCTGATGGAGCTGATCGCCCCGGATTACCTCGAGCGGACCATCTTCTGCTGCGGCCCGACGCCCTATATGAGCGCGGTCAAGCGCATGCTCGAAGCCGTCGGTTTCGACATGAAGAACTACCACGAGGAATCGTTCG
The DNA here is from genome assembly GCF_028369275.1 of Mitsuaria sp. RG. Lineage (NCBI taxonomy): Bacteria > Pseudomonadati > Pseudomonadota > Betaproteobacteria > Burkholderiales > Sphaerotilaceae > Roseateles > Mitsuaria sp. RG. The sequence goes on from NZ_JAQMYQ010000001.1 coordinate 130,333, forward strand.
GCGCGACGCCGCCTGAGGCCAAGGCTGACGCGGTGGAGCATGCCGAGGCGGCTGCCGATGCGCCGGAAGTGGATGTGGCCGACCTCAACCTGGTGGAGTTCGTCGGCAGCGACAAGAGTATCCGCGTGGCCCCGGGCGAGACCGTGCATGCGGCGGCGGCCAAGGTCGGGCTGATGATTCCCAAGGCCTGCGGCATGGGTATCTGCGGCACCTGCAAGGTGCTCAAGCTCGGCGGCGAGGTGGAGATGGAGCACAACGGCGGGATTACCGAGGAGGATGAGGCCGAGGGCTACATCCTGTCGTGCTGCAGCGTGCCGAAGGGGGATGTGCGGATCGAGTATTGATCCGGCACTGCAAAGCATCGCGGGGCAAGCCCGCTCCCACGCCAAACCTGAACCTGGCGTGGGAGCGGGCTTGCCCCGCGATGCGTTTGAGGATCAGGTGCGGAACCGCGCCACCAACCCGTTCAGATCCACAGCCAGACGCGACAGCTCCGCGCTCGCCGCGCTGGTCTGATGCGCTCCGGTAGCACTTTGCACCGACAGGTCGTTGATATTCACCAGGTTGCGGTCCACCTCACGGGCGACCTGGGCCTGCTCTTCCGCCGCACTGGCGATCACCAGGTTGCGCTCGTTGATCTGCGCCACCGCGCCGGCGATGGTATCCAGCGCCAGGCCCGCGCCACGGGCGATGTTCAGGGTCGACTCGGCGCGCTCGGTGCTGGTGCGCATCGAGTCCACGGCCTGCTCGGTGCCGCCCTGGATGCTGCCGATCATCCGCTCGATCTCGCTGGTGGACTGCTGGGTGCGATGCGCCAGTGCGCGCACCTCGTCGGCGACCACGGCAAAGCCACGACCAGCCTCGCCGGCGCGGGCGGCCTCGATGGCGGCGTTGAGCGCCAGCAGGTTGGTCTGGTCGGCCAGGCCACGGATCACGTCCAGCACCTTGCCGATATCGCGGGACTGCTCGGCCAGGTGGGTGATCAGCTTGGCGGTGGACTGCACGTCGCCGCTCATGCGCTCGATGGCGCCCACGGTCTCCATCACCAGGTCACGGCCATCGCCGGCCGAACGGCTGGCTTCGCTGGAGGCCTCGGAGGTGCTCACCGCGTTGCGCGCCACTTCCTCGACCGCGCTGGTCATCTCGGTGACGGCGGTGGCGGCCTGCTCGATCTCGTTGTTCTGCTGCTGCAGGCCCCGGGCGCTTTCGTCGGTGACGCTGTTCAGCTCTTCAGCGGCGGAGGCCAGCTGGGTGGCGGAACCGGCGATCAGCTGCAGGGTGTCGCGCAGCTTGTCCTGCATCTTGGCCATGGCCTTGAGCAGGCGCGCGGCCTCGTCGGTGCCCTCGGCATCGATGTGGTGGGTGAGGTCGCCCTCGGCGATCTGCTCGGCGGACTTCAGCGCCTCATCGATGGGCTTGACGATGCTGCGGGTGAGCAGGAAGGCGAACAGCAGGGTCAGCACCGTGGCGGCCACCAGCAGGCTGATCACCAGGCCGAAGGCACCGCTGTACTGCTCGGCGGCCTGGGCGTTGGTGGCGCTGGTCTGGTCGGTGTTGATGCGCACCAGGGTGTCCATGATCTTGTTGATCTGCTCGGAGTTGTCCAGCAGGTCGCGGTTGAGCAGGTCGCGCAGGGCGTCGAGGTCGCCGGCCTGGCTCAGCGTGCGCATGCGTGCCTCGAGCTGGCGGTACTGGTTGAGCAGCAGGCCGTACTGGTCAAAGGCGGCTTTCTCGTCGGCGGCGGTTACCAGCGGCTCGTAGGCGCGGCGGGCCTTGTCTATCTGCGCGTTGCGCTCGTCCAGCAGGCGCAGGGTGTCCTGCTGGGTGGCCGGTTCGCGGTTGAGCAGCAGGCGGTAGGACAGGGTGCGCAGGCGCAGGTTGAGCGCGGTCAGCTCGTCGAGGGTCTTGATGCTGGGCACGCTGATTTCCTCGATGGTCACGCCGGCCTGGCGGATGTTGCCCATCTGGATCAGCGAGAACACGCCGAGGCCCAGCATGAGCAGACCGATCACGGCGAACCCGAGCAGCGCGCGCGGCGCGATATTCATATTGCGTAAGGACATGGAGGCAGTTCCCAAGGCAGAAGAGGTGCCGCGATCCATGCGACGGAAGAAGACCTGCCTGCCTATCGGTCGTGACCGGCCAGTCTTGAGTCCGTCATGCAAAAATTGTGAGGCAGCTAACTATTTTCCTGACCAGCGGTTGATCCAGGTCGGAACAAGGGGGCCGATCCTGGGTCAACCTGAACCTGGCAAACACCTTTTGAATCCGATATTTAATGGCGGGGGCGGCAGTTTTTCCTTATCGTGTGCGCCCTTTGCAACAACCCGAGATAGACGCATGTTGGAAACTTCCCTGAATCAACTCGAGCAACTGGTCAGCGACCTGATGCACAAGAACGCGCAACTGGCCGAGCAGAACGCCAGCCTCGGCCAGGAACTGGCCCAGGCCAAGGAAGAGAACGACAGCCTGCAGTTGTCGCTGATGGAGCAGGAAGAGAAGCACGGCGCCACCGCCGCCCGCATCCAGGCCCTGGTCGAGCGCGCCAGCGCGGGTGTCGTGAACGCATGAGACTGCAAGCGCAGCCGGTCAATGTCGTGTCGATCCTGGGCAACGACTATTCGCTCAAGGCGCCCGAAGGCCAGGAAGAAACCCTCTCCCAGGCCGTGCGCATGCTCAACGTCGCGCTGGCCGAAACCAAGCGCAACTACCCGACCCTGATCGGCGACAAGCTGCTGGTGCTGGCCGCGCTGAACCTGTGCTCCAAGCAGATCGAGCTGCAGCGTGAGCACGACAGCACCCTCGAGCGCACCCAGGCGCAGATCGACGCCACGGTCGATGCTATCAGCCGGACCATCGGCGACCAGTAAAGCGCTCAAGCATCCCCTGTGGGAGCGGGTTTACCCGCGAAGACGTCGGTGAAGCCACCATCGTCTTCGCGGGTAAACCCGCTCCCACAGTTGTTTTGTGCTGTCTCGGATCACTGGAATAACTGGATACTTAAGTGTATACACTTCCCGAAAAACAATAATTATCGGGGAGTGGGGCATGCATATCTGGCGGCGGAGTATCCAGTGGCAACTGATCGCAAGCATGGGCGCGGCCCTGCTGGCGAGCATCCTGGTGGTGGTGGTGATCTACACAATGGCGCTCAACCGTCTCACCGAGCGCTACCTGGTGGACACGGCGTTGCCAGCCAGTGTCGAGGCCATCCGCAACGATATCGAGCGCATGCTCGGCCAGCCGCTGGTGGCGGCGGCGGACATCGCCGGCAACACCCTCCTGCGCGACTGGCTGGCCGCCGGTGAAGCCCCGGCCGAGCTGCCACGCTTCATCGAATACCTGGACGCGGCCAAGCAGCGCAACCACGCCTTCACCACCCTGTTCGCCTCGACCGTCACCGGCCACTACTACAACGAGAAGGGCCTGGACCGCACCCTCAGCCGCGCCAACCCCAAGGACAAGTGGTTCTACGGCTACATCGACAGCGGCGCCGAGCGCCTGATCAACATCGATATCGACGGCTCCACTGGTGAGCTGGCGCTATTTATCGACTATCGGGTCGAGAAGGACGGCCAGCTGGTCGGCGTCGCCGGCATGGGCCTGCGTATGACCGAACTGTCGAAGCTGATCCACGATTTCAGTTTCGGCGAGCACGGCAAAGTGTTCCTGGTGCGCAATGACGGCCTGATCCAGGTCCATCCCGACCAGCAGTTCAGTGGCAAGCGCCAACTTGCCGAGCAGTTGGACGTCGAGGCGGCGAAGGCCGTGCTGGTGGGCGGTGAAGGCCTGCGCAGCAGCCGTTTCCAGCGTGATGGCGAGGATTACCTGGCCCTGGGCCTGCCCCTGCGTGACCTGAACTGGACCCTGGTGGCCGAGGTGCCGGAAGCCGAGATCTACGCCCAGGCCCGCCAGGCCATCTGGCAGACCTGCCTGATCGGCGGCGGTGTGGCGCTGCTTTCGCTGTTGCTGGTGGTGCTGCTGGCGCGCGGGCTGGTGCGGCCCATTCGTCAGGTCACGGCGGCGTTGGTGCAGATCGGCGGTGGCGCGGGTGATCTCAGCCATCGCCTGGACGACTCGCGCCAGGACGAGCTGGGAGACCTGGCCCGCGGCTTCAATCGCTTCCTCGACAGCCAGCGCGGCCTGATCGGTGAAGTGCTGCGCACCACCGAGCGCCTGCACCTGTCGGTGGAGCAGGTGACCCAGGTGGTGGACAACACCGCCGAGCGCTCGGGCCGCCAGCAGGAGATGACCGAGATGGTCGCCACCGCCGTGCACGAGATGGGCCTGACCGTGCAGGACATCGCCCAGAATGCCGGCTCCGCCGCCCATGCCTCGCAGTCGGCGCGCGACGAGGCGTTGCAGGCGCGGGAGGTGGTACGCCGTTCCATCCACAACATCGAAGGCATGTCCGGCGAGATTGGCCGCGCTGCCGAGGCGGTAACGCAGCTGGCGGACGAGGTCGCCTCGATCGACGAAGTGCTGGCGGTGATCCGCAGTATTTCCGAGCAGACCAACCTGCTGGCGCTCAATGCCGCCATCGAAGCGGCGCGGGCCGGCGAGATGGGCCGGGGCTTCGCCGTGGTGGCCGATGAGGTGCGGACCCTGGCGCGGCGGACCCAGGTGTCCACCGACGAGGTGCAGCAGATGATCCACCGTCTCAAGCAGGGTGCGGGCACCGCCGTGGCGTCGATGCAGGCGGGACAGCAGGCTACCGGTAATGGGGTCGAGTCGAGCCAGCGTACAGGGGCTTCGCTGGGGGCGATCACCGATCAGGTCGAGCGCATCAGCGGCATGAACGAGCAGGTGGCCACGGCAACCGAGGAGCAGTCGGCGGTGACCGAGGAGATCAACCGGACGGTGCAGGGGATTTCCGACCTGGCGCGGCAGACGGCCAGCGAAGTGCAGGGGTGTCGCGAGGAGTGCCAGGCGTTGCGTGGGCTGGCTGATGATCTGGCGCGGCAGATGGGTGGGTTCAGGCTTTAGATCGATGTTGGATTCTTCGCGGGTAAACCCGCTCCCACAGGTTGATCACTGCCCTTGAAGACGGTGCCGTACCTGTGGGAGCGGGTTTACCCGCGAATGCGATCTGTCAGGCGCCGAAAATGGCGCGGATATCCGCCGCCAGCTCCCGCACCCGGGCTTCCTGGGTATCCCACGAACACATGAACCGCGCCCCACCGCTACCAATGAAGGTATAGAAGCGCCAGCCTTTGTTGCGCAGCACTTCCAGCGCATGCTCTGGCATCTGCAGGAACACCCCGTTGGCCTCCACCGGGAACATCAGCTCGACTTCCGGCAGATCGCTCACCAGCGACGCCAGCAACTGCGCGCAGTGGTTGGCGTGCTTGCCATGGCGCATCCACGCGCCATCCTCCAGCAGCCCGACCCACGGCGCCGACAAGAAACGCATCTTCGACGCCAGTTGCCCGGCCTGCTTGCAGCGGTAGTCGAAGTCCTCGGCCAGGTCGCGGTTGAAGAACAGGATTGCCTCGCCGACCGCCATGCCGTTCTTGGTGCCGCCAAAGCACAGCACATCAACCCCGGCCTTCCAGGTCAGCTCGGCTGGCGAGCAGCCGAGGAACGCGCAGGCGTTGGTAAAGCGCGCGCCGTCCATGTGCAGGTTCAGGCCCAGCTCCTTGCAGGTGGCGCTGATCGCCTTGAGCTCGTCGGGGCGATACACGGTACCCACTTCGGTGGCCTGGGTGATGGTCACCACGCGAGGTTTGGGGTAGTGGATGTCCTGACGCTTGAGCGCCACTTCGCGGATCGACTGGGGCGTCAGCTTGCCGTTTACGCTGGCGGCGGTCAGCAGCTTGGAGCCGTTGGAGAAGAACTCCGGCGCGCCGCATTCGTCGGTCTCGACGTGGGCGGTCTCGGAGCAGATCACGCTGTGGTAGCTCTGGCACAGCGAGGCCAGGGCCAGGGAGTTGGCGGCGGTGCCGTTGAAGGCGAAGAACACCTCGCAGTCGGTCTCGAACAGCTTGCGGAAGTATTCCGAGGCGCGTTCGGTCCACTGGTCGTCGCCGTAGGCGCGTTGGTGGCCGTGGTTGGCCTTTTCCATCGCGGCCCAGGCTTCGGGGCAGATGCCGGAGTAGTTGTCGCTGGCGAATTGTTGGTTGTTGTCGGTCATGACGCCTGTCCTTTTGTACGACGCAGGATCGCACTCTAAACCATCGATTTGGCGGTTGCCTATGTAGGAGCGGCCTTGTGCCGCGAAAGGGGCGCGAAGCGGCCCCAGGATGTATGGCATGGCACAAATCGTCGGGGCTGCTGCGCAGCCCTTTCGCGGCACAAGGCCGCTCCTACAGGGATTGGTGTTGTCGGTGGATGAATGTCGTAAACGCGCCATTGCAAGGCGCGCGCAGGCATCTGTACCACCGTGCCCGGTCATACCATCGCTGCAAAGGGTGGGAAAACCCTCACCAGACAAGAAACGATCGCTGCCGGGAGATACACGATGTTCAGCAAGCAAGACCAGATCCAGGGTTATGACGACGCACTGCTGGCGGCGATGAATGCCGAGGAACAGCGCCAGGAAGATCACATCGAGCTGATCGCCTCGGAGAACTACACCAGCAAGCGCGTGATGCAGGCCCAGGGCAGCGGCCTGACCAACAAGTACGCCGAGGGTTACCCGGGCAAGCGCTACTACGGCGGCTGCGAGCATGTGGACAAGGTAGAAGCCCTGGCCATCGAGCGCGCCAAGCAGCTATTCGGCGCCGACTACGCCAACGTCCAGCCGCACTCCGGTTCCTCGGCCAACAGCGCCGTGTACCTCGCCCTGCTGCAGGCCGGCGACACCATCCTGGGCATGAGTCTGGCCCACGGCGGCCACCTGACCCACGGTGCCAAGGTGTCGTCCTCGGGCAAGCTGTACAACGCCGTGCAGTACGGTATCGACACCAATACCGGCCTGATCGACTACGACGAAGTCGAGCGCCTGGCCGTCGAGCACAAACCGAAGATGATCGTCGCCGGCTTCTCGGCCTACTCCAAGACCCTGGATTTCCCACGCTTCCGTCAGATCGCCGATAAAGTCGGCGCGCTGCTGTTCGTCGACATGGCCCACGTTGCCGGCCTGGTCGCCGCCGGCCTGTACCCCAACCCGATCCCCTTCGCCGACGTGGTCACCACCACCACCCACAAGACCCTGCGCGGTCCGCGTGGCGGCCTGATCCTGGCCAAGAGCAACGAAGAGATCGAGAAGAAGCTCAACGCCGCCGTGTTCCCCGGCGCCCAGGGTGGCCCGCTGATGCACGTGATCGCCGCCAAGGCGGTGTGCTTCAAGGAAGCGCTGGAGCCTGAGTTCAAGAGCTACCAGAAACAGGTCATCGAAAACGCCCAGGCCATGGCCCAGGTGTTCATCGACCGTGGCTACGACGTGGTCTCCGGCGGCACCGACAACCACCTGTTCCTGGTCAGCCTGATCCGCCAGGGCCTGACCGGCAAGGACGCCGACGCAGCCCTCGGCCGCGCCCATATCACCGTCAACAAGAACGCCGTGCCCAACGACCCGCAGTCGCCGTTCGTCACCTCGGGCCTGCGCATCGGCACCCCGGCCGTCACCACCCGTGGCTTCAAGGTTGCCCAGTGCGTGGCGCTGGCCGGCTGGATCTGCGATGTGCTGGACAACCTGGGCGACGCCGATGTCGAGGCCGATGTGGCCAAGAACGTCGCCGCCCTGTGCGCCGACTTCCCGGTCTACCGCTGAGTGGAGCAGAACACCATGCAACGTTATTCAGGCTTCGGCCTCTTCAAGCACTCCCTCAGCCACCACGAGAACTGGCAGCGCATGTGGCGCACGCCGACCCCTAAAAAGGTCTACGACGTGGTCATCGTCGGCGGTGGCGGCCATGGCCTGGCGACCGCCTACTACCTGGCGAAAGAGCACGGCATCACCAACGTGGCGGTGGTCGAGAAGGGCTACCTGGGCGGCGGCAACACCGCCCGCAACACCACCATCGTGCGTTCCAACTACCTGTGGGACGAGTCGGCGCACCTGTACGAACACGCCATGAAGCTGTGGGAAGGGCTGTCCCAGGACATCAACTACAACGTGATGTTCTCCCAGCGCGGCGTCTACAACCTGTGCCACACCCTGCAGGACATCCGTGACTCCGAGCGCCGGGTCAACGCCAACCGCCTCAATGGCGTGGATGGCGAGCTGATCCGCACCGAGCAGGTCGCGGCCGAGATCCCGTACCTCGACTGCTCGAAGAACACCCGCTACCCGATCCTCGGCGCCACCGTGCAGCGCCGTGGCGGCGTGGCCCGTCACGACGCCGTGGCCTGGGGCTTCGCCCGTGCCGCCGACGCCCTGGGCGTGGACCTGATCCAGCAGACCGAGGTGATCGGCTTCCGTAAAGAGAATGGCGCCGTGATCGGCGTTGAAACCAACAAGGGTTTCATCGGCGCCAAGCGCGTCGGCGTGGTCACCGCGGGTAACTCCGGGCACATGGCCAAGCTGGCGGGCTTCCGCCTGCCGCTCGAATCGCACCCGTTGCAGGCACTGGTATCGGAGCCGATCAAGCCGATCATCGACAGCGTGATCATGTCCAACGCCGTGCACGGCTACATCAGCCAGTCCGACAAGGGCGACCTGGTGATCGGTGCCGGCATCGACGGCTGGGTCGGCTACGGCCAGCGCGGTTCGTACCCGGTCATCGAGCACACCCTGCAGGCGATCGTCGAGATGTTCCCGATCCTCTCCCGCGTGCGCATGAACCGCCAGTGGGGCGGCATCGTCGACACCACCCCCGACGCCTGCCCGATCATCTCCAAGACCCCGGTGAAGAACATGTTCTTCAACTGCGGCTGGGGCACCGGCGGCTTCAAGGCCACCCCGGGCTCGGGCAACGTGTTCGCCGCGAGCCTGGCCAAGGGCGAGATGCACCCGCTGGCCGCGCCATTCTCCATCGACCGTTTCTACAACGGCGCGCTGATCGACGAACACGGCGCCGCTGCCGTCGCCCACTGACCCGGAGACAACCGTCATGTTGCAAATCTTCTGTCCCCACTGCGGCGAGCTGCGCTCCGAGGAAGAATTCCACGCGTCGGGCCAGGCGCACATCGCCCGCCCGCTGGACCCGAACGCCTGCTCCGACGAGGAGTGGGGCACCTACATGTTCTTCCGTGACAACCCGCGCGGCATCCACCACGAACTGTGGGACCACGTCGCCGGTTGCCGCCAGTACTTCAACGTCACCCGCGACACCGTGACCTACGAGATCCTGGAAACCTACAAGATCGGCGAGAAGCCTCAGGTCACCGCCGCCTCGAAACAGAGCACCGCGCCAGCGACCGCCAAGGGCCAAGGGGAAAAAGTATGAGCCAGACCTATCGCCTCGCCAGCGGCGGCCGTATCGACCGCAGCAAGGTGCTGAACTTCAGCTTCAACGGCAAGACCTACCAGGGCTATGCCGGCGACACCCTGGCCGCCGCGCTGCTGGCCAACGGCGTCGACATCGTCGGGCGCAGCTTCAAGTATTCGCGCCCGCGCGGGATCATCGCCGCCGGCACCGAAGAGCCGAATGCGATCCTGCAGATCGGCTCCAGCGAAGCCACCCAGATCCCCAACGTGCGCGCCACCCAGCAGGCCCTGTATGCCGGCCTGGTGGCCACCAGCACCAATGGCTGGCCGAACGTCAACAACGACATGATGGGCATCATCGGCAAGGTCGGCGGCAACATGATGCCGCCCGGGTTCTACTACAAGACCTTCATGTACCCCAAGTCGTTCTGGATGACCTACGAGAAGTACATCCGCAAGGCGGCGGGCCTGGGCCGTGCGCCGCTGCAGAACGACCCGGACAGCTACGACTACATGAACCAGCACTGCGACGTGCTGATCGTCGGCGCCGGCCCTGCCGGTCTGGCCGCCGCGCTGGCTGCTGCCCGTAGCGGTGCCCGGGTGATCCTGGCCGACGAGCAGGAAGAGTTCGGCGGCACCTTGCTCGACAGTCGCGAAACCCTCGATGGCAAACCGGCCGCCGATTGGGTCCATGCCGTGGTGGCCGAGCTGGAAAGCCTGCCGGAAGTCACCCTGCTGCCGCGCAGCACGGTCAACGGCTACCACGACCACAACTTCCTCACCATCCACGAGCGCCTCACCGACCACCTCGGCGACCGTGCGCCGATCGGCCAGGTGCGCCAGCGCGTGCACCGTGTGCGTGCCAACCGCGTGGTGCTGGCCGCTGGCGCCCACGAGCGTCCGCTGGTGTACGGCAACAACGACCTGCCGGGCAACATGCTCGCAGGCGCCGTATCGACCTACGTGCGCCGCTATGGCGTGGCCCCGGGCCGCAAGCTGGTGCTGTCGACCAACAACGACCACGCCTACCGCGCCGCGCTGGACTGGCACGACGCCGGCCTGCAAGTGGTCGCCATCGCTGACGCCCGCCACAATCCACGCGGTTCGCTGGTCGAAGAAGCCCGCGCCAAGGGCATCCGCATCCTTACCTCCAGCGCCGTGATCGAGGCCAAGGGCAGCAAGCACGTCACCGGTGCCCGCGTGGCCGCTATCGATGTGCAGGCGCACAAGGTCACCAGCCCTGGGGAAACTCTCGACTGTGATCTGATCGCCACCTCCGGCGGTTACAGCCCGGTGGTGCACCTGGCCTCGCACCTGGGCGGTCGCCCGGTGTGGCGTGAAGACATCCTCGGCTTCGTGCCGGGCGATGCCCCGCAGAAGCGCGTGTGCGTCGGTGGTGTGAACGGTGTCTACGCCTTGGGCGATGTGATCGCCGACGGCTTCGAGGGCGGCGTGCGCGCCGCCACCGAGGCCGGCTTCAAGGCCAGCGTCGGCACCCTGCCGAAAACCCTGGCGCGCAAGGAAGAGGCCACCGTGGCGCTGTTCCAGGTGCCCCACGACAAAGGCACCGCCCGTGCGCCGAAGCAGTTTGTCGACCAGCAGAACGACGTCACCGCCGCCGCTATCGAGCTGGCCACCCGCGAAGGCTTCGAGTCGGTCGAACACGTCAAGCGCTACACCGCCCTGGGCTTCGGCACCGACCAGGGTAAGCTGGGCAACATCAACGGTCTGGCCATCGCCGCTCGTTCGCTCGGGATAGGCATCCCGGAAATGGGCACCACCATGTTCCGCCCCAACTACACGCCGGTGACCTTCGGCGCGGTGGCGGGCCGGCACTGCGGCCACCTGTTCGAGCCGGTGCGCTTCACCGCCCTGCATGCCTGGCACATCAAGAACGGCGCCGAGTTCGAGGACGTCGGCCAGTGGAAGCGCCCGTGGTACTTCCCCAAGCCCGGCGAAGACATCCACACCGCCGTGGCCCGCGAATGCAAGGCCGTGCGTGACAGCGTCGGCCTGCTGGACGCCTCGACCCTGGGCAAGATCGACATCCAGGGCCCGGATGCCCGCGAGTTCCTCAACCGCATCTACACCAACGCCTGGACCAAGCTCGACGTGGGCAAGGCCCGCTACGGCCTGATGTGCAAGGAAGACGGCATGGTCTTCGACGACGGCGTGACCGCCTGCGTTGGCGACAACCACTTCATCATGACCACCACCACCGGTGGCGCCGCCCGCGTGCTGCAGTGGCTGGAGCTGTACCACCAGACCGAATGGCCGGACATGAAGGTGTACTTCACCTCGGTCACCGACCACTGGGCGACCATGACCCTGTCCGGCCCCAACAGCCGCAAGCTGCTGGCCGAGGTCAGCGACATCGACCTGGACAAGGAAGGCTTCCCGTTCATGAGCTGGAAGGAAGGCCTGGTCGGCGGCGTGCCGGCGCGGGTGTTCCGCATCTCGTTCACCGGCGAGCTGTCGTACGAGATCAACGTCCAGGCCAACTACGCCATGGGCGTGCTGGAACAGATCGTCGAGGCCGGTAAAAAGTACAACCTGACCCCGTACGGCACCGAGACCATGCACGTACTGCGCGCCGAGAAGGGCTTCATCATCGTCGGCCAGGACACTGACGGCTCGATGACCCCGGACGACCTCAACATGAGCTGGTGCGTCGGTCGCAACAAACCGTACTCGTGGATCGGCCTGCGCGGCATGAACCGCGAGGACACCGTGCGCGAGAACCGCAAGCAGCTGGTGGGCCTCAAGCCTGTGGACCCGAACGTGTGGCTGCCGGAAGGCGCCCAGCTGGTGTTCGATCCCAAGCAGCCGATCCCGATGGACATGGTCGGCCACGTCACCTCCAGCTACGCGGCCAACTCCCTGGGCTATTCGTTCGCCATGGGCGTGGTCAAGGGCGGTCTCAAGCGCCTGGGCGAGCGAGTGTATTCGCCCCAGGCCGACGGCAGCGTGATCGAGGCCGAGATCGTGTCTTCGGTGTTCTTCGATCCGAAGGGCGAGCGGCAGAACGTCTAAGGCTTGCGGCTGGTAACGCCGGGCCCTGTGGGAGCGGGTTCACCCGCGAATGCGATGTTGGCTGTACCGCCGCATTCGCGGGTAAACCCGCTCCCACAGGTTCGGTGTCGCTCTGACCCACAGAATTCAAGGCAGGTAAGAAATGAGCGCTATCAACGTCTTCCAGCAAAACCCGGGCTCCGATGCCAAGGCCCAGTCGCCGCTGCACCACGCCGACCTGGCCAGCCTGGTCGGCAAGGGCCGCAAGAACGCAGGCGTGACCCTGCGCGAAAAGAAACTCCTCGGCCACCTGACTATCCGTGGCAACGGCCATGACCAGGCCTTCGCCGGCGGCGTGCACAAGGCCCTGGGCCTGGAGCTGCCGGTGGCCCTGACCGTGGTCGCCAACAACGAGATGTCGCTGCAATGGGTGGGCCCGGACGAGTGGCTGCTGATCGTCCCCGGCGGCCAGGAGTTCGCCGTCGAGCAGAAACTGCGCGACGCCCTCGACGGCCAGCATATCCAGGTGGTTAACGTCAGCGGCGGGCAGACCCTGCTCGAGCTGCGCGGCCCCAACGTGCGCGACGTGCTGATGAAATCCACCAGCTATGATGTACACCCGAACAACTTCCCGGTCGGCAAGGCTGTCGGTACCGTGTTCGCCAAGTCGCAGCTGGTGATCCGTCGCACTGCCGAGGACACCTGGGAGCTGGTGATCCGCCGCAGCTTCTCAGACTACTGGTGGCTGTGGCTGCAGGACGCATCGGCCGAGTACGGCCTGGCTATCGAAGCGTAAGGAGCATTACCCATGAGTCGGGCACCGGACACCTGGATTCTCACTGCCGACTGCCCGAGCATGCTCGGCACGGTCGATGTGGTGACGCGTCATCTCTACGAGCAGCGCTGCTACGTCACCGAGCACCATTCTTTCGATGACCGGCTGTCGGGGCGGTTCTTCATTCGCGTGGAGTTCCGCGTCCCGGACGGTTTCGACGAGGATGCCTTCCGTGCGGGGCTGGCCGAGCGCAGCGAGGCGTTCGGCATGGCCTTCGAGCTGACCGCGCCGAATCACCGCCCCAAGGTGGTGATCATGGTGTCCAAGGCCGACCATTGTCTTAACGACCTGCTGTATCGCCAGCGCATCGGCCAGCTGACGATGGATGTGGTCGCGGTGGTGTCCAACCACCCCGACCTCGAACCCTTGGCGCACTGGCACAAGATCCCCTATTACCACTTCGCCCTCGACCCGAACGACAAGCCGGCGCAGGAGCGCAAGGTGCTGCAGGTGATCGAGGAGAGCGGCGCCGAGCTGGTCATTCTTGCCCGCTATATGCAGGTGCTGTCGCCGGAGCTGTGCCGGCGGCTGGATGGCTGGGCGATCAACATCCATCACTCGCTGCTGCCGGGGTTCAAAGGCGCCAAGCCGTATCACCAGGCCTACAACAAGGGCGTGAAGATGGTTGGCGCCACGGCCCACTACATCAACAACGACCTGGACGAAGGGCCGATCATCGCCCAGGGCGTGGAGGTGGTGGACCATGCCCACTATCCCGAGGACCTGATCGCCAAGGGGCGCGATATCGAGTGCCTGACCCTGGCGCGGGCTGTTGGTTATCACATCGAGCGGCGGGTGTTCCTTAACGCCAATCGCACAGTAGTTCTCTGATCGAGTGCCGGGGCTGCTGCGCAGCCCTTTCGCGGCACAAGGCCGCTCCTACAGGGATCGCATTCCCTCTGTAGGAGCGGCCTTGTGCCGCGAAAGGGGCGCGCAGCGGCCCCAGCTTTTGTCCTGCCGCAAAAAGACATCCCCCTGTCGCATCCAGTCACCGCCCCACCTCCCATCCAGCCCACAATCCCCTGCATTCCAGTAACACAGGCCGCCCACGGAAAGGCGGCGCTTTCCACCACCGCTGCATAAATACAAATCAAGCGAGGTAAGAAGCATGTCTGGTAACCGTGGAGTGGTGTATCTCGGCGCGGGCAAGGTCGAGGTGCAGAAGATCGACTACCCCAAGATGCAGGACCCGCGCGGCAAGAAGATCGAGCACGGCGTCATCCTCAAGGTGGTCTCCACCAACATCTGCGGCTCCGACCAGCACATGGTCCGTGGCCGCACCACCGCCCAGGTCGGCCTGGTCCTGGGCCACGAAATCACTGGTGAAATCGTCGAAATGGGCCGTGATGTCGAACGCCTGAAGATCGGCGATCTGGTGTCGGTGCCGTTCAACGTCGCCTGCGGCCGCTGTCGCTCGTGCAAAGAGATGCACACCGGCGTCTGCCTCACCGTCAACCCGGCCCGCGCCGGTGGCGCCTACGGTTACGTCGACATGGGCGACTGGACCGGCGGCCAGGCCGAGTATGTGCTGGTGCCCTACGCCGACTTCAACCTGCTGAAACTGCCGGACCGCGACAAGGCCATGGAGAAGATCCGCGACCTGACCTGCCTGTCCGACATCCTCCCCACCGGTTACCACGGCGCCGTCACCGCGGGTGTTGGCCCGGGCAGCACCGTGTACGTGGCGGGTGCCGGCCCGGTCGGCCTGGCCGCCGCCGCTTCCGCCCGCCTGCTGGGCGCCGCCTGCGTGATCGTCGGCGACCTCAACCCGGCCCGGCTGGCTCACGCCAAGTCGCAAGGTTTCGAAGTGGTCGACCTGTCCAAGGACACTCCGCTGCACGAACAGATCATCGATATCCTCGGTGAGCCGGAAGTGGACTGCGCCGTCGATGCCGTCGGCTTCGAGGCCCGTGGTCATGGTCATGAAGGCGCCAAGCACGAAGCCCCGGCCACCGTGCTCAACTCGCTGATGCAGGTGACCCGCGTGGCCGGCAAGATCGGTATTCCTGGCCTGTACGTGACCGAAGATCCGGGCGCGGTGGATGCCGCCGCCAAGATTGGTGCCCTGAGCATTCGCTTCGGCCTGGGCTGGGCCAAGTCCCACAGCTTCCACACCGGGCAGACCCCGACCATGAAGTACAACCGCCAGCTGATGCAGGCGATCATGTGGGATCGCATCAATATCGCAGAGGTGGTGGGGGTGCAGGTGATCAGCCTGGATCAGGCGCCGGAGGGGTATGGCGAGTTTGATGCGGGGGTGCCGAAGAAGTTTGTGATTGATCCGCATAGGACGTTTAGTGCGGCGTGAGATTGACATTGGAGCAAGGTCACAAGTCAGCGATCTTGCTCCAATGGTTGAAGCTTAAGCTAATTATTAGATGACCTGTCATCTGCCAACAATTCGAAGTTGGTAGCTCAGCTTTTGGGGCTGTTGCTTGAGGCGGGGAAGCATTGTTGTTGTCCGAGGTTGAAATGTTCGGAGCTTCAGATTCTTGGGCGCAAACGAAAAAGAATCGAATTGGTAGCGACTCAATCTTCAATTCTCAGAATTGCTCCTGCTTTTGTAATGTCGTTTTTTATCGTTTGTTCGATTGTGCGTAGTTCCAACCACTCTTTTACTGTTGGGCGCTGTCGCTCGATGGTTTCCATTTCACTTATAAGGCTAGACGCAGAATCCAAGTCTCTGCGGTAAAGGTCCTTTTCTCCTCTATCGCTGCGCGGATTTGCTTTCATTGCCTTTTGATGTTTCGTGTGCTGGGCTCTTAGTGTGGTGTATTGTTTTACATGTCTGTCGTCATTTAGGCTGTTTAGTTTGTTTAAGAGATCCTCAGATTCTTTGGTTTTGGAGGTTATTGCATTTTTGTAGTCTGGACTGAGAGTCAATTTTTGGCTCGGATCTAGCCTGCGTTCTCCGTCGACGATTACTGATTTGTATATGTGGCCTTGCGAGATGCCAATAGGGTCGAGGAGATAAGCTAGTGGTCTTGTTTTGGTGTGGCCACTTGGGTCAATGTTATTTATGGGGTCAGCGGAACAGTAAATGTAGGCATTTATACCGCCGGCCTCGAAAGGGCTTAGACTGTCTGGTGAGAGAAATCGCATTAACTGCGGACTGAACAAACGATAACCGTTGCCCAGCAGGTAACGGCCAGCGAGGTCACGTAACTGAGAGTTGAAACCTAGCAGGGGAGGCTTGGTGATTTCTGGAGATAAACTCCCGTAAGGTGTATACGACAATCTAAGTGCATCTGGTAACCGGCGGTGGAGCAGAACGGACCCTTGCATGTCTGAAGCCAGCAGTCCGACAGCTGCCTTGAACTCATATTCCTGTGCCATGTGAACATCATCCGAGGGACTTTGGTTAAGTCTGCGATGAGAGTGAGGTAAGTGACAACTGACAAAAATACCAGGTCATCGGAAAGCTCCTACTCGTTCTCAGGCTGTTTCTCACTGTATTCGTAGGGCTGCAGGAAATATCCTTCGCAATCTGTCAATTCACGTCTGATTGTCCGGGGAAATCCTGCCCACTAGGCTTTCTTGGTCGCTGTCGGTTCAGCGATCGGGTGTGGAAACCCGGATATGCATTCTGGACGTGTCGTCATGGCAGCTGTGCGCGGGAGGCTTTGTGCCTACCGGGTTTTCCTGAATGCATCCGGGTTTCCACCCCGTGTACAGCTGCCACCCTTTTGTGTGGAAACGAATGGTGCAGCATCACTGCATTCAGGTGACTGCCATGAAAAAGATCGTCCCCGACCCACCCCACCAATTCGCCTTACCCCCCGACAAATCCCTCGCCCGCGCCATCCACGACGGTGTCGTGCCCATGGAGTATGTACTGGCCAACGTCTCCCACTACCTGATGTTCGCCTTCAGCGACAGCCACCGGGCGCTGGACCGCATCGAGGACGAGGAGACGCGGCAATTGCTCAAGCTTGGGCTAAGAGCCATGCAGATCGCCTGGGGGCAGGCGGATGCGCTGGCCAGTGCGGTGGAAAACAGAGCTGGCCAGTAAATGTCCATCGCGGGGCAAGCCCGCTTCCACGAATGACCCAGCGCCGCGTGGGAGCGGGCTTGCCCCGCGATATGGCCCTTGTAATGAACACCGATGGCCGGCCCGGAACAAACCCCCTGCACTCCAGTCCAACCCCTCGTTTCCCGGCCATTCCGGCCGACGAGGTCCCTCCCGATGAAAGCATTCACCCTGGCAACCCTGATGACCCTGGCCGCAAGCCCGGTGTTCGCCTTCAACCTCAGCGACGCGGCCAACGCCGTCTCGGCCATGCAGAACCAGAATCAACAGGGCCAGGTGCAGGCCCCGGCCGGCCAGGCCAACCTGCTCAATACCTTGGGCAGCGAATTGAAGATCACCCCCGAGCAGGCGATCGGTGGCGCCGGGGCGATGCTGGGGCTGGCGCGCAACAACCTCAGCGGCGACGACTATGGGCAACTGACCAAGGCCGTGCCGGGGCTGGACCTGCTATCGGGCACCAATGCGCTGGGTGGGTTGAGCGGGCTGGGGCAGTTGCTCGGCAATGACCAGAACAGCTCGGCGTTGGGCAACGCGCTGGGCGGAGAGGTGCAGAACCGCAACGACCTGGACACCGCCTTCAAGGCGCTGGGCATGGATACCGGGATGATCGGGCAGTTCGCGCCGTTGATCCTGCAGTATCTGGGGCAGCAGGGGATTGCCGGGTCGTTGTTGCAGAATCTGGGGAGCTTGTGGAACACACCTGCGCCGTTGAGCCAGCCATCGGTTTGAGCGCCAGACGCGGGCAGGGTAGGAGCGGCCTTGTGCCGCGAAAGGGCTGCGTAGCGGCCCCAGGTTCCCAGCGTTTAGGCCAAGAGTGCAGGGGCCGCTGTGCGGCCCTTTCGCGGCACAAGGCCGCTCCTACAAGGGACCGCGAAATGCTGTAGGCGCGGGCTTCAACGCATTTCGGCGCGCAGTTGCTCGATCCGCTGGTCCTTCTCCAGCCACAGCTGGTTCACCCAGGCCTGCACCGTCTGGCGGAAGGCCGGGTCGTTCTCGTAGTCGCCTTCGCTCAGCGCCGGATCCAGCTCGCGCACGCGGATGTCGATGATCACCCGGCTGATGCTGCCGTTGAGCAGGTCCCAGAACCCCGGTGCCTTGTCGCCCGGGTAGACGATGGTCACGTCGAGCAGCGCATCCAGCTGCTCGCCCAGCGCCGCCAGGACGAAGGCCACGCCGCCGGCCTTGGGCTTGAGCAGGTGGCGATAGGGCGACTGCTGCTGTTGGCGCTTGGCCTCGGTGAAGCGGGTGCCTTCGAGGTAGTTGACCACGGTCACCGGCTGGCGCTTGAACAGCTCGCAGGCGGCCTTGGTGATCTCCAGGTCCTTGCCCTTGAGTTCGGGGTGCTTGTCGAGGAAGGCCTTGCTGTAGCGCTTCATGAACGGGTAATCCAGGCCCCACCAGGCCAGGCCCAGCAGCGGCACCCAGATCAGCTCTTTCTTGAGGAAGAACTTGAAGAACGGCACGCGGCGGTTGAGGCTCTCGATCAGCGCCGGGATATCGACCCAGGTCTGGTGGTTGCTCACGCACAGGTACGAGGTGTCCTGGCGCAGGGTATCGACGCCGCGGATGTCCCACTGGGTGGGGATGCACAGGGCGAAGATGGCCTTGTCGACTTCCGACCAGGTCTCGGCGATCCACATCACCGCGGCCGACGCGTAGTCGCGGCCACGGCCGGGCAGTACCAGCTTGAGCAGGGCGAAGACCAGCAACGGGCCGATCATCACCAGGGTGTTGAGCAGCAGCAGGGTAAGGGTGAGGGTGCCGGTCAGCAGGCGACGCATAAGGAGACTCTTGTTGGTGTGAGGTAAACGGTGGCTAATGATAAGCAGGGCAGTGGCCTACGCCAAACGTCGTACGTCCATTAACTGGGACAAATGTTTCACATTGTGTTGTTTAACCTTTGCCAGCGAACCTATCCTGCCTGCGCAGTCTAAGCACTGACCCCTCTCAAGGAAGCCTGCCCCGTGAAACCCCTGCTTGCCCTGCTGTCCCTTCTGGCGCTGCCGGTGATGGCCGCCGAGCCCACCCTGTACGGTCGCTACGAGAACATCGCCCTGCCGGAGATCGGTGAAACCCTCAAGGCCAAGATGGACACCGGCGCCTACACCGCGTCGCTATCGGCCAAGGATATCGAGCTGTTCACCCGCGACGGTGAGGACTGGGTGCGTTTCCGCCTGGCCACCAAGAATGCCAATGGCAAGGTCTACGAACACAAGCTGGCGCGCATCAGCAAGATCAAGAACCGCGCCGACGAGGAAGAAGAAGGCGATGCCCCCGAGCTGTCGCGCCGCCCGGTGGTCGACCTGGAACTGTGCCTGGGCGACGTGAAGCGCACCGTGGAGGTCAACCTGGTCGACCGCAGCAGTTTCAACTACCCGCTGCTGGTGGGCGCCAAGGCCCTGCGCGAGTTCAAGGCGGCGGTGAACCCGGCGAAGAAGTTCACGGCGGGCAAACCGGACTGCTGATTTCGCATTTGGGGGCGCTTTGCGCCCCTTTCGCGGCGCAAGGCCGCTCCTACAGGTATTCGCGTTTCCCTGTAGGAGCGGCCTTGTGCCGCGAAAGGGCCCGTAAAGGCAACAAGGATTGCGTGACCATCGCGGTTTGCCTCAAAGTCCAGCCTTTGCCCCAGCAAGGCCGGACGCCATGCCTCACATCCTCATCGTCGAAGACGAATCCGCCATCGCCGACACCCTGGTCTACGCCCTGCAGGCCGACGGCCACAGCACCGAGTGGGTGACCCTCGGCAGCGCCGCCGTCGAGCAGCAGCGCCTGCGCCCGGCCGACCTGGTGATCCTCGATATCGGCCTGCCCGACATCAGCGGCTTCGAGACCTGCCGCCAGCTGCGCCGCTTCAGCGAGGTGCCGGTGATGTTCCTCAGCGCCCGCGACGCCGAGATCGACCGGGTGCTGGGCCTGGAGATCGGCGCCGACGACTATGTGGTCAAGCCCTTCAGCCCCCGTGAGGTGGCCGCGCGGGTGCGGGCGATCCTCAAACGCATGGCGCCCAGGGTGGAGGTGGCCAGCGAAACCGCGCCGTTCCAGCTCGACACCCTGGCCATGCGCATCAGCTACCGGGGCCAGGCGCTGACGCTGACCCGCCACGAGTTCCGCCTGCTGCAGAGCCTGCTTGCGCAACCTCGCCGGGTATTCAGCCGTGAACAGCTGCTCGACGGCCTTGGCGTGGCCTCGGACGTCGGCTACGAACGCACCATCGACAGTCATATCAAGAGCCTGCGCGCCAAGCTGCGCCAGGTCGCGCCCGACGCCGAGGCGATCCAGACCCACCGCGGCCTGGGCTACAGCTACAGCCCGGAACACGCCTGATGCGCTTGGGGATCCGGATCTTCCTGGTGTACTTCCTGTTCGTCGGCCTGGCGGGCTACTTCCTGCTCAACACGGTGCGCGAGCAGATCCGCCCGGTGGTGCGGCAATCCTCGGAAGAAACCCTGGTGGACACCGCCAACCTGCTGGCCGAGATCCTTCACGACGATGTGAAGAACGGCACCCTGACCCAGAGCCGCCTGTCGCAGGTGCTTGCTTCGTATGGCGAGCGGCGTCCGAGCGCGCAGATCTGGGGACTGGCGAAGAACCAGGTCAGCCACCGTATCTACGTGACCGACGCCAAGGGCATCGTCCTGCTCGACTCCAGCGGCCAGGACCTGGGCAAGGACTACTCGCGTTGGAACGATGTCTACCTGACCCTGCGTGGCCAGTACGGCGCCCGCTCGACCCGCAGCGACCCGGACGACGAAAGCACTTCGGTGATGCATGTGGCGGCGCCGATCCTCGACGGCGGCCGAATCATCGGCGTGGTTACCGTAGCCAAGCCCAACAGCTCGTTGCAGCCGTACATCGACCGCTCCGAGCGGCGGCTGCTGTTCCTCGGCCTGGGGCTGATCGTGCTGGGGCTGTTGGTGGGCGCGGCGCTGTCGTGGTGGCTGACCCGCTCGCTGCGTAGGCTTACCCATTACGCCCAGGCGGTCAGCGAGGGCGAGCGCGCCGCGTTGCCGCACTACAAGGGCGGCGAATTGCTGCAACTGGCCACGGCGGTGGAGCGCATGCGCACCCAGCTGGAGGGCAAGGCCTATGTCGAGCGCTACGTGCACACGCTCACCCATGAGCTCAAGAGCCCGCTGGCGGCGATCCGCGGCGCCTCGGAGCTGCTGCAGGGCGACATGCCGCAGGAGCAGCGGGCGCGCTTTGCCGGCAATATCGAGCGCGAGAGCGAGCGCCTGCAGCAGATGATCGAGCGACTGCTCAACCTGGCGCGGGTCGAACAGATGCAGGCACTGGAAGATGAACAGCAGGTGGCGGTGGCGGCGCTGATCGACGAGCTGCTGCTGGCCCATGGCGCACGGATCGACAGCGCCGGCCTGCAGGTGCGCCAGCGCATTCCGGCGGGCGTCTGGCTGCTGTGCGATCCGTTCCTGATGCGCCAGGCGTTGGCCAACCTGCTGGACAACGCGCTGGACTTCACCCCCGAGCGAGGCGCGCTGGCCTTCGAACTGGAGCGTGACGGCGAGCGGGTGGCCCTGAGCCTGTTCAATCAGGGGCAGGCAATCCCCGAGTACGCTCTGGGGCGGGTCAGCGAGCGGTTCTATTCGCTGCCAAGGCCTGGGACCGGGCGCAAGAGCACCGGGCTGGGGCTGAACTTCGTGGCCGAGGTGATGCAGCTGCACGGCGGGGCGCTGGCGGTAGACAACGTCGAGGGTGGGGTGCGGGTACGACTCTGGCTGCCGGGCCGACGTTATAGCTGACCCTGTAGGAGCGGGCTTGCCCCGCGAAGTGGCCAGCCCAGGCAACATCACTGCCTGATCGGGCCTCATCGCGGGGCAAGCCCGCTCCCACGCAGTGTTGCTGTCCAAGCCATCTCCACACAATCTCCACATTCCCTCCCCAAGGGCTCCACGCGGCGGGCAGACACTGCCCCCATCGCAAACGGAGCCCAACCCCATGAACAAGTCCCTAGGTTTCAAGCTCGGCCTGATCGCCGTGCTGATCCTGCTGCTGCTGATTCCCCTGCTGATGATCGGCGGCTTGATCGACGAACGTCAGCAACTGCGCAACAACGTGCTCGGCGAGATCGCCGCGAGCTCCAGCTTCGACCAGCTGGTCAGCGGCCCGGTGCTGGTGGTGCCCTATCGCAAGTACGAGCGGCGCTGGATCGACAAGGACGGCACGAGCGTCCAGGAGACCACCACGATGCACGGCAATCTTTACTTCCTGCCGGAAACCTTCGCGATGGATGTGGGCGTCGATACCGAGCTGCGCGCCCGCGGCATCTACCAGGCGCGCCTGTTCCATGCCAAGGGTCAGGTCAGCGGTCGCTTCAAGCTGCCTGAGCGCTGGGGGATCGAGAAGGACTACGACGACTACCGCTTCGACAAGCCGTTCCTGATGGTCGGCATCAGCGACATTCGCGGCATCGAGAACAGCCTGGAGCTGACCCTGGATGACCAGCGCCTGCCGTTCGAGGCCGGCAGTGGTGTCGACTGGCTGCCCGGTGGCGTGCATGTGGCCCTGCCGCAGTTGAGCGACCAGAAGGCCCGCGAGTTCGACTACGCCTTCGACCTGGCCCTGCTGGGCACCGGCCAACTGGCGGTGCTGCCGGTCGGCCGCAGCAGCACGGTGGACATGCGCGCCAACTGGCCGCACCCGAGCTTCGTCGGCAGCTACCTGCCGAGCCGCCGCGCCATCGATGAAAAGGGCTTCAGCGCCCACTGGCAGACCTCGTTCTTCGCCACCAACCTGGAAGAGTCCATGCGCCTTTGCGCGACCGTCGGCAAGTGCGGCGATTTCAACGAGCGTTCATTTGGCGTCAGCTTCGTCGACCCGGTGGACCAGTACCTCAAGAGCGAACGGGCGATCAAGTATGCCCTGCTGTTCATCGCCCTGACCTTTGCCGGATTCTTCCTGTTCGAGGTGCTCAAGAACCTCAGCGTGCACCCGGTGCAGTACATCCTGGTGGGCGTGGCCCTGGCGTTCTTCTACCTGCTGTTGCTGTCGCTGTCCGAGCACCTGGGGTTTGGCCTGGCCTATGGGCTGTCGGCGTCGGGCTGTGTGTTGCTGATCGGCTTCTACCTGGTTCATGTGCTGCGCAGCCTGGGGCGTGGGGTTGGCTTTGCGGCGGGGCTGGCGGCGTTGTACGCGATGCTCTATGGGCTGCTCAGCGCCGAGGACTATGCGCTGCTGATGGGCTCGCTGCTGTGCTTTGGCCTGCTGGGCGTGTTCATGGTGCTGACCCGGCGGCTGGACTGGTCGCGGGTGGGGAGGGGGGTATGAGGGAGGATAGAGAGATCGGGCGCTGGTTGGCGCAGAGAATCGGATTGTTGTTTCCTGTGATACCGCGGTAAGTTCTGGGGCTGCTGTGCAGCCCTTTCGCGGCACAAGACCGCTCCTACAGGGTTGAGTGGACTCCTGTAGGAGCGGCCTTGTGCCGCGAAACGAGGGCGCCAGCCCTCGCCAGCGTAGTCTCAGGCTATCGGAGCTGTAGCCACCATCGACGGCCGCTGGCTCACCTCGGCATACCACGCCGCCAGCCCCGGATACAGCCCACGCCAATCGAACTCAGGCTGGCGCAGGTCCAGATACCCCAACGCACAAGCCACGCCAATCGCCGCCAGGTCGAACCCCGAGGCCAGCTCCGCCAGGTGCTCCTGTTCAAGATTGGCCAGGCTG
Source organism: Mitsuaria sp. RG (assembly GCF_028369275.1). NCBI lineage: Bacteria > Pseudomonadati > Pseudomonadota > Betaproteobacteria > Burkholderiales > Sphaerotilaceae > Roseateles > Mitsuaria sp. RG. The sequence goes on from NZ_JAQMYQ010000001.1 coordinate 154,201, forward strand.
CGGCGGATCTTCTCGCCCTGCGCCTGCACCCAACCGTCCCACTGCTTGTCCGCCGGGCGCAGGAAGGTTTCGTAGCGGGTAGCCACCGCCGCGTCCATGATCGCATCGGCCTGGGAGGCCAGGGTCAGGCGCCGCCAGCGTGCCGAGCCCTCGCGGGGGATCAGCGGCAGGCCGACGTGCTGGCTGTCGAGGTACTCACAGATCACCCGGCTGTCGTGCAGCACGCTGCCGTCGTCCAGGCGCAGGGCCGGGATCTTGCCGATCGGGTTGCCCTGGTTGAGCTGCGCGTCGCTGTTCACCGGGCTGATGTTCACGCCCTGCACGGTGACCCGGTCCAGCTGGCCGGTCTCGTGCAGCACGATCATCACCTTGCGCACGAACGGCGACAGCGGCGAATGGAACAGGATCATGGCTCAGTTGCCCTGCAGGCTGGGTGGCAGGCACACGCCGGTGCCGCCGATACCGCAGTAGCCTTCCGGGTTCTTGGCCAGGTACTGCTGGTGGTAGGCCTCGGCGAAGTACACGGTCGGCGCCTGGGCGATCTCGGTGGTGATCTCGCCGAAGCCGGCCTTGCCCAGCTCGGCCTGGAAGGCGGCCTTGCTCGCGTTGGCTTCATCCAGTTGCTGCGGCGAGGTGCAGTAGATCGCCGAGCGGTACTGGGTGCCGACATCATTGCCCTGGCGCATGCCCTGGGTCGGGTTGTGCAGCTCCCAGAACATCGTCAGCAGCTCGCGGTAGCTGACCCGGTTCTTGTCGAACACCACCAGCACCACCTCGGTGTGGCCGGTCAGGCCCGAGCAGACTTCCTCGTAGGTGGGGTTGGGGGTGAAACCGCCGGCGTAGCCGACCACGGTGCTGACCACGCCTTCGCGCTGCCAGAACCGGCGCTCGGCGCCCCAGAAGCAGCCCAGGCCGAAGATGGCGAAATCGATGTCGCCTTCGAAGAACGGGCCGAGCAGCGGGGTGCCTTCGAACACGTAGTGGAACTCGGGCAGGGTCATCGGGGTTTCGCGGCCAGGCAGGGCCTGTTCCGCGGTGGGCAGGACGTTTTTGTTCACCAGGATTTCCGAACGCAGGGTCATGGCCGTTCCTCTATTTGATATTCAACAACCTGGGGCCGCTTTGCGGCCCTTTCGCGGCACAAGGCCGCTCCTACAGGGGGACGCATGATCCCTGTAGGAGCGGCCTTGTGCCGCGAAAGGGCTGCAAAGCAGCCCCGGCAGGCTAGTGATGTCTATAGTGCCCGAGCTTTACGCCGCTGTCAGTCCACCGGACCACGAGGATAGCGGCGCAGTTTCTCGTTCAGCTCGCGCCCCGGAATCGGCCGGTCGAACAGGTAGCCCTGGCCGACGTCGCAGCGGTGTCGGCGCAGGAACGCCAGCTGCTCGGGGGTCTCGATCCCTTCGGCGACCACCTTGAGCTTGAGGTTGTGGGCCATGGCCACCACCGCCGAGGTGATCTCCATGTCGTCCTGGTTGTCGGGGATCTCGTTGATGAAGCTGCGGTCGATCTTGATGATGTCGATCGGGAACTTCTTCAGGTAGCTCAGCGACGAGTAGCCGGTGCCGAAGTCGTCCATGGCCAGGGTCAGGCCCAGGGCCTTGAGCTCGTCGAGCTGACGGTGGGTGTCCTCGGTGGCTTCCAGCAGCAGGCCTTCGGTCAGTTCCAGTTCCAGCAGGTGCGGCGGCAGGGCTTCCTCCTTGAGGATGCTGCCGATCGAGCTGACCAGCTCGGGGTCGGAAAACTGCTTGGGCGACAGGTTGATGGCCACGTGCAGGTTGCCGAAGCCGGCTTCGCGCAACTGCTGGCTCATGCGGCAGGACTGGCGCACCACCCACTTGCCGATGGGGATGATCAGGCCGGTTTCCTCGGCCACGCTGATGAACTGGTCGGGGCGGATCATGCCGCGCTCGGGGTGGTTCCAGCGCAGCAGCGCCTCCAGGCCAAGCAGGCGGCCGCTGCGCAGGCACAGCTTGGGCTGGTAGAACACTTCCAGTTCGTTCTGGGTCAGGGCGCGGCGCAGGTTGTTCTCGACGAACAGCTTGTAGCTGGCCTCGGCATTGAGTACCTCGGTGAACACCTGGACCTGGTGCTTGCCGTTGGCCTTGGCCTTGTGCAGGGCCAGGCCCGCGTTCTTCATCAGCGTGGCCGGGTCGCTGCCGTGCAGCGGCGCGCAGGCCAGGCCCACGGAGGCGGTGACATTGATCAGCTGGTTGTCGACGAACATCGGTTTGTCGAGGGTGCGCAGCAGCTGGTGGGCGACGCCCTGGCCATCTTCCAGGTTGGTGTCGTCGAGCAGCACGGCGAACTCGTTGCTGGCGAAGCGCGCCAGGCTGCCGCCATTGGCCAGGCTGTTGCGCAGGCGCCGGGCCAGGCTGATCAGCAGCTTGTCGCCGGTCTGGTGGCCGAGGCTGTCGTTGATCCGCTTGAAGTTGTCGATGTCCACCAGCAGCAGGCAGATGGGGCTGGCGCTGTCGCGGGCGAAGCGCTCGTCGAGGTTGCGGATGAACGCCGGGCGGTTGCCCAGGTTGGTCAGGTTGTCGGTGTAGGCCAGGCGCTCGATGCGCTGCTGGGCCAGCTTGGTCTGGGTGACATCCTCGTAGATGCCGATGTAGTGGGTCAGCTCGCGGTTGTCGCCGTATACCTTGGAGATCGACAGCTGGCCCCAGTACGGCTCGAGGTTCTTGCGCCGGCTCTTGAACTCGCCCTGCCAGCTGTTGCCCATGGCCAGGCTCGACGGCGAGTCGAACAGCAGCTCGCTCAGGTTTTCCAGCGCCGGCAGTTCGGCCAGGTGATGGCCCTGGACCTCTTCGGTGCTGTACTGGGTGATCGCGGTGAAGCTGGGGTTGACGTATTCCACCACGCCGTCGCGGTTGACCAGCAGGAAGGCGCTGGCGCTCTGTTCCACGGCGCGCTGGAACAGGTGCAGGGCGCTGGCGGCGGTGCGCCGGTTGTGGTTGTTGATGACCTGGGCGAACTGGTCGGCCAGCTCGCCGGCGAAGGCGATCTCGTCCGACTGCCAGGCCCGTGGCTGGCCGGTCTGCTCCAGGCACAGCACGCCGACCACCTGGCCGTCGATGCGGATACTGGCATCGAGCATGGCGTTGTCGTCGGTGCTGTACAGCGATTCGGCCATCTCGCGGGTGCGCGGGTCGTGGCTGGCGTTGTGGGCGTCGATGGCGCGGCTGGCGTGCAGGGCTTCCAGGTAGTCCGGGAAGCGGCTGGCGTCGATCGCCTCGGGCATGCGGTGCTGTTGGTCGCGGCTGTACCAGGCGCTGATCGGCTCCAGGCGCTGGTCGTTCAGGTACCAGATGCTGGCGCAGTCGACCTTGTAGATCTCGCAGGCGCTGCGGGTGATCAGCTCGGCGGCTTCGAGCAGCGAGTTGCCGATGCTGTAGCGCTGGCGGGCCAGGCGCAGGATCAGGTCCTGCTGGGCGCGCACCCGCTCCAGGTGTTCGAGCTGCTCCTGCTGGGCGCGCTGGTTCAGTTGCAGGGCCAGTTGCAGGCGGTTGTTGCGCGACTCCAGGTCGTTGGCGTCGAGGTCCGGGGTGTCCTGGCGGTGGTCGTCGAACACCGTCAGGTAGCCGCGCAGCAATTGGCGATTGTGCTGCTTGTAGCTCTCCCCGACCTCCAGCAGGCGCAGTGGCGCCGGGCAGGCGTGCAGGGTGTAGCGCACCCGGTAGTAGCCGCGCTGGGCCAGCTGCAGCTGGATCTCGTCGTGCAGCTTGTAGCGTGCTTCCGGCTCCATGAGGCTGGCATAGGGCGAGCCGATCAGGGCGCAGAGCTCGGCGGCGGGCAGGCCGAACTGGCGGTCGCAGGCCGGGTCGAGGTAGAGCATGGCCCAGCTGGCTTCGTTCAGCCGCTCGAAACGCAGCATACCGAGCCGCGAGGGCACGGGAAGCTGCGTCACGACCTCGGCCGCCACACGGCTGGCGGCATCGGGTTGGCTTTTCATCGAAGACTCGCTTGAACTGGGGCGCGGCCTGGAGCACGGCGCATCGGGCAAGGTTGCATCATGTCCCGTGGGCTGGCAAGCGGCCATGGGGGATGCTGTGAACAGGTTGTCGGCTGTTCTTGCAGAATCTGTAGGACCGGCGGGCGGCAGACGATCGCATCCCCCTGTAGGAGCGGCCTTGCGCCGCGAAAAGGAGGCAAAGCCCTCCCAGCAATCCCAGGCAAAAAAAAAGCCCCGCCAATTGGCGGGGTTGAGGTACGAGCGTGGCAGCTCGAAAACGGGGCTGCCCCTCTAGGGAGGGGCAGCGTGCTGCGTTACAGCAGCATGGTGCGGATATCGCCCAGCACGTCGCCCAGGCGCTTGGTGAAGCGCGCGGCGGCGGCGCCGTTGATCACACGGTGATCGTAGGACAGCGACAGTGGCAGCATCAGCTTCGGCTGGAAGGCCTTGCCGTCCCAGACCGGCTGCATGGTCGCCTTGGACACACCGAGGATCGCCACCTCAGGCGCGTTGACGATCGGCGTGAAGCCGGTGCCGCCAATGTGGCCGAGGCTGGAGATGGTGAAGCAGGCGCCCTGCATCTCGTCGGCCGAAAGCTTCTTGGTGCGGGCTTTCTCGGCCAGCGCGGCAGCTTCGGCAGCCAGTTGCAGCAGGCTCTTCTGGTCGACGTTCTTGATCACCGGGACCAGCAGACCGTCCGGGGTGTCCACGGCGAAGCCGATGTGCACGTACTTCTTGCGGATGATCGCCTTGCCGCTTGGCGCCAGCGAGCTGTTGAAGTCCGGCAGTTCCTTGAGCAGGAAGGCGCAGGCCTTGAGCAGCAGTGGCAGCACGGTCAGCTTGACGCCCGCCTTCTCGGCCACGGCCTTCTGCGCGACGCGGAAGGCTTCCAGCTCGGTGATGTCGGCGGAGTCGAACTGGGTCACGTGCGGCACGTTCAGCCAGCTGCGGTGCAGGTTGGCGGCGCCGACCTGCATCAGGCGGGTCAGGGCCACTTCTTCCACTTCACCGAACTTGCTGAAGTCCACGGCAGGGATCGGCGGGATGCCGGCGCCGCCGGTCGCACCGGCAGCCGCCGGAGCTTCCTTGGCCTTCTGCATCATCGCCTTGACGTAGACCTGCACGTCTTCCTTGAGGATGCGGCCGTGCGGACCGGTGGCGGCAACAGCGCCCAGCTCGACACCGAATTCACGGGCCAGCTGACGAACGGCCGGGCCTGCGTGAACCTTGGCGTTGCTGCCGGCGGCCGGTGCGGTGGCAACCGGTGCAGGGGCAGCAGCCGGGGCGGCAGCGGCAGGTGCGGCGGCAGGAGCAGCCTCAGCCTTGGCCGGTGCAGCAGCGGCAGGTGCCGGAGCGGCGGCAGGTGCGGCACCAGCAACTTTCAGCTTGAAGATCAGGTCGCCAGTGCCGACTTCATCTTCCAGCTTGCACAGTACTTCCTCGACCACGCCAGCAGCTGGCGACGGGATCTCCATGGAGGCCTTGTCGGACTCCAGGGTAATCAGCGACTGGTCGGCTTCGACGGTGTCGCCGACCTTGACCAGCACTTCGATGATCTTGGCCTTGCCCGACGAGCCGATGTCCGGCACGTGGATGTCCTGCACGCTGGCGGCAGCCGGGGCTGCGGCAGGAGCAGGGGCAGTTTCGGCAGCCGGTGCCGGGGCAGCAGCTGGAGCCGGGGCGGCGGCGGCCGGAGCCTCAGGCGCCGCAGCGGCGCCCTCGACTTCCAGGACCAGCAGCTCGTCGCCTTCTTTCAGGCGATCGCCCAGCTTGACCTTCAGTTCCTTGACCACACCGGCCTTCGGCGCGGGGATCTCCATGGAGGCCTTGTCGGACTCCAGGGTCAGCAGGCTCTGGTCAGCCTCGATACGGTCACCGACCTTGACGAACAGCTCGATGATTTCACCTTCACCGCTGCCGATGTCAGGTACGCGAATGAGTTCGCTCACTTAAAAATACTCCTCAGCAGTCCAGTGGGTTGCGCTTGTCCGGATCGATGCCGAACTTGACGATGGCGTCAGCCACAACCTTCGGTTCGATCTCGCCACGGTCAGCCAGGGCTTCCAGGGCAGCCAGCACCACGAAGTGGCGGTCGACTTCGAAGAAGTGACGCAGCTTCTTGCGGCTGTCGCTGCGACCGTAACCGTCGGTACCCAGGACCTTGAACTCTTTGCTCGGCACCCACTGGCGAATCTGCTCGGCGAACAGCTTCATGTAGTCGGTGGAGGCGATGACCGGGCCCTTGCGACCGGCCAGGCACTCTTCGACGTAGGTCTGCTGAGGCTTCTGGCCAGGCTTGAGGCGGTTGGCGCGTTCCACGGCTAGGCCGTCGCGACGCAGTTCGTTGAAGCTGGTGACGCTCCACACGTCGGCGCCGACGTTGAACTCTTCACGCAGGATCTTCGCGGCCTCGCGGACTTCGCGCAGGATGGTGCCGGAGCCCATCAGCTGTACGTGGTGCGCGGCTTCGCGGGTGTCTTCTTCCAGCAGGTACATGCCCTTGATGATGCCTTCCTCGACACCGGCCGGCATGGCAGGCTGCTGGTAGGATTCGTTCATCACGGTGATGTAGTAGAAGATGTCCTGTTGCTCTTCGGTCATCTTCTTCATGCCGTCCTGGATGATCACCGCCAGCTCGTAGCCGTAGGTCGGATCGTAGGTGCGGCAGTTCGGGATGGTGCCCGCCATCATGTGGCTGTGACCGTCTTCGTGCTGCAGGCCTTCACCGTTGAGGGTGGTACGGCCGGCGGTACCGCCGATCAGGAAGCCACGGGTGCGGCTGTCGCCGGCGGCCCAAGCCAGGTCGCCAATGCGCTGGAAGCCGAACATCGAGTAGAAGATGTAGAACGGCAGCATCGGCTGGTTGTGGCAGCTGTACGAGGTACCGGCAGCGATGAACGACGACATGGCGCCGGCTTCGTTGATGCCTTCCTCGAGGATCTGGCCCTTCTTGTCCTCGCGGTAGAACATCACCTGGTCTTTATCGACTGGCTCGTAGAGCTGGCCGACCGACGAGTAGATGCCCAGCTGGCGGAACATGCCTTCCATACCGAAGGTACGGGCTTCGTCCGGGATGATCGGGACGATGCGCTGGCCGATGTCCTTGTCCTTGACCAGCTGCGCCAGGATGCGCACGAAGGCCATGGTGGTGGAGATTTCGCGGTCGCCCGAGCCGTCCAGGATCGCTTTCAGCGTTTCCAGTGGCGGGGTTGGCACGCTGAAGCTCTTGGCGCGGCGCTGTGGCACGAAACCGCCCAGGGCGGCACGGCGTTCGGCCAGGTACTTGGCTTCGGCGGAACCTTCTTCCGGCTTGAAGAACGGCAGGTTCTCCAGATCCGCATCCTTGACCGGGATGTCGAAGCGGTCACGGAAGTGACGCAGGCTGTCGACGTCGACCTTCTTGGTGTTGTGCGCGGTGTTCTTGGCTTCGCCGGCACCGGTACCGTAACCCTTGATGGTCTTGGCCAGGATGACGGTCGGCTGCTCTTTGTGGTTCACGGCCTGGTGGTACGCCGCGTAGACCTTGTACGGGTCGTGGCCGCCACGGTTGAGCTTCCAGATCTCGTCGTCGGACAGGTCTTCGACCATGGCCTTGAGCTCTGGGGTGTTGAAGAAGTTTTCACGAACGTACGCGCCATCTTTGGCTTTGTAGTTCTGGTACTCGCCGTCGATGACCTCGTCCATGCGGCGCTGCAGGGCACCGTTGGTGTCCTTGGCCAGCAGTGGGTCCCAGAAACGGCCCCAGACGACTTTGTTGACGTTCCAGCCACCGCCTCGGAACACGCCTTCGAGTTCCTGGATGATCTTGCCGTTGCCGCGAACCGGGCCGTCGAGGCGCTGCAGGTTGCAGTTGATGACGAAGATCAGGTTGTCCAGCTTCTCGCGGCCGGCCAGGGCGATCGCGCCCAGGGATTCCGGCTCGTCGCACTCGCCGTCGCCCATGAAGCACCAGACCTTCTGCTTGCCGGCCGGGATGAAGCCACGGGCTTCCAGGTACTTCATGAAGCGTGCCTGGTAGATCGCCTGGATCGGGCCCAGGCCCATCGATACGGTCGGGAACTGCCAGAAGTCAGGCATCAGCCACGGGTGCGGGTACGAAGACAGGCCTTTGCCGTCCACTTCCTGACGGAAGTTGTTCATCTGCTCTTCGTTGATGCGGCCTTCCATGAAGGCGCGGGCGTAGACGCCTGGCGAAGCGTGGCCCTGGAAGAAGATCAGGTCGCCGCCGTGTTCGTCGGTCGGGGCCTGGAAGAAGTAGTTGAAGCCGATGTCGTACAGGGTGGCGCTGGAGGCGAAGCTGGAGATGTGTCCGCCCAGGTCCGAGTCTTTCAGGTTGGTGCGCATGACCATGGCCAGGGCGTTCCAACGCACCATCGAGCGGATGCGGCGTTCCATGAACAGGTCGCCAGGCATGCGTGCTTCGTGGGTGACAGGGATGGTGTTGCGGTACGGCGTGGTGATGGCATACGGCAGCTGGGAGCCACTACGGGTGGCCAGCTCGCCCATACGGGTCATCAGGTAATGAGCGCGGTCTTCGCCTTCTTTGTCGAGGACCGACTCCAGGGCATCCAGCCATTCCTGGGTTTCGATTGGATCGAGGTCTTGCATGGCTTGCTCCAGGGCGGAAAGGCCACCAGAATCGATGGCCTGAGTTTGCGACTGGCCTTATGGGCAGACGTCGTGAATTCTTGGATTACCGGACAGTCATCCGGCGCGGTGTAGTTTTACTACAAATGCTTTCTCATTTCATGCTTTGGCAGGTCATGAGTAGTAGTAAAACTACACAAATGCGACGTTTGGTCGCATCCCGGGTTGTGGGGAAAAACGTTCATGTTGGTTGGCGGTGTGTCGATGGCAGGTGAATCTTGATGGGTTTTGCCAAATTTTTGATTATTTCAGCTATTTCCAACTTTTGTACGACAGTCCAACCGTGGTCCAACCCCCGTTTGACCTCTGCAACCGCTCTCTTTCACGCCGATCAAGGATAGACCATGCGCCTGCCTTTGCCGCTCGATCTGCCTGCCGCCCTCCAACCGCTGGTCGCTCGCAACCAGCAATTCCTGCGCGATGCCCTGGCAGGTCATCCTGGCCTGGCCCTGGACAGCCTGAGCGCCGAGCACCGCCGTCAGTTCGACCAGGTCGCCGCCGCCAGCGACTTTGTCCTGGCCCAGGCCCAGCGTGATCCGACGATGCTGTTCGAACTGCTGGCCAGCGGCGCGATGGACCAGGCGTTCGCGCCTGGCCAATTGCGCGCGCAGATCAACGCCGTGGCCCAGGCTGCCCAGAACGAGGACGAACTGGCGCGCAACCTGCGCCGCGAGCGCAACCGTCAGCAACTGCGCATCATCTGGCGCGACATTACCCGCCAGGCCGCGTTGCCCGAAACCTGCCGCGACCTGTCCGACCTGGCCGACGCCAGCATCGACGAAGCTTATCAATGGCTGTACCCGCGCCACTGCCAGCAGTTCGGCACGCCCATCGGCAACCGCAGCGGCCAGCCCCAGCACCTGGTGGTGCTGGGCATGGGCAAGCTGGGCGCGGTGGAGCTGAACCTGTCATCCGACATCGACCTGATCTTCGCCTTCCCCGAGGGCGGCGAAACCGAAGGGGTCAAGCGCTCGCTGGACAACCAGGAGTTCTTCACCCGCCTGGGCCAGCGCCTGATCAAGGCGCTCGACCCGGTCACCGTCGACGGCTTCGTGTTCCGCGTCGACATGCGCCTGCGCCCCTATGGCTCGGCCGGCGCGCTGGTGCTCAGCTTCAATGCCCTGGAGCAGTACTACCAGGACCAGGGGCGCGACTGGGAGCGCTACGCCATGATCAAGGCGCGGGTGGTCGCCGGTGATCAGGTAGCCGGCGCGCAGTTGCAGGAGATGCTGCGGCCGTTCGTCTACCGGCGCTACCTGGACTTCTCCGCCATCGAGGCGCTGCGCACCATGAAGCAGCTGATCCAGCAGGAAGTGCGGCGCAAGGGCATGGCCGACAACATCAAGCTCGGTGCCGGCGGCATTCGCGAGGTGGAATTCATCGCCCAGGCGTTCCAGCTGATTCACGGCGGGCGCGACCTGAGCCTGCAGCAGCGGCCGTTGCTCAAGGTGCTGACCACCCTGGAAGGGCAGGGCTACCTGCCGCCGGCCGTGGTCGCCGAGCTGCGCGACGGCTATGAGTTCCTGCGCTACACCGAGCACGCGATCCAGGCCATCGCCGACCGCCAGACCCAGATGCTGCCGGACGATCCGACCGACCGCGAGCGTATCGCCTACATGCTCGGCTTTGCCGACTGGGACAGCTTCCACGGCCAATTGATGCACTGGCGTGGGCGCATCGACTGGCATTTCCGCCAGGTCATCGCCGACCCGGATGAGGACGAAACCGAAGGCGAACTGGTGGTCGGCGGCGAGTGGTCGCCGCTGTGGGAGCAGGCCCAGGATGAAGACGCGGCCTCCCGCCAGCTCGAGGAGGCCGGCTTCCGCCAGCCGGCCGAGGCCCTGCGCCGCCTGACCGCGCTGCGGGCCAGCCCGACCCTGCGCTCGATGCAGCGTATCGGTCGCGAGCGCCTGGACGCCTTCATTCCGCGGCTGCTGGCCCAGGCGGTCGAGCACGACAACCCCGACCTGGTGCTGGAGCGGGTGCTGCCATTGGTCGAGGCCGTGGCGCGGCGCTCGGCCTACCTGGTGCTGCTCACCGAGAACCCCGGCGCCCTGCGCCGCCTGCTGACCCTGTGCGCCGCCAGCCCGTGGATCGCCGAGCAGATGGCCCGCTACCCGCTGCTGCTCGACGAATTGCTCAACGAAGGCCGGTTGTTCAGCCCGCCGCTGGCGCCAGAGCTGGCCGCCGAGCTGCGCGAGCGCCTGACGCGCATTCCCGAGGACGACCTGGAGCAGCAGATGGAGGCCCTGCGCCACTTCAAGCTGGCCCACAACCTGCGCGTGGCCGCCTCGGAGATCAGCGGCAACCTGCCGTTGATGAAGGTCAGCGACTACCTGACCTGGCTGGCCGAGGCGATTCTCGACCAGGTGCTGGCCCTGGCCTGGCGCCAGACCGTGGCGCGCCACGGCCAGCCCAAGCGCAGCGACGGCAGCCTGTGCGACCCGGGCTTCATCATTGTCGGCTACGGCAAGGTCGGCGGCCTGGAGCTGGGCCACGGTTCGGACCTGGACCTGGTGTTCATCCACGATGGCGATCCGAACGCCGAAACCGACGGCGCCAAGCCCATCGACAGCGCACAGTTCTACACCCGCCTGGGCCAGCGCATCATTCACCTGCTGACCACCCAGACCAACTCCGGCCAGCTTTACGACGTGGACATGCGCCTGCGCCCCTCCGGCGCCTCGGGGCTGCTGGTCAGCTCGCTGGGCGCCTTCGAGCGCTACCAGCAGAACGAGGCCTGGACCTGGGAGCACCAGGCCCTGGTGCGGGCCCGCGTATTGGTGGGTTGCAAGCAGGTGGCGACGGCCTTCGAGGCAGTACGGGCGCAGGTCCTCGGCCAGCCTCGCGACCTCGACAAGCTGCGCGTAGAAGTCAGCGAAATGCGCGCCAAGATGCGCGACAACCTGGGCACCAAGGCTACTGCCGCCGGCACCGCGGGCAACGCCTTCGAGGCCGGCCAGTCGTTCGATATCAAGCAGGATGCCGGCGGTATCGTGGATATCGAATTTATGGTGCAATACGCCGCTTTGGCCTGGTCCCACGACCATCCGGCCATACTGCGCTGGACCGACAACATCCGCATCCTCGAAGAGCTGGAACAGGCCGGGCTGATGTCCGCCGCCGACGCCGTGCTGCTGCGCGAGGTGTACAAGGCGTTCCGTTCGGCGTCGCACCGTCAGGCCCTGCAGAAGCAGGCCGGGGTGATCGATGCGGCGCAGTTTGTCGATGAGCGTCGTGAGGTAAGGCGGATCTGGGGTGGACTGGGTCTGACTTGAAATTGTTGGGGCCACTGTGCGGCCCTTTCGCGGCACAAGGCCGCTCCTACAAGGGATTGCGTTCCCTGTAGGAGCGGCCTTGTGCCGCGAAAGGGCTGCAAAGTAGCCCCAAAGGTTCATGCCTCACCACCGGTGGTACACTGTCCGCCACATAGCCTGAATATAAAGAGGGGAGGCCAGGTTGTAGCGCAGCCTGCAGCCTCCCCGAATGTTTCTGGATAAAGCATGAGAATACTGATCATTGGCCCCAGCTGGGTCGGCGACATGGTGATGGCGCAGACCCTGTTCCAGTGCCTCAAACAGCAGCACCCCGACTGCGTGATCGACGTCCTGGCCCCCGAGTGGAGCCGGCCGATCCTCGAGCGCATGCCCGAGGTGCGCCAGGCCCTGAGCTTCCCGCTCGGCCACGGCGCGCTGGAGCTGGCCACGCGCCGGCGCATCGGCAAGTCGCTGGCCGGCCAGTACGACCAGGCGATCCTGCTGCCCAACTCGCTCAAGTCGGCGCTGGTGCCGTATTTCGCCGGTATCCCCAAGCGCACCGGCTGGCGCGGCGAGATGCGCTACCTGCTGCTCAACGACGTGCGCAAGCTGGACAAGGCCCGCTATCCGCTGATGATCGAGCGCTTCATGGCCCTGGCCTACGCACCGGATGCCGAGCTGCCCAAGCCTTACCCGCGTCCGAGCCTGCAAATCGAAGCCGCCAGCCGCGAAGCGGCCCTGGCCAAGTTCGGCCTGGCGCTGGACCGCCCGGTGCTGGCGCTGTGCCCTGGCGCCGAGTTCGGTGAGGCCAAGCGCTGGCCGGCCGAGCACTACGCCGAGGTGGCCGACGCAATGATCCGCCAGGGCTGGCAGGTGTGGCTGTTCGGTTCGAAGAACGACCACCCGGTGGGCGAGCAGATCCGCGACCGGCTTATCCCCGGGCTGCGCGAGGAGTCCTGCAACCTGGCGGGCGAAACCTCGCTGGCCGAGGCCATCGACCTGATGTCCTGCGCCGATGCGGTGGTGTCCAACGACTCTGGCCTGATGCATGTGGCCGCCGCCCTCAACCGCCCGCTGGTGGCGGTGTACGGCTCGACCTCGCCGGGCTTCACCCCGCCGCTGGCCGACCAGGTGGAAGTGGTGCGCACCGGTATCGAGTGCAGCCCCTGCTTCGAGCGCACCTGCCGCTTCGGCCACTACAACTGCCTGCGCCTGCTGGAGCCGGCCAAGGTCATTGCCGCGCTGCAGGGCCTGGGCGGGCCTAACCTGATCGATACCGTGGCCGAGGTCGACTGAGTGCGGGTACTGATCATCAAGACCTCGTCCCTGGGCGATGTCATCCACACCCTGCCGGCGCTCACCGACGCCGCCCACGCCATCCCCGGCATCCGTTTCGACTGGGTGGTGGAAGAAGGCTTCGCCGAGATTCCCAGCTGGCATCCGGCGGTCGACCGGGTGATCCCGGTGGCGATCCGCCGCTGGCGCAAGAATATCTGGCAGACGCTCAAGAGCGGTGAGTGGAAAGCCTTCAAGCAACGCCTGCGCGAGCACAAGTACGACCTGGTAATCGACGCCCAGGGCCTGGTCAAGTCGGCCTGGCTGACGCGTTACGTGAAAGCGCCGGTGGCCGGCCTGGACCGTTACTCGGCCCGTGAGGGCTGGGCCAGCCGCTTCTACAACCGGCGCCTGTCGGTCGCCGTCGGCCAGCATGCCGTGGAACGGGTGCGCCAGCTGTTCGCCCTGGCCCTGGCCTACGACCTGCCGGAAGGGCTGGGCGACTACGGCCTGGACCTCAACCGTTTGCAACTGCCGCCTGCCGCGCCCTACGTGGTGTTCCTGCACGGTACTACCTGGGCCACCAAGCACTGGCCGGAGGCCTACTGGCGCGAGCTGGCCGAGCGCATGGGCCGACGCAAGCTGCAGGTGATGCTGCCCTGGGGCAACCCGGCGGAAAAGGCCCGTGCCGAGCGCATCGCCCAGGGCTTGAACAACTGCCAGGTGCTCCCCAAGTTGAATCTTGTCGGCGTTGCCCGCGTGCTGGCGGCGGCCAAGGCCTGCGTGGCGGTGGACACTGGCCTCGGCCACCTGGCCGCCGCGCTGGACGTGCCGACCATCTCGCTGTTCGGCCCCACCAACCCTGGTCTGACTGGCGCCTACGGACGCGCCCAGATCCACCAGGCGAGCAACTTCCCCTGCGCCCCGTGCTTGCAGAAGAAGTGCACCTACAAACCGAGCGCCGAGGACCTGCGCCGGTTCGATCTCAAACGCGAGTGGCCGCTGTGCTTCACTCGCCTGAATCCCGAGCATGTGGCGGGCCGCTTGAGCGCGCTGCTGCTGGCTGAGGATGTTCGTTGATGCAACTGGCTTTTGTGCTCTACAAGTATTTCCCCTTTGGCGGGCTGCAGCGCGACTTTATGCGCATCGCCCTCGAGTGCCAGAAGCGTGGTCACCAGATCCGCGTGTACACGCTGATCTGGGAAGGTGACATTCCGCCGGGCTTCGAGGTGCTGGTGGCGCCGGTCAAGGCGCTGTTCAACCACCGCCGCAACGAGAAGCTCAGCGCCTGGATGGAAGCCGACCTGGCCAAGCGCCCGGTCGATCGCCTGATCGGCTTCAACAAGATGCCCGGCCTGGACGTCTACTACGCCGCCGACGGCTGTTTCGAGGACAAGGCCCAGACCCTGCGCGGCGGCCTGTACCGCCGCTGGGGTCGCTACCGCCATTTCGCTGAGTACGAGCGGGCGGTGTTCGCGGAGGATGCGCGTACCGAGATCCTGATGATCTCCGAGGTGCAGCAGCCGCTGTTCATCAAGCACTACGGCACCCCCGAGGCGCGCTTCCACCTGCTGCCGCCGGGCATTTCCCAGGACCGCCGCCGTCCGGCCGACGCCGCGGCCATTCGCGCTGATTTCCGCCAGGAGTTCGGCCTGGCCGACGACGAGCTGCTGCTGGTGCAGATCGGCTCGGGCTTCAAGACCAAGGGCGTGGACCGCAGCCTGAAGGCCCTGGCGGCGTTGCCGTCAGCCCTGCGCAAGCGTACCAGGCTGATGGTCATCGGCCAGGACGATCCCAAGCTGTTCCAGGTGCAGAGCACGGCGCTCGGCCTGGGCGAGCAGGTGCAGTTCCTCAAGGGGCGCAGCGATATTCCGCGTTTCCTGCTCGGTGCCGACCTGCTGATCCACCCGGCCTACAACGAGAACACCGGCACCGTGCTGCTTGAGGCGCTGGTCGCCGGCCTGCCGGTGCTGGTGTCGAAGGTTTGCGGCTATGCCCACTACATCGCCGAGGCCGATAGCGGCCTGGTGCTGGACGAGCCGTTCGAGCAGGAGCAGCTGAACCGCTACCTGCAACGCATGCTCGAAGACGCCGGGGCCCGCGCGGCCTGGTCGGACAACGGTGTGGCCTTCGCCGAGACCGCCGACCTGTACAGCATGCCGCAGCATGCCGCCGACGTGATCCTCGGTCAGGAGACCGCATGAAGCTGATACTGGCCGAACCGTTCAAGCGCCTGTGGGCCGGGCGCGATCCCTTCGAGGCCGTCGAGGCCCTGCAGGGCGAGGTGTACCGCGAGCTGGAAGGCCGTCGCACCCTGCGCACCGAGGTCGATGGCGCGGGCTTCTTCGTCAAGATCCACCGCGGCATCGGCTGGGGCGAGATCTTCAAGAACCTGTTCAGCGCCAAGCTGCCGGTGCTCGGCGCCGGCCAGGAATGGCGGGCCATCCAGCGCCTGCATGAAGCCGGTGTGCCGACCATGACCGCAGTGGCCTACGGCGAGCATGGCAGCAACCCGGCCACCCAGCACTCGTTCATCGTTACCGAGGAGCTGGCGCCCACCGTCAGCCTGGAAGACTTCAGCATCGACTGGGTCAAGCAGCCGCCAGCGCCGCGCCTGAAGCGCGCGCTGATCGCCGAAGTGGCGAAGATGACCGGCGGCATGCACCGCGCAGGGGTCAACCACCGCGACTGTTACATCTGCCACTTCCTGCTGCACACCGACCGCCCGGTGACGCCGGAAGACTTCAAACTGTCGGTGATCGACCTGCACCGCGCCCAGACCCGGGCGAAGATCACCCGTCGCTGGCGCGACAAGGACCTGGCCGCCCTGTATTTCTCGGCCCTGGACATCGGCCTGACCCGCCGCGACAAGCTGCGCTTCCTGCGCGGCTACTTCCAGCGCCCGTTGCGCCAGGTGCTCAAGGACGAAGCCGCGCTACTCGCCTGGCTGGAGCGCAAGGCGCAGAAACTCTACGACCGCAAGCAACGTTACGGGGACGCACTCTGATGGCGAGCTGGAACCTGGCGCCCGAGTATGCGCACCTGGCGGCCGATTTCGGCAGTGTCGACGCGGTGTTCGCCATCCAGGGCGAACGCCTGACCCGCGACCCGCTGAGCGAGGTCATCCGCATCGAGCGCGATGGCGTCAACTACTACGTCAAACGCTACACCGGCGCCGGCAAGCACATGCGCCGCTACCTGGGC
The DNA here is from genome assembly GCF_028369275.1 of Mitsuaria sp. RG. Lineage (NCBI taxonomy): Bacteria > Pseudomonadati > Pseudomonadota > Betaproteobacteria > Burkholderiales > Sphaerotilaceae > Roseateles > Mitsuaria sp. RG. The sequence continues at coordinate 170,539 of NZ_JAQMYQ010000001.1, forward strand.
CGGCCGCGGGTCAAGGCCGAGTGGCAGAACCTCAAGCAGTTCGCCAAGTGGGGCATCCCCACCGCCGATGTGGTCGCCTGGGGGCTCGAGCGCCAGGGCCTGGCCTTTGGCCGCGGGGCAATGATCACCCGCGAACTGCCGCGCACCGAGGACCTCTCGGCGTTGGCCGAACGCAATGATCCGCGTCTGCGCGACAGCGCCTGGGTCGATCACGTCAGCCGCCAGCTGGCACGCCACACCCGGGTGATGCACGATCATCATTTCGCCCACAACGACCTGAAATGGCGCAACCTGCTGGTCGACGACCAGGGCACGCTATTCTTCATCGACTGCCCGACCGGCGACTTCTGGCGCGGCTTCATGCTGCGCCACAGGCTGATCAAGGATCTGGCGTGCCTGGACAAGGTGGCCAAGTACCACCTGTCGGCGACCCAGCGCCTGCGCTTCTACCTGCAATACCGCGGACACGCGCGTCTGAACGCCCGTGACAAGAAGCGCATTCGCCAGGTGCTGGGCTTTTTCGAGGGAAGGGAATGACCGATTACCTGGCCAGTGCCGACCAGGCGCTGCTGCAACGGCACGGGCTGAGCGACTTCGAGGCGCTGTGGGCCCTGCAGCTGGACGCCGTGGACGAACCCAATACCGGCCGTGGCGGCTGGAGCAGCGTGTTCCGCCTGGAGCTCGAGGGCAAGGGTTTCTACCTCAAGCGCCAGAGCGACTACTTCACCCGCAGCCTGCAGCGGCCCTTCGGCGAGCCGACCTTCGCCCGCGAGTTTCGCAACATCAGCCGCTACCAGAAGCTCGACATCCCCGCCCTGCAGGCGGTGTTCTATGGCGAGCGCAAGCAAGCTGGCGAGCACCGGGCGATCCTCATGACCCGGGCGCTGGACGAGTGGACCGACCTCGAGCAACTGCTCGGCCGTTGGGCGCAGATGGACGCGCCGCAGCGCCAGGCGATCCTCCAGGCCTGTGGGCGGCTGGCCCGCACCCTGCACGGCGCCGGGCAGATGCACGGCTGCTTCTACCCCAAGCACATCTTCCTGCGTGAGCGCCGCGAGGGCTGGCAGGCCCAGCTGATCGACCTGGAAAAGACCCGTCCGCTGCTGTTCGGCATGCGCGACCGGGTCAAGGATCTGGAGCCGTTGCTGCGCCGCGCCCGGGCCTGGGACGAAGCGGACGTGCGCGTGCTGCTGGCGGCCTACCTGGAGCAGCCGGCGGACAGCGCCCTGGTATCCACCTGGCTGCAACGCCTGACCCAACGCCGTCGTCACAAAGAGGCCCGCTGATGCGCCTGAGCGAATTGAAGGAGGCCGGGCGCAGCCCTAGCCTGCCGCTGACCGTCACCCTCGCCGACGCCGCGGGCAGCGCCGACCTGCAGCTGCTCAACCTGTTGCGCGTGCTGCCGGGCCAGCGTTATGTCGGCGCGGGTATCTGGCGTGGCACCAAGGTGCTGGCCAAGCTGCTGGTCGGCGGCAATGCCGCCCGGCACTTCCAGCGCGAGCGCGATGGTGCCCTGCTGATGGCCGAACAAGGCCTGACCACCCCACGCCTGCTGGCCGATGGCCTGAAGGAAGGCGAGGGCGGCTGGGTATTGTTCGAATACCTCGACCATGCCGAAAGCCTGGGCGACGCCTGGGCCCGGGTGGAGCAATTGCCGATGCTGGCCGACGAGCAGCACCTGGTGCTGGGCGAGGCCCTCACCGCCGTGGCGCAGATGCACGCCAAGGGCCTGTGGCAGGAGGACCTGCACCTGGACAACCTGCTACGCCAGGACGGCCAGCTGTACCTGATCGACGGCGCCGGCATCAAGGCCGAGACCCCCGGTCAGCAGCTGTCGCGCCAGCGCGTGCTGGAAAACCTCGGGGTGTTCTTCGCCCAGTTGCCCAAACGCCTGGAGCCGTTCATCGAGGAAGCGCTGGTGCACTATGTGCTGGCCAACGCCGAGCACGCGCTGCCGCTGGAAGCGCTGCACAAGCAGGTGGACAAGGTGCGCGCCTGGCGCCTGAAGGATTACCTGGAAAAGGCCGGTCGCGAATGCACCCTGTTCAGCGTCGAGCGCAACCTGTCCGGGCTGCGAGCGATTTGCCGTAACGAAGTAGAGGCGATGCGCCCGGTGCTGGAGCAGGCCGATACGCTGATCGACCAGGGGTATCTGTACAAGACCGGTGGCGCGGCCAGCGTGGCGCGTATCGAGGTGGCCGGGCGCAAGTTGGTGCTAAAGCGCTACAACATCAAGAACACCGCCCACTGGTTCAAGCGCTTCTGGCGCCCGAGCCGGGCCTGGCATTCGTGGATCGAAGGCCACCGCCTGGGGTTTCTCGACATCGCCACGCCTCGCCCCCTGGCGGTGCTGGAGCAGCGGGTGATGGGGCTGCGCAGCACGGCCTACCTGGTAACCGAGTACGCCGACGGGCCGGACCTGATCGAATGCTTCGCGCCCTACGTGGAAAGCGGCGAGGCGCCTGACGAGCAGGTCGAGGCCCTGGCTCGGGTGATGCAGCAACTGATCCGCGAGCGTATCAGCCATGGCGACTTCAAGGGCCACAACCTGTTCTGGCAGGACGGCCAATGGTCGCTGATCGACCTCGACGCCATGTGCCAGCACGCCACCCAGCTCAGCTTCGCCCCGGCCTTCGCCCGGGACCGGGCGCGGCTGCTGCGCAACTGGCCGAGGGACAGCGCGCTGCATCAGCGGCTGGACCAGGTGTTGCCGCGGTTGGCTGATTGAATGATCGGTTGACGCGATCCCTGTAGGAGCGGCCTTGTGCCGCGAAAGGGCTGCGAAGCGGCCCCGGCGATCTTTGCCACAACGCTGAAATCCCGGGGCTGCTTCGCAGCCCTTTCGCGGCACAAGGCCGCTCCTACAGGTCCCTGCTGAATCAATGAGTCATGTGCAGTTCCATGTGAGCTGCCTACCGCCGCCAGAACCCACTCAGGCCCAGGCCGGCCGAAACGCCCAGCCCCACCCAGGCCAGCATATCCCACATCCCATCCCCGAGCAGTGCGGCAAACAGCCCGGCCGCACTGAGCACGGCGATCAGCGCCGGCCAGGCGAAGATCCTGCGGGTGCTTTGCGACTTGTGGCTCATGCCCGCACCTCCCGTGCCTTGCGTTGCTTACCCCACCACAGGTACAGGCCGCTGCCCAGCACGATGATGGTCAGCACATCGAGCACGGCCCAGAGGATCTGCATCGGCCGGCCGCCGTAGTCGCCGAAGTGCAGGGGCTGCGACAGGCCCATGGCGTCCATGTACCACGGGCGTTCGCCCACGGCGGTCACCTCCAGGGTGCGCGCATCGATCAGGATCGGCGTGAACAGGTGCGAGGTCAGGTTCGTGGCGCCATTCATGAACACCGCGTAGTGGTGCTCGCTGGAGAAGCGTGTGCCGGGGAAGGCGATGAAGTCCGGGCGCATGCCAGGCGCGGCCTGTTCGGCGATCTTCAGCAGCTGCGTGGCCGAGGCGCGTTCGGTGAGCGGCGGTGCGTCGCGGTAGGGCGCGACCATGGCCGCCAGGCTGTCGTTGCGCCAGGCGGCGATCACCAGGTCGGACAGGGCGCTGATCACCCCGGTGACGCCGACCACCAGGGCCCAGGTCAGGGTGACCACGCCGATCAGGTTGTGCAGGTCCAGCCAGCGCAGGCGCCGCGACTTGTCGTGGCGGACCGTGGCGAAGCGCAGACGGCGCATGAACGGCGCGTAGAGCACGGTGCCGGAGACGATGGCGACAATGAACAGCACCCCCATGAACGCCAGCAGCAGCTTGCCGGGCAACCCGGCGAACATGTCCACGTGCAGGCGCAGCATCAGCATCATGAAGCCGCCGTTGGCTGCCGGCATGGCCACGGCCTCGCCGGTGCGCGCGTCGAGCATGAAGGTGTGCGAGTCGTCGGGATGGGTGCCGGCGGTGGCGGCCATGATCGTGACCACGCCGTTGGGCTCGTCCTCTTCGTATCCGAAGTACTGCATCACCTCGCCGGGGCGGTGCTGTTCGGCCTTGAGCACCAGCTGCTGCAGGTCCAGGTGCGGGGTGTCGGCGGGCATCTCGCGCAGTTGCGGCGCGTCGCCGAGCAAGTGCTCCAGCTCGTGGTGGAAGATCAGCGGCAGGCCGGTGAGGGCGAGCAGCAACAGGAACAGCGTGCAGACCAGGCTGCTCCAGGTGTGGATCGCTGACCAGCGGCGGATGGTTTGGCTTTTCATCACGGCTCCTTACGCAATCGCGGGTCAAGCCCGCTCCCACGATCTGCAGGAGCGGACCTGACCCGCGATGGCCACTCAGAACTTGTAGGTGGCGCTGGCGACGACACTGCGCTGGTCGCCGTAGTAGCAGTAGTAGCCGTCGCAGGTCGAGAGGTAGTCCTTGTTCAGCAGGTTGCTGGCGTTGATCGCCACCGAGGCGCCCTTGAGGCTGTTGTCCAGGCGGCCCAGGTCGTAGTGCACGGCGGCGTCGAACACCGTGTAGGCCTTGCTCTTGCCGAGCCAGGTGTTGGCTTCGTCACCGTAGCGGTTGCCGGTGTAGCGTGCGCCCAGGCCAATGCCGAAGCCGTCAAGCACACCGGTATGCCAGGTGTAGTCGGTCCACAGGGAGGCCTGCTGGTTGGGCATCTGTTGCAGGCGGTTGCCTTTGTACGGCCCTTTCTGGACTTCGGACTTGGCCAGGGTGTAGGCGGCGATCACTTTCAGGTTGTCGGTGACGTCGGAGACAGCCTCAAGCTCCAGGCCATGGACTTTCACTTCACCGGTCTGGCTGGTGACCGGCGTGCCACCGATGTTGTTGGTGACCTGGACGTTCTTCTGGGTCAGGTCGTACACCGCGGCAGAGAGCAGGGTGTTGGAGCCTGGTGGCTGGTACTTGATGCCCAGCTCCCATTGCTCGCCTTCGGTCGGCTTGAACGTCTTTTCCGGGTCCGCGTCTGCGCTGCTGGCCGGCTGGAAGGATTCGGCATAGGACAGGTAGGGCACCAGGCCGGAGTCGAAGACGTAGCTGATCGCCGCGTTGCCACTGAACTTGCTGTCGCGCTGGGTGTTGGTGGCATCACCCTTGTTGAAGAACTTGGTGCCGGTGTGGACCCAGTCCTGTCGCCCGCCCAGGGTCAGGCGCCAGTTGTCGAGTGCCATCTGGTCCTGGATATAGAGGCCGGTCTGCACCGTCTTCTGGTTGTAATCGTAATAGGCCGAGGAGCGCGCGGGGCGGGTGATCGGCAGGCCATAAGCCGGGTTGTTGACGTCGATCGGCGGCACATCGAAGCCATAGATCGCCAGGTAGTCGTGATTGGTGCGCTGGTGGTCCAGGCCAATCAACACGGTATGGCTGACGGCACCGGTGGCGAAGTCGGCCTGGAAGTTGTTGTCGACCGCGAACTGGCCGATATTCTCCTCGGTGTTGGTGGACATGCGGTTGGCAATGCCGTCATCGGTGACCGGGAGGTAGTCTTTGTTGTAGCTGCTGACCGTAATGGTCTGGAACGAAAGCTCCGACTTGGTGTAACGCAGGTTCTGGCGGAACTGCCAGACATCGTTGAAACGATGTTCGAAGGCATAACCCAGCGCGTAATAGGTGCGGTCGTAGTAGTCGTAATCCGGGTCACCCAGGTTCTTGTGGCGGGAGACCTTGCCGAATGGCATGTCGATCTTGGTGCCTTGGATCGGGTAGAACTGGCTGGTGGCGCCGGTGTCGTCGCGGGTGAACTGGCTGAGGAAGGTCAGCGAGGTGTCTTCGTCGATGTTCCAGGTCAGGCTCGGGGCGATGTTGTAGCGCTTGTTATCGATATGGTCGATCTGCGTGCCGCTGTCGCGTACCACGCCGCTGACGCCATAGAGGAACTGGCCCTGCTCATCGAGCTTGCCGGTGCTGGCGAAGTTGATCTGGCGGTGGTTGTCGCTGCCGTACTGCAGTTGGATCTCGTGGCTGCTCTCGGCCTGGGGGCGGCGGCTGACCATGTCCAGCAGACCGCCGGGCGGGGTCTGGCCATACACCGACGAGGCCGGGCCACGCAGCAGCGCAAGGCGGTCGAGGTTCCAGGTTTCGGCTTTCGGGTTGGCATACACGCCGCGGGGCAGGGGCAGGCCGTCGAGGAACTGGGTCGGCTCGAAGCCGCGCACGCGCATCCAGTCATAGCGGGTGTCGCTGCCGAAACTGGCCGAGACGATACCCGGCATGTACTTCACCGCGTCATCCAGGCTTTGCACGCCGCGGTCGCTCATCTGCTGGCGGGTGGCGACGGAAATGGAGCGTGGGACCTCGACCAGCGCGGTGTCGGTCTTGGTGCCGGCGGCGGTGCGCTTGGCGGTGTAGCCTTCCACCGGGCCCCAGGCGCTCTCAAAGCTGCTGTTGGCGTTGATGTTGGTTTCCGGCAGCGCCAGGGTGCCTTCGCTCACCGCCACCAGACTGTAGCTGCCGGCGCTGCTCTGCTGCAGTTGCAGACCGGTATCGCGCAGGGCGGCCTGCAGGGCGCCGACCGCGTCGTACTGGCCACTGACCGGCGCCGATTTGCGCCCGCTGACCAGTGCCGGATCCAGCGCCAGGGCGATCCCGGCCTGGCTGGCGATCTGGTTCAGGGTGCTGGCCAGCGGTGCGCTGGGCAGGTCGTAGGCACGCAGGGCGGCCTGTTCGGCGGCGAACAGGGTGGTGCTGGCCAACGGTGCGGCCAGGCCGATGGCCAGGGCCATCAGGCTGGGGCGAAGCAAAGCATCAACGGCACGGGACATGCAGCGGCTCCTCGACGAAATAGTGCTGACTGCTTCCTTGCCGAGCGAGATTGGGAAAGTGACAGGGTCTTTTGAAAAAATATCTGACAGGGTTGGCACGAGCGGCGCTCAGCGCTATATCGCCTTGGCTTCTTCGCGGGTAAATCCGCTCCCACAGGTTTGATGCATTCCCTGTGGGAGCAACTGTCTTGCTCAATTTTTAGAATCTGGCGCGATCCCTGTGGGAGCGGGTTTACCCGCGAAGGGCGGCAAGCAGCGCTTATCTGGCGGAGACGGTCACCCACCACGGCGTATGCCGCTCGATCTTCACCGGCAGCGCCGGCTGCAGCGAGGCCAGGGCCAGGTCGGTGTCGGTCAGCGGGAAGCTGCCGCTCACGCGCAGGTCGGCGACCTCGTCGCTGACCCCCAGGTGGCCGCTGCGGTACTGGCCGAGCGCGGCCACCAGGTCGGCCAGGCGCACGTTGTCCACCACCAGCATGCCGCGGGTCCAGGCATCGCTGCCGACCGCCACGGAGCCGACCCGGCCCAGGCCGTCGGCGCTCATCAGCACCTGCTGGCCTTCGCGCAGCACCTGTTCGTCGCCACTGTTCTGCGGCTTGGCGGCCACCGAGGCCTGCAGCACCTCCAGGCGCGTGCCGGACTCCTCGCGCTTGACCAGGAAGCGCGTGCCCAGCGGGCGCAGGCGGCCATCCTCGGTGCGCACCAGCAGCGGACGGCTGTCCTTGTGGCCGGTTTCCACCGAGATTTCGCCACGATGCAGCACGATCAGCCGCTGCTCGCCGCGGAAATCGATGTCCACCGCGCTCTGGCTGTTCAGGCTCAGCAAGGTGCCGTCCTCCAGGCGCAGGGTGCGCAGCTCGCCGGTGCCGGTGCGCTGATCGGCCAGCCAGTAGGTCGGCGACAGGGTCGGCGCTGCGGCCCAGGTGAGCAGCCCGCCGAGCAGCAGCATGCTGGCCAGGCCACCAAGGCGCTGGCGCAGCCCGGCCCGTGATTGCAGCAGGGTGTGGCGCACCGGGCCGGCGGCGGCGTTGACGCGCCGGTCGAGCATGCCCAGTTGCAACCAGGCGCGGGCGTGCTCCTCGTGGGCGGCGTGCCAACGCATGAATTCGTTGCGTTCGTCCGGGGTACCGCTACCTTCGTCCAGGCACAGCTTCCAGGCGATGGCCGCTTCCAGCACCTGGCTGGAAACCGGGGCCTGGTTCATGTCGGCTCTCCATAGAGGGCGACATAGCACTGGCGCAGGCCCTGGGCGAGGTACTGGCGCACGCGGGACACCGACACCCCGAGGCGTTCGGCGATCTCGGCGTGGCCCAGACCGTCCAGGCGGTTGTACAGGAAGGCCGCGCGGGCCTTGCTCGACAGCTTGCCCAGCAGGCGGTCGATGGCCTTGAGGTCCTCGAGGATCAGGAGCTGCTGCTCGGGCGACGGGTGTTCGGCCTCGGGCAGCAGGGCCAGCTCGGCGAGGTAGGCCTGCTCGAGGGCGGCGCGGCGGAAGTGGTCGAACAGCAGGCCCTTGGCCACGGCGACCAGGAAGGCGCGGGGTTCGCGGGGGGCGTCCAGGCGCTCGCGACCGAGCAGGCGCACGAAGGTGTCCTGGCTCAGGTCTTCGGCGCGCTGACGGCAGGCGGTGCTGCGCTGCAACCAGGCCAGCAGCCAGGTGCGATGGTCGCGATACAGCGCTCCGACCAGCTCGGCATGTGGACTGTGCGCAGGCGTCAAGAAGCGATCCCCGGGAAAGAATGCGTTAACTAACGATAATTATTCGCGATTGTGGCAGAGGCGGGGGTGGTGGCGCAATTGACGCTTATCGGATTGCCAGCATGATGATCCGGTTCACACCTCTCACTGTAGGAGCGGCCTTGTGCCGCGAAAGGGCCGCAAAGCGGCCCCGGCGGTTCTAGCGCTCACCGGGAGAGGGGCTGCTGTGCAGCCCATTCGCGGCACGAGGCCGCTCCTACAGGGGGCGATGTATGGGTCAGAGGCCATGACTCTGGACTTTACGCCGTCGCCACTGACGCACCCGCTGCTCCAGCTGCAACGGGCTGTCCAGTTGCTGGCGCCGGGCCTGGCTGAACAGGATCAACGCCAGCTCCGCGGTCACCTGGGCATCGGCGCTGGCATGGTGGCGGGCCTGGACTTCGAGGCCGAAGCGGGCGATCCAGTCGTCCAGACCGGCTTCACGCAGCACGGTGTCGGGGTTGAGCATCGGCGCCAGCTCCGCCACGTCGAGGAACGGATGCTGCAGGCGCAGGCCCAGGCTGTCCTTCAGCGCCCGGGCCAGCATGCGCTGGTCGAACGGGGCGTGGAACGCCAGCACCGGGCTGTCGCCGATGAAGTCCATCAGATCGAGCAGCGCCTCGGCCGGGTCGCAGCCGGCAGCCAGGGCGCTGGGGCCCAGGCCATGGATCAGCACACTGGCGTTGGTCTTCTGCGCGGGCCGGTGCAGGGTGCGCTCGAACGGACGACCCAGGGCGATGGCGCCATCCTCGATGGCCACCGCGCCGATCGACAGCACCTGGTCGCGGTTGAGGTTCAGGCCGCTGGTCTCCAGGTCCAGCACCACCCAGCGCTGTTCACGCAACGAGCGCACGCCCAGTGGCGCCGGCCCTGGCAGCATGGCCAGGCGCCGACGCAGCGGGGCGGCGAGTTCGGGGGCGGCGGGGCGCCACCAGGCGAACAGGTTCACAGCTGGTACCGCAGGGCCAGGCTGCTTTGCAGGCGTTGGGCCTGGCGCAGGGACTCGCGCAGGATGCGCCGGTCCAGGTGGTTGAGGCTGTCCGGGTCGAGCCGGTTGGAGTAGGGCTGGTTCTCGCGGGTCTGGCGCTGGTGCTGCTGCATGCGGGTCTGCTGGATGAAGTGGTAGGCCTCTTCATAGGCGGCGCCGTCGAGCGGGTCGATGATGCCCTTGGCGATCAGCTGGCGCAGGCGTTCCAGGGTGTTGCAGGCGCTGACGCCATGGGCCAGGGCCAGCAGCCTGGCGCCATCGACGAACGGGGTCAGGCCCTGCACCTTGAGGTCGAGGGTGGCGGCCTTGTCGTCCCCCTGGCGGGTCAGCACGAACTCGCGCAGGCGCCCGACCGGTGGTCGTTGGCGCAGGGCATTGTCGGCCATCATGCGCTGGAAGAGGCGGTTGTCGGCGACCTGCTCCAGCAGGCCCTGGCGCAGTTGTTCGCAGCCTTGCTCGTCGCCCCAGACCACGCGCAGGTCGAAGTAGATGCTCGAGCCCAGCAGGTTCTCGGGGCTCGCCTCGCGCACGAAGCCGGCAAAGCGTCGCGCCCATTCGCTGCGTGACAGGCACAGCTCGGGGTTGCCGGCCATCACATTGCCCTTGCACAGGGTGAAGCCGCACTGGGCCAGGTTGTGATTGACCTGCTGGGCCAGCGGCAGCAGCCGGGCGCGTATGGCCTCGGCCTCGACGGCGTCGCGGGCCTCGAAGAGGATGCCGTTGTCCTGGTCGGTGTGCAGCGTCTGCTCGCGGCGGCCTTCACTGCCGAAGCACAGCCAGCTGAACGGCACGCCCGGGTCGCCGCGTTCGGCGATGGCCAGCTCGATCACCCGGCACACGGTATGGTCGTTGAGCAAGGTGATGATCTGGGTGATCTGGGTCGAGGACGCGCCGTGGGCGAGCATGCGCTCGACCAGCTGGCCGATCTCGCCGCGCAACGACACCAGGCTGTCCAGGCGTGGCGCATGGCGGATGGTGCGGGCCAGGTGCACCAGGTCGACACGCTGCAGGGAGAACAGGTCGCGTTCGGAGATCACCCCGCACAGGCGCTGGTTGTCCACCAGGCAGACGTGGGCGATGTGCCGCTCGGTCATCGCCATGGCGGCATCGAAAGCGCTGGCCTGGGGACTCAGGTGGAACGGCCGGGCGGTCATGTAGCGCTCGATCGGCGCGGTCAGCTCGGCACTGGCGTCGGCCACCACCTGGCGCAGGTCGCGCAGGGTGAAGATGCCGAGGGGATGGCGCTGGTCGTCGACGATGACGATGCTGCCGACCTGCTGCTCGTGCATCAACCCCACCGCCTCGCGCAGCGGCGTGTCCGGCGCGCACACCACCGGATGGCGCAGCGCCAGTTCGCCCAGCGGGGTGTTCAGCGAGTACTGGGTACCCAGGGTCTCCACGGCGCGTCGGCGCACCTGCTGGTTGACCTGGTCGAGCAGGCTGCTGACGCCACGCAGGGCGAAGTCGCGGAACACCTCGGACATGGAGAACACACGGATGAACGCGGCCTTGTCCAGTTGCAGGCAGAAGGTGTCCTCGCCGGCCAGGTGCTCGGTGCGGGTGGCCCGCTCGCCGAGCAACGCGGCCAGCGGGAAGCATTCGCCGCTGGCGATCTCGAAGGTGGTCTCGGTGCCCGGCTTGGTGACATGGTGGCGCTCGCCGACCACGCGGCCCTGCTTGACGATATAGAAGTGCTCGACCGGACCGTCGGCAGGCTTGATGATGCTTTCGCCGGCCGCGTGGAAACGCAGCTGGCACTGCTCCACCAGGTAGGCCAGGTGGTTGTGTTCCATCTGGTTGAACGGCGGGAAACGCTGCAGGAACTGCAGGGTACCCTGGATGTTTTGCAGCACTGCTGTTCTGCCCGCCTGGCTGTAGGCGTCCTTTTTGCTCATGGAACCGACCGCGATAAGTATGTCTGCAAATGTAGCGCAGACCTTGTTGTTCTAAGGCTCCATGGTCGGACGACGGCTCTACGGTGCCCATTGGACGTAAGTCTATAAGGCGCGATGGGTGTTTCGCTGCTTGTGTCCGGTGTCAAATAGCCGACGAAAGGCAGTTTGCATGCAGGGGCTTTGCGGTCTGAACTTGAATAACGGGGTTTTTTTGACGAGACGACCATGGCAGAGCATGACGACATCCTGAGCGACGCCGAACGTGAGGCGTTGGCCGTGGTGAGCGCACCCGTCGCGCCCAGGCCCGTGGTACTGGTGGTGGACGACAACCCGGTGAGCAGACAAGCATTGTGCCTGTATCTGCAGAGTCATCAGATTGACTGCATGGAGGCAGACGGAACTGAGGAGGCGCTGTTCAAACTGCATTATCAGTCACGTATCGCACTGATGATTACCGACTTGCGCATGAAACCTCTGGATGGCCAGAAACTTATCGAGGAAGTGCACAAGACGGAACGGGCTGCTCTTCCGATCATCGTCGTCTCTGGTGACACCGATGTGAAGGAAGCGGTGGACGTGATGCATCTGGGGGTGGTGGATTTCCTGCTCAAGCCGGTGGACCTGGACAGGTTGCTGGAGTTGGTGAGGAAGGAGTTGCGAATAGGGCAGGGCTGAAAACGATCGCGGGGCCAGCCCGCTCCCACGCCAATGTGCATGTGGCGTGGGAGCGGGCTGGCCCCGCGATGCGTTGCTGGCTGATTACAGCCCGTTGCGCGCCTTGAACTCGCGACGACGACGATGCAGCACCGGCTCGGTGTAGCCGTTCGGCTGCTTGGCACCCTCTACAACCAACTCGATTGCCGCCTGGAACGCGATGTTGTCATCGAAGTTCGGCGCCATCGGGCGGTACAGGGCGTCACCGGCGTTCTGCTTGTCGACCACCGCGGCCATGCGCTTGAGGCTTTCCAGCACCTGCTCCTGGGTGACCACGCCGTGGCGCAGCCAGTTGGCCAGCAACTGGGCCGAGATGCGCAGGGTGGCGCGGTCTTCCATCAGGCCGACATCGTTGATGTCCGGCACCTTCGAGCAACCCACGCCCTGGTCGATCCAGCGCACCACGTAGCCGAGAATGCCCTGGGCATTGTTGTCCAGCTCGTTGCGGATCTCGTCGGCCGACCAGTTGGTGTCGGCGGCCAGCGGGATGGTCAGGATATCATCGACCGAGGCCGGGGTACGCGAAGCCAGCTCGCGCTGACGGGCCTGCACGTCAACCTTGTGGTAGTGCAGGGCGTGCAGGGTGGCGGCGGTCGGCGAAGGTACCCAGGCGGTGTTGGCGCCGGCCAGCGGGTGAGCGATCTTCTGCTCGAGCATGGCGGCCATCAGGTCGGGCATGGCCCACATGCCCTTGCCGATCTGCGCACGGCCTTGCAGGCCGGTGGCCAGGCCGACATCGACGTTGTTGTTCTCGTAGGCGCCGATCCACTTCTCGTTCTTCATGGCGCCCTTGCGCACCACGGCGCCGGCTTCCATGGAGGTGTGGATCTCGTCACCGGTGCGGTCGAGGAAGCCGGTGTTGATGAACACCACGCGCTCGGCGGCGGCCTTGATGCAGGACTTGAGGTTGACCGTGGTGCGGCGCTCCTCGTCCATGATGCCGACCTTGACGGTGTTGCGCTTCATGCCCAGCAGGTCTTCGACGCGGCTGAAGATCTCGGCGGCGAAGGCCACTTCCTCCGGGCCGTGCATCTTCGGCTTGACGATGTACACGCTGCCGCTGCGGGTGTTCTTGCGGCTGGTGTTGCCGTTGAGGTTGTGCAGGGCGATCAGGTTGGTGAACAGGCCGTCCTGGATACCCTCGGGGATCTCGTTGCCCTGGGCGTCGAGAATTGCCGGGTTGGTCATCAGGTGACCGACGTTGCGCACGAACAGCAGCGAGCGACCGTGCAGGGTGACGCTGCCACCGTTCGGTGCGGCGTACTCGCGGTCCGGGTTCATGGTGCGGGTGAAGGTCTTGCCGCCCTTGCTGACGCTCTCGGCCAGGTCGCCTTTCATCAGGCCCAGCCAGTTGCGGTAGACGATCACCTTGTCGTCGGCGTCGACGGCGGCGACCGAGTCTTCGCAGTCCATGATGGTGGTCAGTGCCGACTCCATCAGGATGTCCTTCACGCCGGCGGCGTCGGTGCTGCCGACCGGGGTGCTGGCATCGACCTGGATCTCGAAGTGCAGGCCGTTGTGCTTGAGCAGCACGGCGGTCGGCGCCTTCGCGTCGCCATGGAAACCGATCAGCTGGGCGTCGTCGCGCAGGCCGCTGTTGCTGCCGCCCTTGAGGGCGACTACCAGCTTGCCGTCTTCGATGCGGTAGCCGGTGGAGTCGACGTGGGAGCCGGCGGCCAGTGGCGCGGCTTCGTCGAGGAAGGCGCGGCCGAAGGCGATGACCTTGTCGCCGCGCAGCTTGTTGTAACCCTGGCCTTTCTCGGCGCCGCCCTCATCGCTGATGACATCGGTGCCGTAGAGGGCGTCGTACAGCGAACCCCAGCGGGCGTTGGCGGCGTTCAGGGCGAAGCGGGCGTTCATCACCGGCACCACCAGCTGCGGGCCGGCCATGTGGGCGATTTCTTCGTCGACGTTCTGCGTGGTGGCCTGGAAGTCGTCGACTTGTGGCAGCAGGTAGCCGATTTCCTCGAGGAATGCCTTGTAGGTCACCGCGTCATGGGCCTGGCCCTGGCGTGCCTGGTGCCAGGCGTCGATCTTGGCTTGCAGCTCGTCGCGCTTGGCGAGCAGGGCTTTGTTCTTTGGAGCGAGGTCTTTAATGATCTCTGCCGCCCCGGCCCAGAACTTGTCGGCTCCGATGCCGGTTCCAGGGATCGCTTCGTCGTTGACGAAGTCGTACAGGGCCTTGGCGACCTGAAGGCCACCGACTTGAACGTATCCAGTCATTGCTTGCCTCACCTCTGCTCAGCTATTTCGCTTTCGCTCTTCTGTATTAAGCCTGTAGCGCTTCTCTAAACACGGCACCAGTGCGTGCCCGCGTGCTCCGGGGCGGCTGGGTGCGGCTCGCCAGACGGGCCGGCGGGCGGTTGGCGTATTTTCACAGGCGCCTTGGCAGACATCGAAACGACGTTTTGTAGTCCGCGTCGGCGCATACTACATGAAGCAGCAGGCAGGTGAACATCAGACTAAAAGCGTCGCTCTGCGACCGGTTGGTCGCATGGGGTCACGCTGGGAGACGCCATGTTCGCAAAAAACAGGTGGATTGTTCCAGATAAATCTTGAAACAGTACACGATTACTTGCCGTGACTGTCCTGCGGCAGGTTGCCGCGCCTTGCCTATACTGATTCGATCCCCGTATTCCGGTCGCCTGGGGCGGCCTTCGCAGACGAATGAAGGAGTGGCCCGTGGACCATCTCGTACTCACCGTGATCGCCCCGGACAAGGCCGGGCAGGTCGAGCGTATCGCCCAGTGCATCGCCGATCACAATGGCAACTGGCTGGAAAGCCGCATGTCGCGCATGGCCGGGCAGTTCGCCGGGATCCTGCGGGTGGCGGTGCCGGCGGAGACCTACGCCGAACTGGTCGAGTCGCTGCAGAAACTGGGAGATCACGGCATTCGCGTACTCATCGCCGAAAGCGGTATCGAGCCCTCCTGCACCTGGAAACCGATCGCCATGGAACTGGTGGGTAACGACCGGCCGGGCATCGTCCGTGATATCACCCGCTTGCTGGCCGAGCAAGGGGTGAACGTGGAGCGCTTGAGTACCGAGGTGCGGCCGGCGCCGATGAGCAGTGAGCCGTTGTTCCATGCCGATGCGTTGCTGGCGTTGCCGTTGACCTTGTCGCTGGACGATCTGCAGGCGCGGCTGGAGAGCCTGGCGGATGATCTGATGGTGGAGTTGTGGCTGCGGCCGGAAGATTGATTCGAGATCGTCGGGGCTGCTTTGCAGCCCTTTTCGCGGCACAAGGCCGCTCCTACAGAGGACTGCATGCCCTTGTAGGAGCGGCCTTGTGCCGCGAACGGGGTGCGCAGCGCCCCCGGCGGTTATCCCTATTTATCGGGGATGCCCCTGTGGATAACCTGGGGGCGCTCCCCGCCAGCCCAGTAGTCACGAGGCCTGGCGAAACTTGAGCAAAAAACGTCCACTAATCAGTGGCTTGTGCACAAACGCCGGGGACGAGGGTGTGGATAACCTTTGGAGCGCTTGCTGCAGGCCACGTCCCCCGTGGCCTTCAGCAATATGATCATTTTTTGATCAGGCGCGCTTGCGCAAACTCAGCCAGGCATCGACGCTGTAGACAGCCAGCCCCGCCCAGATAAAGGCGAACGCCACCAAGGTGCTCGACGACAGGTGTTCGTCGAACAGCAGCACTGCCTGCAGCAGCACCAGGGTCGGTGCCAGGTACTGCAGGAAGCCCAGCGTGGTATAGGGCAGGTGGCGTGCAGCGGCGTTGAAGCACACCAGCGGCACCAGGGTCACTGGGCCGGCGGCGATCAGCCACAGCGCTTCGCTGCTGCTGAAGAACTCAGGGCTGGCGCTGCTGGCCGTCGGGTGCAGCAACAACCAGCCGATGGCAATGGGCACCAGCATCCAGGTCTCGACCACCAGCCCCGGCAGCGCCGCCACCGGTGCCTGCTTGCGGATCAAGCCATAGAAGCCGAACGACAGCGCCAGGGCCAGCGACACCCAGGGCAGGCTGCCGACCTGCCACACCTGCTGCGCCACGCCCAGGGCCGCCAGGACCACCGCCAGCCATTGCAGGCGGCGCAGGCGCTCGCCGAGCAGCAGCATGCCCAGCAGCACGTTGATCAGCGGGTTGATGTAGTAGCCCAGGCTGGCCTCGAGCATGCGCTCGTTGTTCACCGCCCACACGTAGGTCAGCCAGTTGCCGGCGATCAGCGCACCGCTGAGCGCGAGGATCGCCAGGCGCCGCGGGTTGTCGCGCAGTTCGCGCCACCAGCCGGGGTGTTTCCACACCAGCAGCAGGAGCGAGCCGAACAGGGCCGACCAGAGCACGCGGTGGACGATGATTTCCACCGCCGGAACGCTCTGGATCGCTTTGAAGTACAGGGGGAACAGGCCCCAGATGATGTAGGCGCCGAGGCCCAGGAGGTACCCGCGGCGCGGGTTGGCGGCGTGCATGCAGAATCCTTGCTTAGGTAGCTAAATAAAGCGACGCCTATTGTAGACAGACCTCGGCCTGGACCTAGAACAATTTCAACGGTTGTTCATCGAGCGCGGCGATCTGCTCGCGCAGGGCCAGGATCTGATCGCCCCAGTAGCGCGGCTGGCCGAACCAGGGGAAGCTCGGCGGGAACGCCGGATCGTCCCAGCGCCGCGCCAGCCAGGCGCTGTAGTGCAACTGGCGCAGGGCGCGCAGCGGCTCGATCAGGGCCAGCTCACGCGGGTCGAAGTCGTGGAATTCGTTGTAGCCGTCAATCAGTTCGGCCAGCTGGCCGAGACGCTCTTCGCGGCTGCCGGCGAGCATCATCCACAGGTCCTGGACGGCCGGGCCCATGCGGCAGTCGTCGAGGTCGACCACGTGGTAGACGTCGTCGCGGTGCATCAGGTTGCCGGGGTGCAGGTCACCGTGCAGGCGGATCGACTGGTACGAAGTGCGGGCGTAGATATCCTCGACCCGCTTGAGCAGGTCGCGGGCCACCGATTCGTAGGCCGGCAGCAACTCGCGGGGCACGAAGTTGCCGTCGAGCAAGGTCTTGAGCGAGGCGTGGCCAAAGTTGTCCACCGCCAGGGCTTCACGGTGCTCGAAGGGTTTGCTCGCCCCTACCGCGTGCAGGCGCCCGAGCAGTTGCCCGAGGCGATAGAGCTGGTCGAGATTGCCCGGCTCCGGTGCGTGGCCGCCACGGCGCGGGAACAGGGTGAAGCGAAAACCCTGGTGTTCGAACAGGGAGCGACCCTCGTGCAGCAGCGGCGCCACCACCGGCACTTCGCACTCGGCCAGCTCGCGGGTGAAGGCGTGCTCCTCGAGGATCGCCGCGTCGCTCCAGCGCCCTGGGCGATAGAACTTGGCGATCAGCGGCTGCGCGTCCTCGATGCCCACCTGGTAGACGCGGTTCTCGTAGCTGTTGAGCGCCAGCACCCGTGCATCGCTTAGAAAGCCGAGGCTTTCCACGGCGTCCAGCACGAGGTCGGGGGTGAGGGTGTCGAAGGGGTGGGACATGAGAGGCTCCGGTCGCTGGGACTGCGGCCTGCATGTTACCCCAATCCCAAGGCTGACCCGATCACCCAGTCCTTTAGGCTGCGCTGTTGCACAGTGAGCCAAGTTGCATGAATCAACAGCGTGGGAGCGGGCTTGCCCCGCGATCCGGGCGCGCAGCGCACGGCCAGGCTAGACCGGCACCCCGAGCAACACGAACGACGGATGAAACTGCACCCGCAAGGCGCTCCCCGGCCGGACCTGCCGTTGCACCAGCCAGGCTGTCTCGGCAATGGCGCACAAGGTCTGGCCATTGCCCAGCGCCAAGCGCACCTCGCCCGGCCCATCCTCTTCGATGAGCACCTCCTCGACCTTGGCCTTAAGGCAGTTGCTCCCAGGCTCCGGCGTCTCATCCGCGTCCAGCAACCGTACCCAGCCGGCCTTGAGCAGCGCCACCACCGTCCCCCCCAGCGCCAGCTCCAGCCGCTCGGTACTGCCCTGGGTGATCAAGGCCTCGATCTCCAGCCCGCCGCCCAGGTCCAGGCTGATGCGGTCATGCCGGCCTTCGCGGCGCAGCCCGCTGATCCGCCCCTGCAGCTGGTTGCGCGCACTGGTGCGGAGCATCAGGCGCCCGAGCAGATCGAGGTCACTGCTGTCCTCGGCGGACTCGAGAATCTCCGCCTGCAGTGCCTGCAGGCGCTGGTACAGGCGCAGCACTCGCTCGCCTTCGGCGGACAGCCGTGCGCCACCGCCGCCGCGGCCGCCGGTGCTGCGTTCCACCAGGGGCTGCGCCGCCAGGTTGTTGAGTTCGTCGATGGCATCCCAGGCGGCCTTGTAGCTGATGCCGGCGGCCTTGGCGGCGCGGGTGATCGAGCCCTGTTCGGCGACATGCTGCAACAGGGCGATGCGCTGTGGACGGCGGACAATGTGCTGGGTGAGCAGGGCTGGCAGGGACATGGGCGGGCATCGGGTGTGGTGTAGGTCCCGCGACGTTGCCGCCGTCACCGGGGCAAGTCAAGCCTGGCCCGGCCTGGGCGTGCGCGCCAGGCAGTAGATGTCGACCCGCCGGGCGCCGGCCTGGCGCAGCAGCCGGGCGATGGCCTGGGCGGTCGCCCCGGTGGTCAGCACGTCATCGACCAGTGCCAGGTGCAGGCCGTCGAGCTCGCTGCCGGGGGCAAGGGCGAAGGCCTGGCGCAGGTTGCGTTGCCGGGCCCGGGCGCCGAGGGCCTGCTGCGCCGGGGTATCGCGCACACGCAGGAGCAGGCGCTCGTCACAGGGCAGGTGCAGTTGCCCGGCGAGCCAGCGGGCGAGCATCGCCGCCTGGTTGAAGCCGCGCTGGCGCAGTCGACGCCTGGCCAGCGGCACCGGCAACAGGCGGTCCGGCCGTGGCAGGTCTTCGTCGTAGCGGTGCGTCAGGCTGTGGCCGAGCAACTGCGCCAGCAACCGCCCCAGCGGCCACTGACTGTTGTGCTTGAAACGGCTGACCAGGGTGTCGATGGGAAAATCGTAATGCCACGGCGCGATCACTTGGCTGAATGCGGGAGGGCGGCGGCTGCAACCGCCGCAGAGAAGGCCGTCGATGGCCAGGGGCAGCGCGCAACGGCGGCACTGCTCGTCCAGCCAGGGCAGCGCCTGCTCGCAAGCGATGCACAAGGGATAGGGCTGCTCGGCAGGCTCGTCGCAGAGCAAACAGAATTGATCGATATTTGTACAGATGTAAACCAGCTTGTTCTTGATTGGTTGACAGTGCATGAGGCCTTCCGTAACTATGCGAGCTATCCGTGATGCGCTGGAGGGTTTTCCTGTCCCGGCGTCAGTCAGACCATAGATAAGGAAACGCCGATGAGCGCCAGCGCAATTGCAACCACACGTCACGACTGGTCCCTGGCCGAGGTCAAGGCCCTGTTCCAGCAGCCGTTCAACGACTTGCTGTTCCAGGCCCAGACCGTGCACCGCGCGCACTTCGAC
Source organism: Mitsuaria sp. RG (assembly GCF_028369275.1). Taxonomy (NCBI): domain Bacteria; kingdom Pseudomonadati; phylum Pseudomonadota; class Betaproteobacteria; order Burkholderiales; family Sphaerotilaceae; genus Roseateles; species Mitsuaria sp. RG. The sequence goes on from NZ_JAQMYQ010000001.1 coordinate 189,984, forward strand.
CCCAATCGCGTGCAGGTTTCCACGCTGTTGTCGATCAAGACCGGCGCCTGTCCGGAAGATTGCAAATATTGTCCACAGTCCGGTCACTACAACACCGGGCTGGAAAAGCAGAAGCTGATGGAAGTGCAGAAAGTGCTGGAGGAGGCCGCCCGGGCCAAGGCCATCGGTTCAACCCGCTTCTGCATGGGCGCGGCGTGGAAGCACCCGTCGGCCAAGGACATGCCCTACGTGCTGGAGATGGTCAAAGGGGTCAAGGCCATGGGCCTGGAAACCTGCATGACCCTCGGCAAACTCGACCAGGAGCAGACCCAGGCCCTGGCCCAGGCCGGCCTTGACTACTACAACCACAACCTCGACACCTCGCCGGAGTTCTACACCAGCATCATCACCACCCGCACCTACAGCGAGCGTCTGCAGACCCTGGCCTACGTGCGCGATGCCGGCATGAAGATCTGCTCCGGCGGTATCCTCGGCATGGGCGAGTCGCTGGACGACCGCGCAGGCCTGCTGATCCAGCTGGCCAACCTGCCCGAGCACCCGGAGTCGGTGCCGATCAACATGCTGGTCAAGGTCGCCGGCACGCCGCTGGCCGATGAAGAGGACGTCGACCCGTTCGACTTCATCCGCATGCTGGCCGTGGCCCGGATCCTCATGCCCAAGTCCCATGTGCGCCTGTCGGCCGGCCGCGAGCAGATGAACGAGCAGATGCAGGCCCTGGCGTTCATGGCCGGCGCCAACTCGATCTTCTACGGCGAGAAACTGCTGACCACCGGCAACCCGCAGGCCGACAAGGACATGCAGCTGTTCGCCCGCCTCGGCATTCAGCCGGAGGCCCGTGAGGAGCACGCCGACGAAGTGCACCAGGCCGCCATCGAACAGGCGCTGGTCGAGCAGCGCAGCAGCGAGTTGTTCTACGACGCAGCCTCGGCCTGAGCATGGCCTTCGATCTCGCCGCGCGCCTGGCCGAACGGCGTGCCGCCGACCTGTACCGCCAGCGACCACTGCTTGAAAGCCCGCAGGGGCCGCAGGTGGTGGTCGATGGCCAGCCGCTGCTGGCCTTCTGCAGCAACGACTACCTGGGCCTGGCCAATCATCCCGAGGTGATCAAGGCCTGGCGCGACGGCGCCGAGCGCTGGGGTGTCGGTGGCGGTGCCTCGCACCTGGTGATCGGCCACAGCACCCCGCACCATGAGGTGGAGGAGGCACTGGCCGAGCTGACGGGCCGGCCGCGCGCGTTGCTGTTCTCCACCGGCTACATGGCCAACCTCGGTGCGATCACCGCGCTGGTCGGGCAGGGCGACACGGTGTTGCAGGACCGCCTCAACCACGCCTCCCTGCTCGACGGCGGCCTGCTCAGCGGCGCCCGCTTCAGCCGCTACCTGCACAACGATCCGGCCAGCCTGGCCAGCCGCCTGGGCAAGGCCACCGGCAATACCCTGGTGGTCACCGACGGCGTGTTCAGCATGGACGGCGACTGCGCCGACCTGCCGGCCCTGGCCAGGGAGGCCCGCGCACGCGGTGCCTGGTTGATGGTCGACGATGCCCATGGCCTGGGGACCTTGGGCGCCAATGGCGGTGGCCTGGTCGAGCATTGCGGCCTGGGTGTCGAGGATGTGCCGGTGCTGATCGGCACGCTGGGCAAGGCCTGCGGTACCTCCGGCGCCTTCGTCGCCGGTAGCGAGGAACTGATCGAGGCGCTGGTGCAGTTCGCCCGGCCCTATATCTACACCACCAGCCAGCCACCGGCGCTGGCCTGCGCCACGCTCAAGGCCCTGGACTTGCTGCGCCGCGAACACTGGCGGCGCGAGCACCTGGCCGCGCTGATCCGGCAGTTCCGCACGGGCGCTGAGCAGATCGGCCTGACCCTGATGGACAGCCATACGGCGATCCAGCCGATCCTGATCGGCGATGCGGCCCGGACGCTGGCGTTGTCCCGCCTGTTGCGCGAGCGCGGGTTGCTGGTCACGGCGATTCGCCCACCCACCGTGCCCGCCGGCAGCGCCCGCTTGCGGGTGACCCTGAGCGCCGCCCACAGTGAGGCGCAGGTCCAGCTATTGTTGAATGCATTGGCCGAGTGTTATCCACAGCTGGAGTCCGCCGATGCGTAACCGACTGATCCTCCTGCCCGGCTGGGGCCTGGGCACCGCTTCACTGGAGCCGCTGGCCGCCAGCCTGCGCGCCCAGGATCCACGCCTGCAGGTCGAGCTGATGCCGCTACCTGAATTGGCCGACAGCGATGTCCAGGCCTGGGTCGAGCATCTGGACCGCAAGCTGCCGACCGACGTGTGGCTGGGCGGCTGGTCGCTCGGCGGCATGCTCGCCAGCGCTCTGGCGCACAAGCGCGGCGACCACTGTTGCGGCTTGCTCACTCTGGCCAGCAATCCCTGCTTCGTGGCCCGGCCGGACTGGCCGCACGGCATGCCCGCCGATACCTTCGGCACCTTCCTGGACGGCTGCCGCAGCCACACCCATGTCACCCTCAAGCGCTTCCGCACCCTGTGCAGCGAGGGCGCGCAGCAACCCCGCACCTTGCTGCGGCAGCTGGGGGTGGGCGTGCCCGACACCGATCCGCTGTACCTGGCCACCGGGCTGGAAGTACTGGCCAGCCTCGATACCCGCACTGCCCTGGAGCAATACGGCGGCCCGCAGCTGCACCTGTTCGCCGGCAGTGACGCGCTGGTGCCGGTGGAAGCGGCCCAGGCCCTGAGCGACCTGCTGCCCGACGTGGAAGTCGGTCTGGTCGAAGACAGTTCCCACGCCTTCCTGCTGGAGTATCCCCAGGAGCTGGCGGCGGGCATCAAGAGTTTCCTGCATGAGAGTGGCGATGACTGACCTTTCCCAGCCCACCCTGCCCGGCGCGTTGCCGGACAAGCGCCAGGTGGCGGCTTCGTTTTCCCGCGCTGCGGCCAGCTACGACAGCGTCGCGGCCTTGCAGCGCGCCGTGGGCATCGCGCTGCTGGAAAAGCTGCCCAGCGGCCTCGCGCCTGAGCGCTGGCTGGACATGGGCAGCGGTACCGGCCACTTCAGCCGGGTGCTGGCCGAGCGCTTCGCGGATGCGGGCGGCGTGGCGGTGGATATCGCCGAAGGGATGCTGCGCCATGCCCGCGAGCAGGGCGGCGCCCGGCATCATGTGGCGGGCGACGCCGAGCGCCTGCCGTTGCGCGATGACAGTATTGATCTGTTGTTCAGCAGCCTGGCGGTGCAGTGGTGCGGCCAGTTCGCCAGCGTGTTGGACGAGGCGCGGCGGGTGCTGCGCCCCGGCGGCGTGCTGGCCTTCAGCAGCCTGTGCGTGGGCACTCTCGATGAATTGCGCGCCAGCTGGCAGGCCGTGGATGGCATGGTGCACGTCAATCGCTTCCGGCGTTTCGAGGATTACCAGCGCCTGTGCGGTGACAGCGGGCTGGAGCTGATCGACCTGGAGCGGCGCCCCCACGTGCTGCATTATCCCGACGTGCGCAGCCTGACCCATGAACTCAAGGCGCTGGGCGCGCACAACCTCAATCCGGGGCGCCCGTCGGGGCTCACCGGGCGGGCACGGATGCAGGGCCTGTTGCAGGCCTACGAACAGTACCGCCAGGCGCAAGGCCTGCCGGCCACCTACCAGGTGGTCTATGGCGTCCTGCGCAAGCCGTTGGGCGGGGAGCAGTGACATGAGCCAGGCCTATTTCATTGCCGGCACCGACACCGATGTCGGCAAGACCACCATCGCCGCGGGTTTGCTGCATGCGGCGCGGCAACTGGGGTTGAGCACCCTGGCGGCCAAGCCGGTGGCGTCCGGGTGCGTGGTGACGGCCAAGGGGCTGCGCAACAGCGACGCCCTGGCGCTGATCGACGAAAGCTCGGTCAAGTTGTCCTATGAAGCAGTCAACCCCTTCGCCTTCGAGCCGGCTATCGCCCCGCATGTGGCGGCCCGCGAGGCCGGGGTGGCGTTGAGCGTGCCGGCGCTGCGCGATGCCATGCAGCAGGTGCTGGCGCAAAATGCCGACTTCACCTTGATCGAAGGCGCCGGTGGCTGGCGCGTGCCGTTGTCCGACCATGCCAACCTGTCGGACCTGGCCATTGCCTTGAAGCTGCCGGTGATCCTGGTGGTGGGCGTACGGCTTGGGTGCATCAACCACGCCTTGCTCAGTGCCGAAGCCATCGCCCGGGACGGCCTGCAACTGGCGGGATGGGTGGCGAACATCGTCGATCCGCGTACATCGCGCCTGGAAGAAAACCTGTCCAGCCTGGCCGAGCGCCTGCCCGCGCCCTGCCTGGGGCGGGTGCCTTGGTTGAAGCAGGCTGGCGCGGAGGCAGTGGCTGCGCATTTGCAACTGGACCTGCTGGATTAGGCCTTTGCCTATTGGCTGGCACTAGGCTATTAGGGATTTAAACGGGCCTTTTTCCCTGTCTGCTGCTTTAATAAGGCCTGTTCATCATCCAGCGTCATGGAGTCCTGACATGGAAATCAATGCGAGCTCCGCCTTCTACGCGGGCCTGGGTGCCATCCAGAATGGCCAGAACCGTGTCGACCAGGCCGCCCAGCAGATTGCCAGCGGCGCTGTCGAGCGAGGCACCAGCGGGCAATCCACTGAATACCAGGCCGAGCGCCTGCGCGGTGTAGACCGCAGCCAGCAGTTGGACCTGGCCACCAGCACCGTGCAACTGGCCCTGGGCAAGCACGAAGTCGAACTCGGCGTCAAAGTCGCCAAGGCTTCCGATGAAATGCTCGGTCGGTTCATCGACACCTACGTCTGACCCGCTGAATCCCATTCGCTTACTTCGCGGGGCAAGCCCGCTTCCATTCGTGGGAGCGGGCTTGCCCCGCGATGCGTTTAAGGGTGCTTGGCGTAAATGTCATATTCGGCGGCATAAACGCCATCGTTCACCCACCTTGACAGCGAGGCCACCTAAACGTAAGTTTCAAACAACTGTTTGACCGAAAGCCGCCAAGAGCTGGTCGGTATCCGCGGTCTCCCCACCGAACTCATCACAGAGGTTCATCGCAATGCCTGATTACAAAGCCCCCTTGCGTGATATCCGCTTCGTCCGCGACGAGCTGCTCGGCTATGAGGCGCACTATCAGAGCCTGCCGGGCTGCCAGGACGCCACGCCCGACATGGTCAACGCGATCCTGGAAGAAGGCGCGAAATTCTGTGAGCAGGTCCTGGCCCCGCTGAACCGTGTCGGCGACCTCGAAGGCTGCACCTGGAGCGAGTCGGGCGTGAAGACACCGACCGGCTTCAAGGAAGCCTATGAGCAGTTCGTTGAGGGTGGCTGGCCGAGCCTGGCCCATGACATCGAGCACGGCGGCCAGGGCCTGCCCGAGTCGCTGGGCCTCACGCTCAGCGAAATGGTTGGCGAATCGAACTGGTCGTGGGGCATGTACCCAGGCCTGTCCCACGGCGCGATGAACACCATCTCCGAGCACGGCACTCCCGAGCAGCAAGAGACTTATCTCACCAAGCTGGTATCCGGCGAGTGGACCGGCACCATGTGCCTGACCGAGCCGCACTGCGGCACCGACCTGGGGATGCTGCGCACCAAGGCCGAACCTCAGGCCGACGGCAGCTACAAGGTTTCCGGCACCAAGATCTTCATCTCGGCCGGTGAACACGACATGGCCGACAACATCGTCCACATCGTCCTGGCCCGCCTGCCCGATGCCCCTGCCGGCACCAAGGGCATCTCGCTGTTCATCGTGCCGAAGTTCCTGCCCAACGCCGAAGGCGGCGCGGGCGAGCGCAACGGCGTGAGCTGCGGCTCCCTTGAGCACAAGATGGGCATCCACGGCAACGCCACCTGCGTGATGAACTTCGACGGCGCCACCGGTTACCTGATCGGCCCGGCCAACAAGGGCCTGAACTGCATGTTCACCTTCATGAACACTGCTCGCCTGGGCACCGCGCTGCAAGGCCTGGCCCACGCCGAAGTGGCGTTCCAGGGTGGCCTGAAGTACGCCCGTGACCGCCTGCAGATGCGCTCGCTGACTGGCCCGAAAGCACCAGAAAAAGCCGCTGACCCGATCATCGTCCACCCGGACGTGCGTCGCATGCTGCTGACCATGAAGGCCTTCGCCGAAGGCAACCGTGCGATGGTGTACTTCACCGCCAAGCAGGTGGACATCGTCAAGTACAGCCAGGACGAGGAAGAGCGCAAGAAGGCCGACGCCCTGCTGGCCTTCCTCACCCCGATCGCCAAGGCGTTCATGACCGAAGTCGGCTTCGAAGCCGCCAACCACGGCGTGCAGATCTACGGCGGCCACGGCTTCATCGCCGAGTGGGGCATGGAGCAGAACGTGCGCGACAGCCGTATCTCCATGCTGTACGAAGGCACCACCGGCATCCAGGCCCTCGACCTGCTCGGCCGTAAAGTGCTGATGACCCAGGGCGAGGCGCTCAAGGGCTTCACCAAGATCGTCCACAAGTTCTGCCAAGGGCAGGAAGGCAACGCCGCCACCAAGGAGTTCGTCGAGCCACTGGCCGCGATCAACAAGGAGTGGGGCGAGCTGACCATGAAGATCGGCATGGCCGCGATGAAGGACCGCGAGGAAGTGGGTGCCGCTTCGGTGGACTACCTGATGTACTCCGGCTACGCGTGCCTGGCCTACTTCTGGGCCGACATCGCCCGCCTGGCCGCCGAGAAACTGGCAGCCGGCACCAGCGAAGAGGCGTTCTACACCGCCAAGCTGCAGACCGCGCGCTTCTACTTCCAGCGCATCCTGCCGCGTACCCGCAGCCACGTCGCGGCGATCCTGTCCGGCGCCGACAACCTGATGGCTATGAAGGAAGAAGACTTCGGTCTTTCTATCTAAGCCGGTTGGTTGTACCAAAAAGCCGCCTGCCCTCACCGGCAGGCGGTTTTTTTTCGCCCGGGTTTTTACACGAACCCCCTGTAGGAGCGGCCTTGTGCCGCGAAAGGGCCGCAAAGCGGCCCCGGCGATCTTTGTTTCAACGCTGAATCCTGGGGCCGCTGCGCAGCCCTTTCGCGGCACAAGGCCGCTCCTACAGGGATCGCGCGAAATCAGGAATGTCGCATCCAGTAACGAGAAAGTCTCAAGCTTGGCCCCTGATCTGCCGTTAAAGCGGGCATCTGTATTCATCTATTCATGTGCACTGCCGATGAAGTAGGGGCACAATGCCATTATTGATCTGCCGGGTCGGAGATTACCCTTGTTTCGTCTATCCGCTGTACGCGCGAGCCACTTCCTGCCTTCGCTGATTCTGTTGCTGGCAGGGCTTGCGGCAGCCTATGTGAGGGACCTCAGCGTCTTCTTCACATCGCTGTTCAACGTTCTACCCACCTTGGTGCTGTTGCTGGGGGGCGCCTACTGCGCCGTGTACCGCCGCCAGCGCGAGCTGTTCCTGATGGTCACGGTGTACGTCGCCTATTTCCTGCTCGATACCCAGACCGACTTCTACCGCGACAATGGCCGGGTCCGCGAGGATGCGGCGGTGATCTTCCACCTGGTGTGCCTGCTGCTGCCGGCATTGTTCGGCCTGTACGGGGCGTGGCAGGAACGCACCCACCTGGCCCAGGACCTGCTGGCGCGCTTCGCCGTGCTGTTCGCCGTGAGCAGCGTTGCGGTGGCGCTGGAGCAGAGTTTTCCCGAGGCGCTGCTGGGCTGGCTGGCCGAGATCCGCTGGCCCGCGCTGCATGGTCAGTGGATGAGCCTGATCCAGCTGGCCTACCCCTTGTTCCTGGCGGTGTTCATCCTGCTGGTGGTGCAGTACCTGCGTGAGCCAAGGCCCTTGCATGCCGCGCAGATCATCGGCCTGATCGGCATCTTCTGGATGCTGCCCAAGACCTTCATCCTGCCGTTCACCCTGAACATCATGTGCAGCCAGGTGATGCTGATGATCGCCGCCGCGGTGTCCCACGAGGCTTACCAGATGGCCTTCCGCGACGAACTCACCGGCCTGCCCGGGCGGCGCGCCCTGAACGAGCGCATGCAGCGCCTGGGGCGCAACTATGTGATCGCCATGACCGACGTCGACCACTTCAAGAAATTCAACGACACCCACGGCCACGATGTCGGCGACCAGGTACTGCGCCTGGTCGCCAGCCGCCTGTCCAAGGTGACCGGCGGCGGGCGCGCCTACCGTTACGGTGGCGAGGAATTCGCCCTGGTGTTCGCCGCCAAGACCGCCGAAGAGTGCCTGCCGCACCTGGAGGCGGTGCGCGAGATGATCGCCAACTACGCCATCCAGTTGCGTGACCAGAACAGCCGTCCGCAGGATGATTCCGCGGGTCGCCAGCGCCGTGTCGGAGGGGCCAATACCACGGTGTCGGTAACCATCAGCATCGGCGTGGCCGAGCGCCAGGCCGAGCACCGCAACCCCGACGAAGTGCTCAAGTCCGCCGACCAGGCGCTGTACAGCGCCAAGGGCGCGGGGCGCAACTGTGTCATGACCTTCGGCCAGCAGTCGCGGCGCGGCGCCGTGCGCATGGCGTGAATTTTCGTGTGACTATGTAAGACTACTCGGTCGCATGATGACCCTATGTCTCGTAAAAGTTGTTCGGTTACACTGCGGTCATCCCAGTGCCGCGGCCCCGACGGGCCGCTCCGACCCCGATAGCGAGAGGTTGTCATGGCTGAATATAAAGCGCCCCTGCGCGATATGCGCTTTGTCCTCAATGAAGTCTTCGACGTGGCCACGCTCTGGTCGCAACTGCCCGCCCTGGCCGAGGCCGTCGATGCGGACACGGCCATGGCCGTGCTGGAAGAGGCCGGCAAGGTCACCGGCAAGACCATCGCGCCGCTGAGCCGCGCCGCCGACGAAGAGGGCTGCCACTGGGACAACGGCTCGGTGCGTACCCCGGCAGGCTTCATCGAGGCCTACCAGACCTACGCCGAAGGGGGCTGGGTCGGCGTTGGCGGTGATCCGCTCTTCGGTGGCATGGGCATGCCCAAGGTCGTCTCGGCCCAGGTCGAGGAGATGGTCAACGCCTCGAGCCTGGCCTTCGGCCTGTACCCGATGCTGACCGCCGGCGCCTGCCTGTCGATCAACGCCCACGCCAGTGAAGCGCTCAAGGAACAGTACCTGCCGAACATGTACGCCGGCGTCTGGGCCGGTTCCATGTGCCTCACCGAACCCCACGCCGGTACCGACCTGGGCATCATCCGCACCAAGGCCGAACCCCAGGCTGACGGCAGCTACAAGGTCAGCGGCACCAAGATCTTCATCACCGGCGGCGAGCACGACCTCACCGAGAACATCATCCACCTGGTGCTGGCCAAGCTGCCGGATGCTCCGGCAGGCCCGAAAGGCATCTCGCTGTTCCTGGTGCCCAAGTTCCTGGTCAACCAGGACGGCAGCCTCGGCGCGCGCAACCCGGCCACTTGCGGCTCGATCGAGCACAAGATGGGCATCCAGGGCTCGGCCACCTGCGTGATGAACTTCGACGAAGCGGTCGGCTACATCGTCGGCGAGCCGAACAAGGGCCTGGCGGCCATGTTCACCATGATGAACTACGAGCGCCTGGGTGTCGGCATCCAGGGCCTGGCTTCGGCCGAGCGTTCCTACCAGAACGCCGTGGAGTACGCCCGCGACCGTCTGCAGAGCCGTGCCCCGACCGGCCCGCAGGCCAAGGACAAGGTGGCCGACCCGATCATCGTCCACCCGGACGTGCGCCGCATGCTGCTGACCATGAAGGCGCTGACCGAAGGCGGTCGCGCGTTCTCCACCTATGTGGCAATGCAGCTCGACAGCGCCAAGTACAGTGAAGACGCCGCGACCCGCAAGCGCAGCGAGGAGCTGGTGGCGCTGCTGACCCCGGTGGCCAAGGCCTTCCTCACCGACCTGGGCCTGGAGTGCACCGTGCATGGCCAGCAGGTCTTCGGTGGCCATGGCTACATCCGCGAATGGGGCCAGGAGCAGCTGGTGCGCGATGTGCGTATCACCCAGATCTACGAAGGCACCAACGGTATCCAGGCGCTGGACCTGGTAGGCCGCAAGGTGGTGGCCAGCGGCGGCGCCTACTACACGCTGTTCGCCGACGAGATCCGCCAGTTCATCGCCACTGCCGGCGGCGAGCTGGGTGAATTCACCCAGCCGCTGGCGGCATCCCTTGACCAGCTCGATGAGCTGACCGCCTGGGTGCTGGACCAGGCCAAGGGCAACCCCAACGAAATCGGCGCGGCCTCGGTCGAGTACCTGCATGCGTTCGGCTATGTCGCTTACGCCTATATGTGGGCACTGATGGCGCGGGCGGCCAAGGCCGGTGAAGGGGATGCCGACTTCTACGGCGCCAAGCTGGGCACGGCACGGTTCTACTTCGCACGTTTGCTGCCACGGGTTCACTCGCTGGTGGCATCGGTGAAGGCGGGGAGCGAGTCGCTGTACCTGCTGGACGCTGCGCAGTTCTGACCATTTTGGGGCTGCGTTGCAGCCCATCCGGCCGGTCCGACGCCTCAGCGAGGCCGCTCCTACAAGGGGGATGCAATCCGTCTGTAGGGGCGGCCTTTTGTTTTGTCAGGGCGGCGTGTTTGTGAATGGGCTGCTTTTGTAAGCTTTGGCTTACACGACGTGGTGACGTTTCGCCTCTTTCCTAAGATTGGATCCACGGTTACTCTTTCTTACATGGACGTAGCGCAGGACGCGCAATGGACAGAGCAGGACGCCTTACACGGAAGTAGCGCAGGAAGCGCGAAAAGCTAGAACAGGGACACGAAGGATTTCCTGCCAGGACGGCGGGATGATAGGGATGTCGAAGGGAAACAGTCTGGAAAACCCCGCTTAGGCGGGGTTTTCTTTGTGCGCGTGTTTTTCAGCCGAGCACGTCCAGAGGCGAGACGCCCAGCTGGCGCGGGTCGGCTTCTTCCTCCAGCAGGGTCCGCAGCAGCTCCACCGAAGCCTGCTGGCGCTGGGCATCGCGGAACACCAGGCCAACCTTCAGCGGCACCCGCGGCTCGCTCAGGGGCTTCCACAGCAGTTCCTGATCGTCCTGTGCTGCATCCTTGGCCCTGCCCGGCAGGATGGTTGCCAGCGCCGTGTGCGCCAGGCTGTCGAGGATCCCCGCCATGTTGTTCATCTCGGCCTGTACCTGGGGCCTGCGACCCTGGCTGGCCAGCTGCGCCTTCCAGATCTGGCGGATCTGGAACTCCTCGCCGAGCATCAGCATCGGCAGCTCCGCCGCCTGGCGGATCGAGACCTTCTTGAAGTCTTTGAGCGGGTGGGTCCTGGGGATCACCAGCTGCAGTTCATCCTCGTACAGCAGCAAACCATGCAGCCCGGGCTGGCGCGGCGGCAGGTAGCTGATGCCGATGTCCAGGCCGCCATTGAGCAGGCGCCGCTCGATCTCCGACCCCGACAGTTCATAGATCTGCACCACCAGATGCGGCTGGGCCTTGCGCACCCGTTCCAGCAACTGCGGTACCAGGCTTGGCCGCACGGTCTGCAGCACGCCGATGGCCAGGGTGCGCAGCGACTGGCCCTTGAAGTTGCCCATGGCTTCATGGGCCCGTTGCAGGCCGTCGAGCAGGGGCACGGCATGGTTGTACAGGGTGTGGGCGGCCAGCGTGGGCAGCAGGCGCTTGTTGCTGCGTTCGAACAGGCTCAGGTCGAGGCTGTGTTCCAGTTGGCGGATCTGCTGCGACAGTGCCGGCTGTGACAGTGACAGACGCTCGGCGGCACGGCCCACATGGCCCTCTTCGTAGACCGCGACGAAGTAACGCAGTTGGCGAAAATCCATAAGTGATACTTATCGAAAAAGCTGGAAAAACGAAATGGCCGGGAACCGACCGCAAGCCTAGTCTATCGCCGTATTCCAAAGGGTTACAGCGGCTATTCAGGCGATTGTTACCCCGGATGAAAAACACTTTTGATAGGCAAGGCAAAATATCCGATTCCGGCGCCAGACCGGAACCTTGACCGCCCACCCGTGATTGGCCGGAGCCCTGATGAACCTGTTCAACCTGCGCCGTTCGGCGCCCGCCGTCGCCGAGCCCAAGCGTGCTCCGGTGATCGAGCCGGCCGGCGTGCAGCTCTCCCGCGAGCGGCTGATGCCGAGCATCGAGCGTGCGCCGCAGGTGTTCGTGCGTGGCCAGGGTTCCTGGCTGTGGGACAGCGAGGGGCACGCCTACCTGGACTTCACCCAGGGCTGCGCGGTCAACAGCCTGGGCCACAGCCCGAGCGTGCTGGTCAAGGCGCTGGGCAACCAGGCCCAGGCGCTGATCAATCCCGGCGCCGGCTATCACAGCCGCGGCCTGCTGAGCCTGGTCGAGCTATTGTGCCAGCGTACCGGCAGCGACCAGGCCTACCTGCTCAACAGCGGTGCCGAAGCCTGCGAGGGCGCGATCAAGCTGGCGCGCAAGTGGGGCCAGCTGCATCGCAACGGCGCCTATCACATCATCACCGCCAGCCAGGGTTGCCATGGCCGCACCCTGGGGGCCTTGTCGGCCTCCGACCCGCTGCCGTGCAACCGCTGCGAGCCCGGCCTGCCGGGCTTCAGCAAGGTGCCGTTCAACGACCTGGCGGCGCTGCACGCGGCGGTCGACTCGCGCACCGTGGCGATCATGCTCGAGCCGATCCAGGGAGAAGCCGGCGTGATTCCGGCCACCCGTGATTACCTCCAGGGTGTCGAGCGCCTGTGCCGTGAGCTGGGCATCCTGCTGATCCTCGATGAAGTACAGACAGGTGTAGGACGCTGCGGCGCCCTATTGGCAGAAGAGTCCTACGGCGTACGGGCCGACATCATCACCCTCGGCAAGGGCCTGGGCGGCGGCGTGCCCCTGGCGGCGCTGCTGGCCCGTGGCCGCGCCTGCTGCGCCGAACCGGGCGAGCTGGAAGGCAGCCACCATGGCAACGCGCTGATGAGCGCCGCCGGGCTGGCCGTGTTGCAGACCGTGCTGGAGGCGGGCTTCTTCGAGCAGGTGCTGGACAGTGGCCGGCACCTGCGCGATGGCCTGAGCCGCCTGGCGGGTCGCTATGGCCAGGGCGAGGTGCGTGGCGAGGGGCTGCTGTGGGGCCTGCAACTGCGTGAAGACAGCGCGGCGCAACTGGTCGAGGCCGCGCTGCAGGAGGGCTTGCTGCTCAATGCGCCGCAGGCCGACGTGGTGCGGTTCTCGCCGGCGCTGACCGTGAGCAAGGGCAATATCGACGAGATGCTGCTGCGCCTGGCCCGGGCCTTCGCCCGCCTGCATGCCCAGCAGCATAACCGCCGCGAAGTGCCGGCCTGACCGGTTGCTCCGGCATACAGAATTTCCACGAACCGTCTGGCGTTCCTGCGCATCGCCCCTGGCCTGAAATACATGGCCCGGGGCGTTTTTTTTGCCCGGTGGAACCTCTGCCAGGCACGGCTAGTCTGTGTTGATACACCCTCAAGGAGCGCAGCACATGGACTTCATCCGCATCATCATCGCCATCATCCTGCCGCCGCTGGGCGTGTTCCTCCAGGTGGGGTTCGGCGGGGCGTTCTGGCTGAATATCCTGCTGACCTTGCTGGGCTATATCCCCGGGATCGTGCACGCGGTGTACATCATCGCCAAGCGCTAGGGGAAGCGCGGCCCCTGTAGGAGCGGCCTTGTGCCGCGAAAGGGCTGCAAAGCAGCCCCAGGTTCTCAGCGGTAAAGCAGATATCGCCGGGGCCGCTTCGCGGCCCTTTCGCGGCACAAGGCCGCTCCTACAGGGATGGCGTTGCCTGGCTTAGCAACCTGCAATAGAACTTCCACTCCTCCTCGAGCGCATGCGCCAGGTTCGCCGCCTGGCGAAAGCCATGCCGCTCGCCCGCGTAGAAATGCCCCTCGGCCTCGATACCCTTGGCCTTGAGCGCTTCAAGCATGCTGCGGGTCTGCTCCGGCACCACCACCGCGTCCAGCTCACCCTGGAAGAAAATCACCGGCACCTTGATCTGCCCGGCGTGCAGCAGGGGCGTGCGCTGGCGATAACGCTCGGCATCGCGCCGGGGGTCGCCGATCAGCCAGTCCAGGTAGTCGCCTTCGAACTTGTGGGTGGCCCGGCCCAGCGCCTCGGGGTCGCTGACACCGTACAGGCTGGCGCCGCCGCGGAAGACGTCCCGGAAGGCCAGGGCGCAAAGGGTGGTGTAGCCGCCGGCGCTGCCGCCACGAATGAAGGCCTGGTCAGGGTCGATCAGGCCCAGGCCGGCAAGATGGGCGACCGCCGCGCAGGCATCTTCCACATCACTCGCTCCCCAGTTCAGGTGCAGTGCCTGGCGGTAGGCGCGACCATAGCCGCTGCTGCCCCGGTAGTTGAGGTCGGCGACGGCAAAGCCGCGCTGGGTCCAGTACTGGATGCGCGGGTCGAGCACCGGGTAGCAGGCCGAAGTCGGGCCGCCGTGAATGAACACCACCAGCGGCGATGGCCCATCCGAGCCTTGCATGGCCGGGTAGAAGAATCCGTTGGCCTCGCCTTCGCCACTGGCGTAACGGATCGGCTGTGGGAGGCTGATGTCCTCGGCGGGCAGCACCTCGGCGCCACCTGCCAGCACCTGGACTTCGTGGCTGCGCCGGTCGATGGCGATCACGGCCGCTGGGCTGATCGGCGAGGCGGCTACGGCGTAGAGCTGTCCGTCATCCAGCGCCAGGCTACGGAAACGCGTGTACGCACTGGCATAACGCTCCACTTCGCCATCGGCGCGGCGCAGCCCCAGTTGCCCGAAACCGTCCTCGAACCAGCTGGCCAGATAGCTGGCGGGGCCAAGGGCCAGCCAGGTGCTGGCACCCAGTTGCCAGGGGGCGGCGGCATGATCGGCGGGCGCGGCGGGCAGGCGTTGCCAGTGTCCGTCGCGTTCGCCCCAGGGCTGCCAGAAACCGTCGTGGTCGGACAGGCAATACAAGCGGCCTTGCTCATCGAAGCGTGGCTGTTGCAGCGATTCGTCCTGCCCGGCGATGCAGCGTGCCGGGCCCCAGGCGCCAGACGGTTCGCGTTCCCGGCACATCAGGCGGGTGACGGTCCAGGGTTGGGCCGGGCGGTCCCACTCGATCCAGGCCAGGCGTTCCCCATCGTGGCTCAGCGTGGGCGAGGCGTAGAAGTCGGCCCCTTCGGCCAGGATTTGTCGATGCTCCGGCGAGAGGCTCACCAGGCGATGCACGACCTGTTCGCCATGCTGCTCTTCGACGGCGAGCACCTGGCCGGCCTGCCACTGCACATCGCCATAGCGGCAGTCGTCGGCGTGGGTAAGCGGGCGCGGTGGGCTGCCATCCAGGGCCTGCAGGTAGACCTGTTGGTCCTTTTCGTTGACGAATACCAGCCCGTCGTCGCCCAGGCAGAAGCTGCCGCCACCGTACTCATAGACCCGGCTGCGCACACTGAATCCGTCCGGGGTCAGGCAGCGGGCCTGCTGATCGCGCCAGTGCCAGACCCGGCAGGCGCCATCGGCGGGGCGGAACTCGTTCCAGAACACACCTTGCGCGCCGACCTTGAGCTCGGCGAAGTCGGTGCCGGCGGCCACCGCCTGGGCGGCGCTGAACTCAGCCACGGGCGATGACATGGGAATTGCGCTCGTTGCGGAAGGTCATTTGTTCGATCTCCAGCGTTGCGTGTTCGGCCTCCTCGCGGGCCTTGAGGATGATGCCATGGTCCGGCGACTTGGCGCACACCGGGTCCGCCTTGCTGGCGTCGCCGGTGAGCATGAAGGCCTGGCAACGGCAGCCGCCGAAGTCCTTTTCCTTCTCGTCGCATGAGCGGCACGGTTCGGGCATCCAGTCATAGCCACGGAAGCGGTTGAAACCGAACGAGTCGTACCAGATATGCCGCAGGTCGTGGTCGCGCACATTGGGGAACTGCACCGGCAGCTGGCGCGCGCCATGGCAGGGCAACGCGGTGCCATCCGGCGTGATGGTCAGGAACAGGCTGCCCCAGCCGTTCATGCAGGCCTTGGGGCGCTCTTCGTAGTAGTCCGGGGTGACGAAGATCAGCTTGCACGGCTTGCCTTCGGCCTTGAGCTTGTCCCGGTACTCGTTGGTGATGCGCTCGGCCCTCTCCAGCTGGGCGCGGGTCGGCAGCAGGCCCAGGCGGTTGAGGTGCGCCCAGCCGTAGAACTGGCAGGTGGCCAGCTCTACGAAGTCGGCTTCAAGGGCCAGGCACAGCTCGATGATGCGGTCGATCTTGTCGATATTGTGCCGATGGGTGACGAAATTGAGCACCATCGGGTAGCCATGGGCCTTCACCGCCCGGGCCATCTCCAGCTTCTGCGCGAAGGCTTTCTTCGAGCCGGCCAGCAGGTTGTTCACCTGCTCGTCGCTGGCCTGGAAGCTGATCTGGATATGGTCCAGTCCGGCCTGCTTGAACGCGGCGATCTTCTGCTCGGTCAGGCCGATGCCGGAGGTGATCAGGTTGGTGTAGTAGCCCAGGCGCCGGGCTTCGCCGATCAGCTCGGCGAGGTCCTGGCGCACCAGCGGCTCGCCGCCGGAAAAGCCGATCTGCGCGGCGCCCATCTCGCGGGCTTCGGCCATCACCTTGAACCACTGCTCGGTGCTCAGTTCCTTGCCTTGCTCGGCGAAGTCCAGCGGGTTGGAGCAGTACGGGCACTGCAGCGGGCAGCGGTAGGTGAGTTCGGCCAGCAGCCACAGCGGCAGGCCTACCGGTACCTCAGGCGAGGGTGATCCAGTGTTCGGCACGGGCCACCTCCATGAATTGCTCGATGTCGTCGGCGACTTCGGGCACACCGGGGAACTGCTGCTCGAGTTCGGCGATGATCAAAGCGACACTGCGCTGGCCATCGATGAGCCCGCCGATCAGCCCGGCGCTGTCGTTGAGCTTGATCATCCCCTCGGGGTACAGCAGCACATGGCCCTTCTGCGCCGGCTCGTACTGGAAACGGTAGCCGGGGCGCCAGGCGGGCACCTGTTGACGGTCGAAACTCATAGGGTGATCCCCTTGTGCCAGACCCGCTCGCGGGTGACGCTGTGATAGGGCGGGCGGTTCAGTTCATAGGCCATGCTCATGGCGTCGAGCATGCTCCACAGGATATCCAGCTTGAACTGCAGGATTTGCAGCATGCGTTCCTGCCCCTCGCGGGTGGTGTAGTGCTGCAGGGTGATCGCCAGGCCGTGCTCCACATCGCGCCGGGCCTGGCCCAGGCGGGTGCGGAAGTATTCGTAGCCGGCCGGGTCGATCCACGGATAGTGCTGCGGCCAGCTGTCCAGGCGCGACTGGTGGATCTGCGGGGCGAACAGTTCGGTCAGCGAGCTGCTGGCGGCTTCCTGCCAGCTGGCGCGGCGGGCGAAGTTGACGTAGGCGTCGACCGCGAAGCGCACGCCGGGCAGCACCAGTTCCTGGCTGCGCAGCTGGTCGGGGTCCAGGCCCACGGCCTGGCCGAGGCGCAACCAGGCCTCGATGCCGCCGTCCTCGCCGGGCGCGCCATCGTGGTCGAGCAGGCGCTGGATCCACTCGCGGCGCACTTCGCGGTCCGGGCAGTTGGCCAGGATCGCCGCATCCTTCATCGGGATGTTGACCTGGTAGTAAAAGCGGTTGGCCACCCAGCCCTGGATCTGCTCGCGGCTGGCGCGGCCTTCATACATCGCCACATGGTAGGGGTGATGGATGTGGTAGTAAGCGCCCTTGGCGCGCAGGGCCTGCTCGAACTCGGCAGGGGACAGGGGCATTGCATCGCTCATGGAGGGCTCCTGTGATGGTTCGTTGTACGTGGGAGCGGGCTTGACCCGAGACGGCGGCGTCAGACTCACCATCGCTATCGCGGGTCAAGCCCGCTCCCACGTTGTGCAAGGGCTGCCCTTACAACTCGATGCTCATGCCATCGAAGGCGACTTCCACTCCGCGGCGGACCACTTCGGCACGCTCGGGGGAGTCCTCATCGAGGATCGGGTTGGTGTTGTTGATGTGGATAAGCACCTTGCGCTGGCGCGGGAAGCCATCCAGTACCTCGAGCATGCCACCCGTACCGTTCTGCGCCAGATGGCCCATCTCGCGGCCGGTGCGGGTGCCGACGCCGCGACGCTGCATCTCATCATCCTCCCACAGGGTGCCGTCGACCAGCAGGCAGTCGGCGCCGTGCATCATCTCCAGCAACTTGGCGTCGACCTGGCCCAGGCCCGGCGCGTAGAACAACTTGCCGCCGGTGCGGGTGTCCTCCACCAGCAGCCCGAGGTTGTCGCCCGGGTGCGGGTCGAAGCGGTGCGGGGAGTAGGGCGGCGCGGCGCTGCGCAGCGGGAAGGGGGTGAGGCGCAGGTTCGGGCAGGCGTCGATGACGAAGCTGCCTTCGAGCTCGATGCGGTTCCACACCAGGCCGCCGTTCCAGTGGCTGAGCATGTTGAACAGCGGAAAACCGGTGGTCAGGTCCTGGTGGACCATGTCGGTGCACCACACCTGGTGCGGGCAGCCCTCGCGCAGGCTGAGCAGGCCGGTGGTGTGGTCGATCTGGCTGTCGAGCAGGACGATGGCGTCGATACCGGTGTCGCGCAGGGCGCGTGCCGGCTGCATCGGCGCGAACGCCTGGAGCTGGGCGCGGATGTCCGGCGAGGCATTGCACAGGATCCAGTGCTCGCCGTCGTCGGACAGGGCGATGGACGACTGGGTGCGCGCCGTGGCACGCAGGGTACCGTCACGGTAGCCCTTGCAGTTGGCGCAGTTGCAGTTCCACTGGGGGAACCCGCCACCGGCGGCGGAACCGAGGATCTGGATGTACATGGGTACTCTCTAGCCGCAAAGGTTAGCCCGAAAGCCGTATCGGAAAAACGCAAACGCCCCGGCGGGCCGAGGCGTCGAACCGCGCAGACGCTTAACGGTTGGCGAAGTACATGGTCACTTCGAAGCCGATACGCAGGTCAGTGTATGCAGGTTTGGTCCACATGGGCTTGCTCCTTCCGGATGGGGTTTGGGGTGGTCGGCTCACTATTGGGTACTCCCCGGAGAGAGAGGTTCCATTGGCCGAGATTGCGCTATCTTACAAGAAAAATTTGTACCGAAAGGTTAATTCTTCGAAAAGCGCCATTGCATTTGCGGTAACAATCCCGCCTTTTTTCATAGCCATTCGGCGTCCGGGGCGGTGGCGTTGGCCAGGCACAACCAACCGTGGCTGGCATCGAGCAACTGCTGGAGCAATTCGTCCAGAAGGCCTTGTTCGACATTGAGGATAGACCCTCGCATGCGCGACAGGTCGGCATTGTGTGTCGCGATATGTGCCTGCCAGGCCCATTGCGTAACATCGGCGTTGGCCATCGCTGTCTCGTCGAACTGATCGGCCAGCTGCGCTCGCGCCGCTGGGGCCAGTGCGACGCCCTGGCGCAGCAGGTCCAGCAGATGGCCGAGGATCTGTGCGTGGTCGGCGTGCGGCGATTGCACGCCGAACAGCAGCCCGGCGTAGCCTTCGATCTGACGAAAGGCGCTGAACACGGCGTAACCCAGCTGCAGCTCGACGCGCAGGCGCTGATAGAACGGGCCTTGCAGCACGTGGGCGAGCAGGCGACCGGCGGCCTGCAGATCAGCCGGCAGCGGACAGAACAGCAACAGCGCGGGCTCGCTGCCCGAAGTCGGGACCTGCTGCCAACGGCGTCCGAGGATCGGGCGCGCTGGCGAGGCGGCGATCGGTTGTCCCATGAGGTCTTGCAGTGCCGTGCCCAGGGCGCCCTGTTGGGCGGGGGTGAACCCTTGCGCCAATCCCTGCCAGCGTGCCTGCTGCCAGAGTGTGTCGAGCCGCGACTGGTCCAGGGTGCAGGCTGGCTGCGATTGACCCTCACCCTTCAGTAAGGCGTCCGGCAGTGCCTTCAGCAGGGCTCGGATCGGAATCAGCGGCGCTTCGGCTGCCGCTGGCGAGTGCCAATGCTTTCGGGTCGGCGCGCGCAGCAAGGTCAGGGCTTCCTGCGTGGCAATGATCACGGCCAGCGGATGCCCCGCCAGGCGCAACTGCCAGTACTCGCCAAGGGTCTCGAAGCCCAGTTGCAGCGCCGCCTGCGCGGCCCGCTCGCGCAGGGGTTGCAGGCTGTGTTGCAGAACGGCCTGCATGCGCTGACGCAGCGGCGAAGGAATGTGCCAACGCAGGTCGAGGGTCGCAAACTGGCGAGAGGGCGGCAGGCAGTCGCCGATATCGAGCCCTGCTGGCAACGGCGTGCTGGTCGCGGGTAGTTCGGTTGCCAGCAGCGCTTCATCGGGGGGCAACTGCCAATCTCCGGCAGTCGAGGAAGGCAAGTCCCACAGCAGTGCGGCGAAGGCGTCCAGGCCTTGTGTCCCGAGCCCTGCGAAAGGCCGGCCGGCACTGTCGCGCTGGGCCAGTTCCAGTGCGCTGGCGGCCTGTTCATGGCGTTGCTGCAGGCGGGTGAAGCGATCGTTCAGTTGCTTGTGGTCCTGTTGCCGCAGAAAACCCAGCCAGCCGTGCAGCAGCTCCCGGGTCTCGGCCAGGCAGGCCTGGTCCGACAGCTGCAGCTGGACATGCCAGAGCAACTGCCCGGCATGGGCGTGGAGTTGTTGCGCCTTGTAGCCCTGCAGCCAGCCGCGCCGGCGCAAGGCGTTCAGCCAACCGCCGGGCTGGCTGTCGTTGAGCTGGGCCAGCAGCAGTTCGAGCGCCTGTTCCGCGCCATCCGGCAGTCCGTCATGGGCGAACAGTAGGTCGCGGCGGTTGCCCCAGGCGTCTGGTTGGTGCAGCGGCGCGTCGAGCAAGGCGGGTGGCCGTTGCCGGGTGACGCTTTCGCCCTTGGCGAACAGCCCGCCGAACTGCCTGCCCAGGTGCGCCAGCTCATCCAGCGGCTGCGGGCCGGCCAGGCTCAGGGTGAGTTGCCCGCCCTGGTAGAAGTCGTGGTGGAACTGCCTCAGTCCTTGCTGGAAGGCCTGGCTTTCCAGCGGCAGGCTATGACGGTTGCCAGCATGGAAGCCGCTCAGCGGATGGCGCGCCGACACCGACTGCAACAGGGCGAACTGACGCTGTGCCTCGGGGTTGCGCGACCAGGCGATGAACTCGGCATGGATCACTTCCCGCTCGCGGCGCTGGCGTTCGATGGCGAAGTCCGGCTCGGCGAGCATTTGGCACAGACGCTCCAGCCCACCAGCCAGCGCCACGGGGGGCACTTCGAAGAAGAAGTCGGTGGTGCGCTCGCGGGTGCTGGCGTTGACCTGGCCACCCAGGCCCTGGACGTAGCGCATCAGGCCGTCGTCCAGCGGAAAACGCGTATTACCGAGGAAGAACAGGTGTTCGAGAAAGTGCGCCAGGCCCGGCCAGCGCGCTGGTGCGTCGTGGCTGCCGGCATGCACCCGCAGCGCAGCCGCCGCGCGCTTGAGGCGTGGCGCGTGGCGCAGGGTCAGGTGCAGGCCGTTGGCGAGGGTGAGGTGGCGAATGGCGTCGGACATGACGCCATGCTAGCGCGCAATGCCGAGGTTGTCTGTTCTGGCCTTTTCGCGGCACAAGGCCGCTCCTACAGGCGACCGCGCCCCCCTGTAGGAGCGGCCTTGTGCCGCGAAAGGGCTGCAAAGCAGCCCCGGCAGCTCCAAGCCGAGCGCCAATTCTCAACACCCTGAAAGGACTGGCTGTTAATGCAGATCCCGACGCAAGTCCGCCAGGTAGGGAAACGCCTCCCGCCCTTTCAATACCCGCTCGCGTTGCATGTCCGCCAGCAACAGCCCCTCTTCATCCCCGCCCATCACCAGCACATCACCATCCGGCCCGACGATGCTGCTCTGCCCGCAATACCGGATCTTGCCCTCGCTGCCGCAGTAGTTGGCGTACACCAGATAACACTGGTTCTCCTGCGCCCGCGAGCGCACGGTCACCTGGCAGACGAAGTCATAAGGCGCCATGTTCGCCGTTGGCACCAGGATCAGCTCGGCACCGTTCAGCGCCAGGCGCCGGGCGTTTTCCGGGAACTCGATGTCGTAGCAGATCAGCAGCCCGACCTTCCAGCCGTCCAGCTCGACCACCGGGAAGTGATCGGCGCCGGGGCTGAACATCGAGCGGTCCAGCTCGCCGAACAGGTGGGTCTTGCGGTAGTTGCACAGGCTGCGGCCATGGGCGTCGATCAGTTGCACGCTGTTGTGGATCGACCCGTCCTCGGCCCGTTCCGGGTAGCCATAGACGATGGCGATCCGGTGCGCCTGGGCGATCTCGACGACGCTCATGGCCGAGGGGCCGTCCTCGGCCTCGGCCAGGCGTTCCACCTGGTCCAGGCCGATGTTGTAGCCGCTGAGGAACATCTCCGGGCATACCAGCAACTGCGCGCCACGGGCGGCCGCCTGCTGGGCCTGGTGCTGCAGGCGCTCGAGATTGCCGGGCACGTCCAACGGCTTGGGCGTGCCCTGGAACAGGGCGATGCGCATGAGGCTACTCCTCCGCTCAGTCGGCCAGGGCGATCGGGCCGAGCTCGTGGAACACATCGCCCGGGCCGGGGTTGTCCGGGTGGGTCTGGCCACCGAAGTGGTTCATGATACCCCACACCGCATTGAGCGAAGTCTGCACCGCGCCTTCCACCCAGGCCGGGGTCCACGACACATCGTCACCGGCGATGAAGATGCCGCGCTGTTCGGCGGGCATGTCCTGCTGCATGAAGTGCGCGTACATGCGCTGGTTGTAGCGGTAGTGGCCCGGCAGCGCGCCCTTGAAGGCGCCGAGGAAGTGCGGGTCGGCCTCCCACGAGATGGTGATCGGGTCGCCGATGATATGCCCGGCGATATCGGTCTTGGGGTAGATCTTCTTCAGTGCGTCGAGGGCCAGTTGCACGCGTTTTTCGGTCGGGTGCGGCAGCATCTTCAGGGCGTCGCTCATCCACGCGTAGGACAGGCAGATCACCCCCGGCTTGTCGTCGCCGTTGTCGAACAGGTAGGTGCCGCGGGTCAGGCGATCGGTGAGGGTCATGCTCATCAGGTCGCGGCCGGTTTCCGGGTCCTTGTCCTTCCAGAACGGCCGGTCGACCATGACGAAGGTCTTCGACGACTGCATGTAGCGGGTGCGGTCCAGGGCCATCCACATCTTCTGCGAGAACAGCGACTCCTCGCAGTCGATCTGGGTGGTCAGCAGCCAGCTCTGGCAGGTGGTGAGCACAGCTGCGTAATGGCGCACGTCGCCGTAGTTGTCGGTGACCGCCAGGCGGCCATCGGCGGCGCGGGCGATGCGCTTGACCCCGGTGCGCGGCGCGCCGCCGTGCAGGCCGCTGAGGCTGGTGCCGGCCGGCCAGTGGGCGCAACGCTCCGGCACATGGCGCCAGATGCCCTGCGGTACCTGCTCGACGCCGCCGACCACCAGGTGCTGGTGATCGTCGCAGTTGGTCATCACCACGCGGAAGATTTCCAGCATCGAGTTGGGGAAGTCCGAATCCCAGCCGCCGGTGCCGAAACCGACCTGGCCGAACACTTCGCGGTGCTGGAAGCTCAACTTGGCGAACGAGCGCGAGGTGGCGACGAAGTCATAGAAGGTGCGGTCGTCCCACAGCGGTACCAGCTTGTTCCACAGGTCCTTGAGGCGCGGCACGTCGCGGTCGCGGATGGCCTGCTGGATATCACCGAACTGCGCGCCGCTCTCCAGGGCGTCGGCCCAGGCCTCGGCCACTTCGTGGAACAGCTGCGGCAGGTCGGCGGATTTCTCGGCGTAGTAGGTCTGGCCTTCCAGGTCGATGACCGTGCTGCCCGATGCCGGGGTCAGCGGGTTGGGGAAGGGCTTGGTCTCCAGGCCCAGCTTGTCGACGTAGTGGTAGAACGCCGTGGACGACACCGGGAAGCGCATGCCGCCCAGTTCGGCGACGATGCCGTCGGTACCGTTGAACGCTTGCGAGCGCAGCCGGCCACCCAGCTTGGAGGCCTCGTACACCACGGGCTTGAGGCCCAGCTTCATCAGCTCGTAGGCCGCCACCAGCCCGGCGATGCCACCACCGACGATCGCCACCTCTTCGCCATGGCGCTCCTTGGGAATGCTGCCCAGGCCGGCCGGATGCTCCAGCCAGTCGTCGAAGGCGAAGGGGAAGTCGGGGCCGAAGATGGTGATGGGTTTCTTGCCGTCGGCGGGGTGGCGGTTTTTCTTGTTCATGTAATGACCTTGCCAGGGGCTGCGCAGGGGGCGGAGCCTGAGTATAGAGAATGCCTGGTGGCCATTTTATGAAGTGGGGTGCTCGTTATTAAGGTGCAGAGTGGCGTCGTTATGTGCTTTATTTCGTCTTAATGATTCATATTTATTCAATACTGACGAATCAGCTCAGCGATGCCAGATGCTCGACGGTTTCAGGGTACTTCTGCACCAGTCGAATCAGCGCCACGGCCTGGGCGTTGGGCTTTGAGCGGCCCTGTTCCCAGCTCTCCAGGGTGCGGGCGTTGGTGCGCAGGTAAGCGGCAAACACCGCCCGGGACATGTTCAGGCGCTGGCGCAGTTCGGTCAGTTCGTTGGGGGCCAGCGGGGCAAGCTCCTCGAAGGTCACCTTGTGCGAGCGCAGGGTCAGTTTGCCGGCGCGCTCATCGGCGAGGGCGTCGAAGCCTTCGGTGAGTTCAGTGAAGATGTTGCGTGGCATTGGTGGCTCCTGCTTTTCAGGTGCGCCATGTTGCCATTTCTGTACGTGATCTACGTATAGAAAATTACTTTCAAGTTGTTTCATTTGGCGGGTTCCCAAGTCTTGAGGCGAGATACATACCTTGTGGGAGCGGGCTTGCCCCGCGAATTGGGCCGCATAGTGATTATCGGGTTATGGCACGGGCTCCGCCCGTGATCGCGGGGCAAGCCCGCTCCCACAAAGTCTACGTCGCGCTGGAGAGAATCAGCTTGGTCCTACAGAGACATGTAATAACAGGAAGTATCCTACGAGCCATGTAGCCTCGGTCTGGCAGTTTGGGAGAACCCTTCGCGGTTAACTTCAGCCGGTCACCGCCTATTCGGTGAGCGGGCGTGAGAACCCTCTTCCAACTTGAGCGCCGAGGCATGCGTTATGGCAGCCTTGCGCGGGCAGGCTTTTGCCTGGCCGGTTTCCAAGTTGGCCGGATTCTCACCCCGCGTACGGCTGCCACCCAATTCCCGTGAGAAGGATGCAGATGGCAGTAATCCCTGGCTCAACTTGGATACTGCGCTATGAAAAAGATCGTCCCCGACCCACCCCTTTCCCTGAACCCAACCACCGAGCAGTCCTTCTGCTCCTGCCAGTCCAGTCATCCCCCCATCTTCACCGTGCGCCCCGGCGTCGATGCCGCCGACGCCCTGGTCCACGCCAGCATGCTGGCCCGGGCCATCCAGGAAATCGCCGACGACTACGCCCAGCACCATGCCCCCGAGGCGGGGAGGGCGATGATCTGGTCGATCCTGCATTCGGCGGAAACGGTGCGCGCGCTGCTGGAAGGGCTGCTCGACGCGATGGAGGCCTGAGGGCCGGGCGCCGCGGTCAGCCCGGCTGGCCGCGGTCCACCTTGCTGCTGAGGATGATCGACGTGGTGGTCTTCTCCACCCCGTCGAGGCTGCCGATCAGGTCGAGCAACTGGTCCAGTTGCTCCGGCGAGTCGCTGAGCAGCCAGGCCACGTAGTCGAACTCGCCACTGACCGCGCACAACTGCTGGACCTGCCCCATGGCGCTGAGGTGGCGCACGATGTCCTTGCCCGAGCGCGGCTGCGCCTTGATCCCCACGTACGCCTGCAGGCCGCCGCCGATCAGGCGCTGGCCCAGGCGCACGCCATAGCCGGTGATCACCTTGTTGCGCTCCAGGCGCTCGAGCCGCGAGTTCACCGTGGTGCGGGCGATGCCCAGCTGGCGGGCGAGGGTGGCGACGCTTTCGCGGGCATTGATCTGCAGCAGCGCGATCAACTGGCGATCGATGGCGTCAAGGGCGATGGAGGAGGTGGCCGGCATGGTAGGTCTCTTTTGTCGAGCTGCTAGCCTATGCAAGCGCGACCGCTTCGCGCAAGGCGTACAAAGGTGTCCGGGGCTGGCATTGCGCCGACAAGACGGTACGATGGCAGGCCGCTGCCATCGGGCAGCCTGGACCATGGCAGGAGTGATTGACCCATGAAGTTCAAGGACTGGTACTGGCGGCGATGGATTCGCCAACACGGTTGCAAGGTGAGCACAGGCATTTCCAAGTTCGGCAAGCGGGCGAAGCTGGCGCTCGAAGCCGAAGTGCGCATGGGCGATGTGGCGGTCAGCGCCGCCACCCTCGACGTCGCGATCGGGGCTCATACCTATATCCGCAGCGGCGGTTCGCTGCAGGTGGTCGAATCGATCGGGCGTTACTGCTCCATTGGCAGCGCGGTGGTCATCGGCCAGGAAAAATACGCTCACCCCACCGATTGGCTGAGTTCGCACCCTTTCCAGTTCACCGGCACCCAGTGGCAATACGAGCCGCCGAGCACACCGGCACGTATCGGTCACGACGTGTGGATCGGCGAAGGCGCGATGATCATGGAAGGCGTCGAGGTGGGCACGGGCGCAATCATTGCCACCCGCGCCCTGGTCACCCGGGACGTACCGCCCTACGCCGTGGTGGCGGGCTTTCCGGCCAAGGTCGTGCGTTATCGATACCCGGAAGCGATGATCGAGCGCTTGCTCGCATCGCGCTGGTGGGAGCGCGATACCCGGCAGTTGCTGGAGCTGCCGCTGCATGACCCTGCCGCCTGTCTTGATCGGATCAGCGGGCTCGGTGAGGCAAGTTACGCGAGGATCGAGATTTCGCGGCGTGGCTGCAAGGTGCTGACGTCGGCTTGAATTGCCGAGAATCTGTCACGACCGGGGCTGCTGCGCAGCCCTGATCGGATTTGATCAACGTGACGCACTGGTCTGCGCCGTGGCGCAAGGCGACTTCAGGCCAGCAGTCATGCTCTCGACGTTGTCGAGCATCTGGTTGCCTTTGTTGACCTTCTGCGCGTTCTCCGCAAGCTGCATGCGTTGGTCATAGGTGGCTGAAGTGCCATTCATGCTGTTCTTGGTTTCGAGCACGGAGTTGGCGATGCTGAGCAGGCTGCGGCCGGTGGAGATCAGGTTGTCGGTCGCACTGGGCGTGCACGGGGCGTTGCCGCCGGCCATCTGGCTGGGCTGCTGGCCCTGGTTGTAGGAGCCCGGTGCCACGCAACCTGCGAGCGTGGCCAGCATCGGTACAACGAGCAGGGCCCCAAGCGTTCCTTGGATGTTCATGTGACGTTCCCTCGATCACTGGGCTCCGACCCGGTGCCGAAGCGATGGAGGGATTCTAGAAACGCGGCAGTAATGGCGAAATAGAACGGGTGTGCTAAAGGCACTTTGCCGCTGGTCAGCGCGACCCGAGCTACAAATCCAGGGGAAGCTGGGCACTGTACCGCCCGTGTATTGTTTTTTGTACCGCGGAGCGGCCAGGTTTTTCGGCCATGACGTTGTTCTCCTGGTGAAAATGTGATCAAGGTTGTTGCAAGGTGGCAATTACATACCTAAGATCCCCGCCTTCTCTCACCCGACAGCAAAGGAGGTACATCATGCAACAGTTGATCACCCTTTGCAGGTCGCGCCTGGCTTGAACGCATTCGCCGCTACTCGTTAGCGGTACCGCAACGCCCGGCCTCTGGCCTGCCAATCCGAACATCTTTTTGTTTCAACCCATCAGGATTGGACTATGGGCACTTGCATTCGCAATTTGTCCGACGGCGCCGTATTGGTCGCCGCGGACGACACCTGGATCGAAGGAAAAGCGATCCAACAACTCGAAACCACCGCTCGCCTAGGGGGCATGCATCGGGTGGCCGGCATGCCGGACCTGCATCCGGGGCGTGGCTATCCGGTCGGCGCGGCATTCTTTTCCGTGGGGCGTTTGTACCCGGCGCTGGTCGGCAATGACATCGGCTGTGGCATGGCGCTGTGGCGCACGGACATCCCGACCGCCAAGCTGCATCTGGACAAGCTGGAGAAACGCCTTGGCAACCTCGACCTGCCGCTCGACGAGACGTGGCAGGAGGCCGTCGCCAGCTTCGGTTTGCCTGCCACGGGGCACGAGCGTTCTCTAGGCACCATTGGTGGTGGTAACCACTTCGCCGAGCTGCAGCAACTCGATGAAAGCTACGACGATACGGCCCTGGCAGCCTTGAGCATCGAGCGCAAACACCTGCTGTTGCTGGTGCACAGCGGCTCGCGTGGTTTGGGCGAGGCGATCTTGCGTGAGCAGGTCGACCTGTTCGGTCATCACGGACTGGAGGCGGGCAGCGAGGCCAGCACTCATTACCTGGGCCGGCACGACGGCGCGCTGCGTTTTGCCGAAGCCAACCGTCAGTTGATTGCCCGGCGCATGCTCGACCGCTTGCGTGCCGATGGCGATGTACTGCTCGACATCAACCACAACCTGGTGTCGCCAGCGCAGGTCGACGGGCTCGATGGTTGGCTGCATCGCAAAGGCGCCACACCGTCGGATCAGGGGGCGGTGGTGATCCCTGGTTCGCGCGGCGACTACAGCTACTTGGTACAGCCGATCGCCGACGAGCGCAGCCTGTTGTCCCTGGCCCATGGCGCCGGACGCAAATGGATGCGCAGCGAGTGCAAGGACCGCCTCGCCTCGCGCTACAGCGTCGAGCAACTGAGTCGTACGGCACTAGGCAGCCGCGTGATCTGCGCCGACCGGGCGCTGATCTACGAGGAAGCGCCGGAGGCCTACAAGGCTATCGACTCGGTGGTGGATGCCTTGCGTGAAGCGGGGTTGGTTCGCGTGCTGGCACGACTGAAACCGGTGCTCACCTACAAGACGCGCGGAGGGTGCTGCTGATGATCCTGCTGCAACTCTCGGCGGCTCAGGGGCCGGAAGAATGTGCCCTGGCAGTGGCCAAGGCATTGCTCAGGCTGCAGGCCGAAGCGGATGCCCAGGCCGTGGCGGTTCGGATACTCGAAGAAGAATCGGGGCCGCGGCGCGGTACCTTGCGCTCGGTGTTGCTGGCACTGGATGGTGAGCAGGCCGAGCGCCTGGCGGATCACTGGACGGGCTCGCTGCAATGGACGTGCAGCAGTCCGTACCGGCCGGGGCATGCGCGCAAGAACTGGTTCTTTGGGGGCGCACGGTTTGCGCCACCGGCACCGGAACTGGCGAGCGAGATCCACTTCGAGACCTTGCGTTCGTCCGGGCCGGGTGGCCAGCATGTCAACACCACCGACTCGGCAGTGCGCGCCACGCACCTGGCCAGCGGCGTCAGCGTCAAGGTACAGAGCGAGCGTAGCCAGCACGCCAACAAACGCTTGGCGCTGCTGCTCATCGGTCAACGCCTGGCGCAGCAGGCAGAGCAGGTCGACAGCGAACTGCGCGCGGAGCGGCGGTTGTTCCATCACCGCATCGAGCGTGGCAATCCCCGTCGGGTGTTTCGTGGCGAGCGCTTCGAGCCGGCTGACGAGTAGATTGTGTGCGAGACCATAGGACTGTATCTGAGGTGGTCCCGCCAAAAACGCAAAAGCCGCGCATCGCGCGGCTTTCTGTTTGGTGGGCCCACACGGACTCGAACCGTGGACCAAAGGATTATGAGCCCGACAAAAAGGCCTGTTGTCGTTGAGAAAACCCCGCAATGTGCTGATTTTATTGAATATGTACGTACATGCGGGTCGGGTTTCTGTTGGCGGTGTGGACGTAATGTGGACGCTCCTAGCTGTACCTGATTGCACACCTGTTCAAATCTTTGCACGGCGTGCAATGCCCCTTCCTCCCCGGCGGCCTCCGCCGTGCCTGCTGTAGCCCTCCGCTGCACCCACCTGGTCCTTTTCACTTTTCTACGAGGCAAAGCGCGTCGGCGGGAGGGGGATAAGTGATTTCATTCAGCGAAATTTTTTCGGAGACCAAAATCTCGAGGTTGGTAGTTGAGAAGTCTCGGTGGTGGCACTATGGTGTCAGTCAATTGTTCAAGGGAAATGGATCGATGAGCATCACACCTCGTGGCATGAGCGTTACAGAGGCATATCGCCTGTACAGGGAAGATAGATTAATAGTTAATCGTAAGTACCAAAGGAAGCTTGTTTGGACGCTTGCGGAAAAGCAGAAGTTAATTGACAGTCTTATCTCGGACTATCCTATTCCGTTGATAATGCTAGCCGATGCGTCGCGAGGAAGTGATACCTACTATGAAATCATGGATGGTATGCAGCGGCTTAATGCGATATTTTCATTCATCGAAAACAATTTTGACTGGAATGGTAAGTTCTTTGACGTAAAAGAGTTTGCGCGTGCAAAGCAAGCTGCTGAGGCGGGTGTCTTTGATATAGTTCAGGGGGAAGATGATAATATGCTTCCGCCAAGTGTTTGTGCCAACATAGTCGATTATCAGTTGGCAGTAACCATTTTCCCTATTGAAAGCGAAGACCAAGTTACTGAGGTGTTTGGGCGGATCAACTCTGGAGGTCGTCAGCTTAGCGCTCAAGAAAAGCGGCAGGCAGGAAGGGTTGACGACTTTTCTATGGTTGTAAGGGCTTTGGCGTCTGAAATCAGGGGTGACGCATCTAAAGAAATCTTAGCTCTCTCTGGTATGCCAGAAATCAGTATTGATTCATCCCGTTCCAGTATGGGTTATTCACTTAAAACTGATGAGGTTTTTTGGTGTAGGCAAGGTGTCTTGACCAGCCAGCAATTGCGAGATAGTCAAGATGAAGAGATGATCTTAGATGTCTGTGCTTCAATCGTGCTCGGTGAGCCTATAGCACGGAGCAAAGAATTGTTTGATAAAATTTACGACGAGTCGGAAGCGGAGTACGAGAAAGTTCGGCGTGCGTTTTATAGCTATGGGGCCGATCGTTTAAAAGAAGAAGTTAAAGTCACGATGTCTGTCTTGAATCAGATTATTGCTGGCTATAGTACAGTCCCAAATACTTTGCGTGCGGTTGTTAATCCATCTTCAGGAAACCCAATAAAGCGGTCATTTTATGCCGTGTTTATGGCGCTCCATAACCTCGTTGTCGTGCATGAAAAGACTCCAGAAGATTACGCTGGTATTATGAAGGCAATTGTTGGTCTTCAGGCAGATCTTGTCCGCAGTGCGAACTATGCAACCACTCATGATCGTGTGAAAAACGTAGATAAAACAGTGGGTCTAATTCAAAGGTACTTCGTTAGAAAGGATCCGCCCATGCTTAGGCATGGTGCTGGCCTTGCGTTGGATATGGAAAACTCTCTCAGGCGCTCCCGGATAGAAACTTCGCGTTACGAATGCAAACAAGGTTTTTTGAAATTAGACGGCAGTCGAGATGTAGATGCTTCGCTTCCGAGTAAAATTATTGAGACCATTTGCGGCATCGCAAACGTCGGGCCGGATGCAGATGGATATGTGTTTGTAGGTGTTGCGGATAGAAAAGTTCACGCTGAAAGGATCGCAGAACTCGATAAAGTTCAGGCTGTAACTGTTGGTTCTCGATATGTGGTCGGTTTGGATCGAGAAATGGCGGTAATGAAAATTGGTGCCGAACAGTATTTGGATAAATTTCTTGAATACATTAGGAAGTCCGAACTGTGTGAGCCTCTCAGATCTCAAATTTTGTCGCAAACAGACTTTGTTGAGTATCGAGGGTTGTCAGTTTTACGCATTAGAGTTCCTGCTCAGAACTCAGTTTCTTTTGTCGGGGATCAAGCCTTTGTAAGAGAGAACTCTTCAACCGTTGAGGCTAAAGGTAAAAAGCTTATAGCGGTAAACGAAATCTTTCGGAGGTAGCGTTTAGAGTAGGTAGGTTAGGGTAAGACTTGTTGTCTTACCCGCTACCACAAATACTACGCCTCACATAGTTATTTTCCTAAGCGAAATACCCATGCCGAATGCCGAATCCGCTCCTTGGTTGAACATGCTGGCATTGTTTGGAGGGGGTGTAGGACCATGTACATGTCCGGCCAGTTGGATATTGATGTCCCGAACTAAATTGAGCAGTTCACACAGTACCTGAAGTAC
Organism: Mitsuaria sp. RG; assembly: GCF_028369275.1. Classification (NCBI taxonomy): domain Bacteria; kingdom Pseudomonadati; phylum Pseudomonadota; class Betaproteobacteria; order Burkholderiales; family Sphaerotilaceae; genus Roseateles; species Mitsuaria sp. RG. The sequence continues at coordinate 221,685 of NZ_JAQMYQ010000001.1, forward strand.
ATTCACGGCATCTGAGCCGAGCCAAGTTTTCGGTGCCTGTAGGCGTTGGCTACCTGCCGTGAGGGGAATAAGTGATTTTCCTCCTTGGTTTTCTCCTTGAACTGGATTTTCATGCCGTCCGGTCCTGCGGCTCGCCCGCTCGTGACGGAATGCTGAAGGCCATCATAAGACGAACTAACAAGTACCAAGGGGGGCTCCCTGCGGAACGACAAGGATTCGCTCCGTGACGTACGACTGTCCGAAATGACAATGCAGAAATATCTATCGAGCGAATTCGAGGTTATTGACGAATGTGCCTATGCTCAGTCATGGTAGTGGCAGATAGTCTAAGAGCTCTAACTATCTAAAAGTATATTTCTCGTTTAGCGTTTTCCATCTTGCGCAGGGGTAACTAAATGCTGCTCGCGAAAAGCTGCCACACAAAAGACAATGTGAAGTCCCGTGGAACAGTTAGGCTCGGCTCGCTGCATGAATATAGAAATACGGAAATACAGCAGATTCAAGATCGAAAAGAGGGAACCTTGGAGTTTAATCTTAAGTTTGACGGAGTGGTTGCTGTCAACAAAAGAGAGCTGGCGCTATTACTTCAAGGTCTCGGCATTATAGATGATTCGATTGAGCTGCCCAACTATTACCCTGGTGCCTTTTCAGTATATGTAGAGAACTGGGATGACATAGGGCGCACCGATGAATCGATCCTGTTGCGTGACTGTTCATTAGTGGTGAGTAGACAGGTACACAACAGCTTTATTTTCTGTATGTCTAAAGTTAGGATGATGAAGGATGCTAGGGGGTTGTTCCCTGAGTATGACGACTGTTGGTACGTGAAATATACCGACATCGACTATTTAGGTTGCGCACTGGGGAACGCACTTTTGAAAAAGGTCAGAGAGTCGCTAAAGACGGATACGCCTTTGATAAGCAAAGATGCGAAACCTGACGAGCTCGAAGTTCAGGTGATTGCGCAAATGGTTAAATATTGCCCGCGCGAAGTACATATTCGCTCAGGGGAAGGACTTAAGTTTGATAGCTTCATGCGCGCCATGGAGACAATGGCATTTATCAAGCCAGAGTCTTTTGCGCATGAGTGCGAGTTCAGGTTTCAATTCTTTATTGAGGACAAAGAGAATCGATATCACCCTCTAGTTAATAGTGTGATATTGGATGTCGACCCTACTGATATCAAAGCGTTATAAGGGCTAGGCTTTTACTCAAAGCGCTACTGGTGGCCGCTGCGGCACTAAAAGACGCAGCATTGTTTGGTACGGGGCTGGCAGCGTGAACATGCGCTGCTAGCTGCAAGTTCATCTGCTCGACTAGGTCAAGTAGATCGCACAACACCTGCAGCACGTTCACTCCTTCCGACCCCAGCCAGGTCTTCGGCGCCTGCAGACGCTGGCTACCCGTCGTGATGCTCTTGCGCATGCCCTCGATGCGCTCCTGCAGGTCACCGCCGATCGCCGCGTTAAGTTTCTGCCCAACCACCAGGTTCAGGTCGCGCCCGGTGGCCTGGTGCAGGTCATCGACAGCGGCCAGGCTGGCCGAACCGCCCGACAGTAGCTTGAGCGCGCCCAGGGCCTCGATCTTCTTCACCCCGCCCACCGTCTCGGTCGAATGGTCGTCCACGTTCCTGGTGTGGCTCTGGAACTGCTCGCGGTTGGCCAGCGATTCCACTTCGCGCTCGATCGCCTTGTCCTGGATCTTTCCATCCGTCTGGCGCAGCCAGTTGCCGTCCGCGTCCACACGTTGCTGGCAGGCCTCGCTGTGCTGCCAGACCTGGTCCCCTTTCGGTACCCGGGGCAGGCTCAACCCATGCGGCAGGATCTGCTGGATAAACGGCTTGTGCGGCAGGCCATAGGCGAACGACACGACCACGGTCGTGCCTTCCTCGGGAAAGCCGAACATGCCGGCCTCCTGGCCGCCCATCGGCGCCGGCAGCGGCAGGCTGGTGAACACCGGCAGCGCTGGGTCGGGCTCGCCGTCCGGCAGCAGCACCTGGACGTCGACGCCGAAGCGCGGGCGGAAGTCGTCGCACAGCCCAGGCGCCGCTGGCGCATCCGGTACCGCGACCACACGACCAAATCGAGGCAGGTGATAGCCCCCGGTGATTTCAGGGAACTGGCGCTCTACTGCGCGGCGGATTGCGTCTTCCATCGGATACCCATCTGATTGCCGGCGAGCGCGACATGGGTCACCCGCTCGCCCTGGTTGATCGTTGCACCAGGACGCAGCCCGGGCAGGGCTGCAATCGTGGCGCTCTGGTTGCCCTGGTAGTGGTCGAACAGCTCGACCGGCAGCTGCAGCGCCGGGCGCACGCCGAAGTAGCTATCGGCCCAGCAGCCTACGAACACCTCGCCATCACCCTGCTGCTGCCAGATGAAGTCGGGGATGTTGAACACCTGGGCCAGGCTTTCCATCGCTTGGAAGCCGGCGGCGAGGCTGTAGAAGAAAGGCGCCCGGGTTGTGGCGTAGGGTTGATCGGGCACCCGGAAGCGCAGGCCGGTGTGCTGGCTCACATGCTCGAGCACGCCACGCAGGTCCACATGGCGCAGGTTCATGGGCAGCGGCTTTGCCAAAATGGCCGCCAGCTCGCGGCAGAACAGTACCTGCTGCTTCGCGTTCGCCGCAGTGCTGCGCTCGACGTAGCCGATGAAGTGCCGCTGTAGCGGCTTGTCGTTGTAGCCCAGGTCGAATGTGACCAGGCCCTTGAGTGGCGCGCCGGCCAGCACGGTGAAGGTCGCCCGGCCCGGGTTGCGCAGCTCAAGGCGCACGTCCGACTTCACCAAGTCGTAGCCGACCCCACCCACAGTAAGTACCTGGTGCAGCTTCATGCGCCGCTTCCCAGCCAGTCATCCACCTTTTTCAACGTGTTTTCGAAGCCGCTCAGTCCCGCCTGGCCTCCAGCCTCGTCTGTGCCGGCACTGGCCCCACCGACTGCCGAGCCGGTACCCGACTGCGCCGTAACGCCGTTCTTCGCCCGGCGCGTCTCGACCTTCTCGGGGTTGGACTTCTTCTCGGTCAGGCCGAACTGGACCCGCCAGCAGGCCAGGGTGTCGTCCTCGCGGGCACTCACGCCCTCGGCGAACTGCACCTGGCGCATGCCGAAGGCTTCCGCCGTGCTGTTCACCACGCGGTAGGTCTTGAGCTGACCACCGCCCTCCGTGGCCTCGGCCAGGCGCATCAGGGCGCGCAGCCAGGCGCTGTTCACATAGGGGATCGTCAGGGTGACCGTGAGCGTCTTGGGCTTGAAACCCTTGTGCGCGGTCTCTGTGTTGCTGGTCTGCCCCGACATGTCCTCGGCCTCGATCCGCAGGTTACCGGTGACCTTCAGGCTTTTGCCGTCGACCGCCTCGCCGTCCAGGAGTAGCAGTGTCATAGGCCCACCATCTCGCGCACAAAGCTCAGGCCCTTCTCAGTGCCGACCAGGAGCGCGCCGGCGCTCATCACCCATTCATGCCCCGGCGCATCACCTTCCAGCAGTCTCCGGCGCAGCTCGGCGCTGGTACCTGGGCCAAGCAGGCGGGCACGGATTGAGGTGTCTGCCTGGCCGTCCTGCAGCTGATTGCGCAGATCTGCCAGCTTTTGGTCGCGCTCACGCTGCTGGGCCGCCTTACGCCCGGCGAGGCCCGCCAGTTCGGCCATGGGTGACGTGTCGGCGGCGTAGCCTTCCAGCACCGCGATCTGGCCGGCCATGGACTGCTGGGCGGCTTTGACCACCGTGCAGCGCTCAAGGGGGAGCGTCTGCCAGCGTGGCAGCGCGCCGGCCTGTGGAATCTGCCACTTCTCGGTTTCTAGCTTTGCCAGGTGCTCAGCGCGTCGCTGTGCCCGCACCAGGTCAGGGACTGGCATCAGCGCGTTGAAACGGGCCAGGCTGGCGGCGAGCTGGTCAAAGCGGGTCGCCAGGAACAGCAGACACAAGGCGTACTGACTACCTTGTGGCCGACCCGTGTCCGTGGCGTCCGTGAGCTTGCCGGCCAGCTGCTGGAGCAGGTTCGGCGCGGACAGGAAGCGCTGATAGCCTCGGCCCTGGCCGATACCCGTCTGGAACGGGGTCACTGTCAGGCAGGCCGGCGCCTCGCCCAGTTGTTCAGCCAAGGCCTGCCGTCCGGCCTCGATCGCGCCCTGGGCCGCCGATCCAACTGGTCCCGGGTTGGTGGTGGCCATCTCCTGCAGGCTGGCGAGGCGGCCGCCGGTGTCGGCCAGCTCGCTACCGGCCAGCGCCTTTGCCGCGTCCAGCTGACCCATCCATTGCGTTGCCTCGCGGGGCCAGCGCATCGCCACAGGTGACCAGGTCATGCCGGCACCGTCCATTTTACAGCCCGCAGCGCTTTGATCTTTTTGTCCTGGAGCGCCTTCGCGGCTTCACGCCGAAGTTGGTCGGCGTGCTGCAGCGCAGCCTGCTTGAAGACGACCAGGTCTTTGTTCACCTGCAGCAGTTGGTCGCGGGTATGGGGTAGGAACTGCCGGATGCCGTCCACGTCCGTGCACGGGTAAGCGCTGTCCAGACCGCTGAACATCAAGCCGGTGAGGTTCACCTGGTCCTCCAGGGCACTGCTGTAGCGGTGCGCTTCGCCCAATGCCGCTGAGTCGAAGCCGCCTTCGATGTACTGCGCACAGGCGGTGCTGATCTCGCTCAGTTTCGCCGGATACAGCTTTGCCAGGATCGCCGCTGTGTCGTCCACCCAGGCGCCGTTTTTCCACACCTGATCCGGCGCGGGTTTGGCCATGGTATAGCCTGCGGGGATAGGGCCCATTCCATTGATTGTCAGAGGTTCACCGTTGGTGATGCTGTACACCACCAGTCCCTGGTAATAGTCCACCAGCTGCCAGGCTTTGCCATTCCAGTGCGCCGCCTTGTTCTCAGGAACTTCTGGGGGAGGTGTCTCCACACACCCTCCCGGGATGAGGAACACGCCTGGCTCCAGGGGGGACTCGTCGGCCTCGGCGATGCCGATGAACAAGCCCAGGGCAGATGTCTGGTAGACCGTTTTCGTCTTTGTCATCGAGCACCTCAGTATTTGATGAAGTAGTACAGGGCCATGTTCACGGGACGCGCCTCGGCGCCGCCGGAAGGGTCAACAGTGACGGTGTGCGCATGCGCGCCATCGCTGGCGATGTTCAGGGTATGGCTGTGGTCCCCGGCGGCCTGGATACGGTTGTTCGCGACCAGGTCCACACCGGCGTAGTGCATGGCTGATCCTGTCCCCGGGATATCCTGGGTGGTCGGCGTATTCAGGTAGTGGAATGCGTGGGTGTGACTACCGGCGACCGAAGTGTTACTGCCGGCATGGATGTGACTGCCGGCAACACTGGTCGAGGTGCTGTGTGAGTGGGATAGGTTCTGGCTCAGCTGCAGCGTGCCCGGTGTGCGTCCAAGGTCAAAGCCTCGCGACTCATCGACGTCGCGGATAAACAGGCCACGGGTGTCTGGTAGGTTGAAGGTGGTAACCCCGTCTCCGGCCCCGTAGTAGGTACCGATCGCTGCGAACAAAGCGGCAAACGTGGTGCGGCTGACTGCAGCCCCGTTACAGCGAAGGGTGCCGACAGGGGCAGTACGGGCGAATGTCTGAATCAGTGTTCCCGCCGGCACGATGCTCTCAGGCTTCAGATTACCGGTGTGGTAAAGCTCGACAGTAGGCGTCCACCCGCCTTCGTCGTGGGTGGATCGGGCATAAAGCCGAGCAATGGGGCCACCCTGTGCCAAGGCCAGCTGAGCGAAGTGTTTGCCACTTGCATACGGTACGTTGATCACGCTGCAGTAGTTAACGAGGCTTGTGTCTCCTGATACCCAGGAATAGAACCCCCCATCGAGGCCCAGCGTGTCCACGTGCCCAATCGGCGCCAGGGTACCAGCGAGCCCCACGGAACCACGCTTGATGGCGTCGGTGATGCCGTAGCCTGCCAGGGTCGTAGGCTTGCCACTGATGACCTTCGACCAGTCAAACCCCGTCAGGGTCAGGTCGACAGAGACGTCCTGCGTACCGTTGAAGCTGACCTGCCCAGTGGCTGCGCCCTCAAAAGCGAAGGTTCTCGCCGTCGCCAGGGCCTTGGCCTTGCCGGCAGGCGTCGTGCCGTCCACGAGCTCCACCACTTTGTCCCGAACCGCGTTCACCGCCTTGACGGTGGCGAAGTGGTGGACCAGTGGTCCCTCGGCAGGCACTACCGTGCGCATGTCCACCACTGTGTCGAGGGTGGGTACGTCATGAAGCAGCACGACGTAGTGCTGCTCGCCAGTCGAATCGACATAGTCGGCCCGGTCAGCGGGATCCTGGAACACCGAGAACGAGGCAACACGGTCATTCAGCTGGCCCTGCAGGCAGACATCCAGCCACAGCTTCGAAGGCAAGGCCCCTGCGTTCACCGAGACGATGTCCTCGGCATTCACGCGGATCCCTTCGATGTATGCCAGGCCTGGCTTTACACCCAGCTGCGCGCCGACCTGGGTGAAGGCAAAGGCCTCCCCGATGAAGCACGCTCGCCCGAAGATGTCGCGGTTGCTCTGCCGTTCGCGCTCATCGATGCCGGCCAGGCGCACGGTGAAGTCGTGCTGCCAGGTGCTCGCATCGATCATGATGCCGGTCAGCTCCTTGGCCCCGCTGTACTCGACCAGGATGTTGCGCGTGGTGTTGTTGCCGATCTGATGCGGCGGGATGTAGCGGCGCTTCTGCTGCAGCGGCACATAGGCCACCGCGAACAGCACGCCCTCGGCGGTTTCCAGGCCCAGCCAGTTCCAGTCGAAGTCCCCGATGCTGCTGTTGAGCATCGAGCTGTACACCACCTGGTTGGGGTTCACGTAGCCGGCACTGGTGGCCGGGATCTCGTGGGTGTAGACGATCTGGTCGGCGGGCGGTTTGAGTGCGGCGCGGTCGATCTCGGCCTGGGGATCGAGGCCGGGCACGTTGGCATAGATAAACCGTACAACGTCCAGCAGCTCGCGACCGGCCTGTTTCTGGGCAATGAGGCTTTCGCCGGCGAGGGTGATTATGGCCACATTCGGCTCCTACAGGCGGGCGACCAGCGTCTGCTGGTCGTCGTTGAAGTCCGCCGCGATCACATGCAGCGAAACAGGGGTGGGGGTGATGAAGTCGTAACGTCGGCAGGTGCGCCCGTATTGTTGGATCAGCACGCGCAGTAGCTGGGGGTTGAGGGCCAGTTGGGCGTCGGAAAGCTGCAGGAGGACAACATCCCAGTCGCGATCGTCCGCACGCTCGCTGATCTCGGCTTTGCCTACGCCCAGGCGCACCAGGATGCGTTTCAGCCCGGCGATGCTGCCCGCGTCAACGGCGTTGATGAAGGCGTGCTTCACGCGCAGGCGGTACAGGGTTTCCGGTTCGCCCTTGAAACGTGTGATGTCGCGCTGCCAGGCCAGCAGGTCGAGGATCGTCTGGTGGCAGGTTTCGGCGTCCAGCTGCTGGAGCGGCCAGCGCATCCAATCGGTAACCCTCATCCACCAGGCCTGTGCGGCGTCCTTGAGCTTTTCCAGCTCCGGACCACCGAGCCAGAACGGCAGCTTCAGCGGGGTCATGGCAATGTCACCTGCAGGCTGCTGATCCGGGGAATGCTCAGCTCCGACAGGATGTCTTCGTTGTCGAAGTGCAGCGACTCGATATCGGGAAAGGCCTGGTGCAGCTCCTCGGCCAGGCGACTGAACGAGAACCGCGACTGCGGGTAGGTCAACGTCGGCTGATAGTCGCTGGTGGTGCTTTCGCGGAACGCAGCCCGGATGAACTGGGTAATGCCATCCTGCAGGGCCTCCAGGCGCGCGGCGGTGAGGTTGACCCGGGGCCAGACCGACAGGCTAACAGCGTGCTGGGTCACGGGCATGACCAGCACCAGGAGGTCATCGCCATGACCGTGGTTGCCGCCATCGCGCACGTGGGCGTTGATCTCGCCCAGGAATGACTCCGCCGGCACGTCGGCCTCGAACAGCACATAGGCATTGGCACTGCCCGGGCCTCGCGGGGCGCCGTGCTCGAAGTACACGCCATCAGGGCGCACACCAGGGAAGGCGGCGATCATGGCCCGGTAGACGGCATCGGTGTGCCACTGGTTGACCGCGCTGAACTGGTTGCGCACGCGCAGGCGAAGTTGGTCGTCCGGCTCCGCGTCGGCACCGGGGGCCGTCATCCAGCCATCGGCGTTCACCACCTGGGCAATGCCCGGGATTGGCTCGGGCAAAACGGCGTAGTAACCGGGCGCCAGGTTGTAGCCGCTGCCCACCGCCTGGGCCTGGACCTTTACGGATAGCTGCAACAGCCCATCGGGGAACACTGCGTCCTCGATCGTCACCAGCTGGTAGACGTGGCCGTTGATCGCTGGCGACTGCACCACGGCACCGGCGCGCATCAGGAGCTCGCCGGCGGTGTTCTCACGGGTGAACAGCAACACGCCCTGGGTCTTGGTAGCGCCCTTGCGCTCGACGTTCACGGCCCAAGCCAGGCTTTCCAGCCAGACGCCGCCGGCAGTCTTCACGAAGAAGTTGGGCAGTACGGTGTCGCTGACGAAGCCAATCAGCCACAGCACCGGTTTGGTCACCAGGGCAGTCACCACACGCCAGAATGGCGAGTAGGCGCTGGTGTTGCTCAGCTTGCTGCCCTGGGCTGCCACCTCGGCCTCCCAAGCCTTGTGCAGGCCCGCTTGGGTCGTGGGAATGCCCGCGTCGGCCAGCGCCTGGCGGAAATCTATGTCGCTCACAGGTACACCTCGATGTCACCGAATTTCAGGGTTCGCGCCGTCACCAGGTACACGCCCGAGCTGTCCTGCAGGATCTGCGCGGTACCGGGCACCAGGCGTTCGTCGTTCTCCACCAGCAGCTCCAGCTGCAGGATGCAGTCGGCTTGCCGCTGACGGCTGCGCTCAGCCACCAGCGTCACCAGCAGCCCGCTGTCGCGGATCATGTGGGCGATGTCCTGGGCGATGCTGGCCCTGTCCTCGATCAGCAGCGGCTGACGGGATGGGTCCAGCACCAGGTCGTTGTGTTCAATCAACAGGTCGATGTAATCGCTCATCAGCCCACCGCCATTTCCATCATCTGTTCCAGCTCCAGCGGGTTCATGGCCTTGCCGGTGTGGATCTCCACCTTGTCCACGTGCATGCGTCGGTCCTGGGCCTGGGTGGTGTTCTGGATACGGGTCATCAGGCCGCCCTGGGGAACGCTGGCGGGGCGGTCTGGCGAGAGGCTAGGCGCGGCCTGGGCCAAGCGCTGGCGAGACTGTTCGGCCTGCGCGATCGGCGCTGTGGTCGCCGGCGAGATGGCTGCAGGCATCGGCATCATCAGCGGGCGCGGTTGCTGCACTTGCTGTAGGGCCTTGGAGTCGGGTAGCGATAGCGAGCTGGTCACCGGGGTGATGCCTACCGGCAGCACCTGGCCAGGCACCTGCGGCACGTCCGGCACCGCCGGCAGATCACCGAAACGGGTCTCGATGTTCACCCCTGGGATCTTGTTCAGCAGCTCGATCACCCCGTTGATCGCGTCGCGAAAGATCGCAACGATGCCGTCCCAGGCCGCGCTGGCCATTCCGGCCCAGCCGCCCATGGAGTCAAACCAGGCGCTGAGCTGCTGCAACTGCTCACTGACCCATTTGAAGGCCGCGCTGTCCAGGAGCGCGGCTGTCAGCTCGTCCCAATACGCGGCCACCAGTACGACGGCCGCGACCAGGGCGACGATGCCGGCGATGACCAGGCCGACCGGGTTGGCCATCAGCGCGGCATTCACCAGCCAGATCGCGCCCTGCCAGGCGAGCATGGCGACCTTCACGATCCCCATCCAGGCGAACATGGCGATCAAGCGCACCATGAAGACCGTCAGCACGAAGGTGTGTTTGAAAAACATGGCGATGCTCTTCCAACCGGTCCAGGTGAGGACCTTCCAGACCGCTACCAGGCCGGTCCAGGTCATCTTGCTGATGCCGACCACGATAGTCAGGGTACTCAGCGCGGCGGTGATACCCAGTACGGACAGGGTCGCGATCCCGAGCACCCGGGTGATGTTGGGGAACAGCTTGGTCCAGCGGGTCAGGGTCTTGCCGATGTCCACCAGGCGGTTCATCAGCGGCTGCAGCATCGGAATCAGCACCTGGCCGAACGAGATGCGCAGGGCATTGACCGCCGCACCCAGTTGTTGCCAGGGATCGACCATGTCCTGGGCCATCTTCTCGGCTTGCTCCAACCCGCGAACCTTTGCCAACTGGTCCATGCCGTTCTTCAGCCGGTCGGTGTCCTGAGCCAGGGCACCGATCACCTGGGCGCCTTCGCCGCCGAAGGCCTCAATCAGCTTGGCGTTAGCCGCGGCGCCGCGAAGATCCCCAAACTTGCCCTGCAGCTTGGCCAGGATGTCGAGCATCGGCAGCACCTTGCCGTTGGTGTCGGTGAACTTCATCCCGAGCTTGTCCGAGGCGTTCTCGATGTTCTCGAAGAACGCCTTGTAGCGTCCGCCGGCGTCGCCGCCTTCCATGGTGCTGGACAGGCTGCCAATCACGGCCATCTGCTCGGCCAGGTCGATGCCGGCGGCGGTGGCAATCGCGCCGGCCTCCTTGAAACCGTCCTTCATCTGCTCGCCGCTGGTGCGGAACAGCTGGACCGCCAGAGCGGTCTGGCCGCCCAGCTTCTCGACCCACTGGCTCTTGCCCATGGCGTCGGCCTGCTGCTTCTGCAGGTTGTACAGCGTGCCGACGTACTCACTCATCACGTCCTGGTCGGACTTGGTGGCCTTGGCCAGCACGCTGCTGGTGTTGGTGAAGGTGGCCAGTTGGGAGCCGGCCAGGCCCTTGATCGCGCCTTCGATCTTGTACGCCGAGGCGACGAAGTCGCGGGCGTTCTCGCCGTAGGCCACGGAAAAGTCCAGGGCCTTGGTGTTGAGCGCGTCCAGGGCATCCTCGGCCACGCCCAGGGAGCGTACATCGCCCAGGGCGCGATTCACTTCCAGGGCGGGCTCCAGCGACGCCTCGATGCCGGTCAGCGAGCCCCACAGGCCCGCCACGCCGGTACCGATCTGCTTGATGTTGGCTTCGCTTTTTTCCGCCAGGTCGTTGAAGCCCTGAGTCACCTTGCCCAGCGGCGCGGTGACCTTGTCGGTCAGGGCCAGGATGAACTCCAGGCGGCTGGATGCGTTGTTCGCGCTCATGGGATGGTCAGCTTCCGTTGAATGCTCGGGCGATGCCGTTGGCTATGGCGATTTCCATGCGCCGCCAGTGCTCGTCCTCCAGCCACTTGGCTGTGCCCAGGTTCTCGGGCGTGGGAGCGGCACCGGGCAGCCAGCGATCAGCCAGGGCCAGCAACTGGCCCAGGCCGTCCTCGGTCAGTCGCTCAGCGTGGCCGAGCGCTTTTTTACGGTGACCTCAACGGTCGGGGCGTACTCCTCGACCAGGGCGCCGGCCAGCTGCAGGACGGTCATCGGGTTGGCCAGCAGCGGCTTCAGCTGCTCTTTGTGTTCAGGCTTCACGGCGTTGACCAGCAGGTTGTTGGCCGGGGCGACCTTGTTGGACGGGGTCAGTGCGTTGATGTACTTGGTCATCAGCGCCGGATCGATGGCGAAGTCCAGGGACAGGTCGCCGACTTCCAGGGTGATCTCGGTGCGTTGGGTCATGGTGCTGCTACTCCGTTGGGGGTTGTGGCGCACAAAGTGCGTTCGCGTTCCTGCAGGCCCAGGATCATTTGCCGACTAAGGGCGAGCTGATCCCGGAGGGTGAAATAAGCCGATCGAGCGTCTGCTGTGAGTTCGGCGGTGGCTGCATCAGCCACGCCGGCGCCGTCGGGATCGGCGGGCACTGCGGGGCAGGTGGCGTTGACGAGCAGCCGCTGATCGCCGCGATCAACAGCGCGCTGCAGATCCTGGTTGCGTTGCTGTGCATGGCTCAGTTCCTGGGTGTGTTTGTTGTCGAGTGCGGCGGCGATGGCCAGGCGCTCGCCGGTGATGCGGGCGGCCTCGCGCAGGCCCTTGGCCTCGCCCTGGGCCAGGTCGCGCTCCGATCGGGCGTTGTCGCGCTGCTGCAGGACCAGATCGAAGGCGAACCAGGCCGCGCCGACGACCAGGACAAGGGCCAGCAGCGGGATCAGGCCGCGCACAGTGCTGCCTCTTCAAGGCGTCGAGCATGCAGCCCTGGTACGAAGACCTTGCGCCCCTTGATGTCGGTGACGTAGGCCCACACGGGACGCCCATCGGCGCCCCAGGCCAGCGCTCGGCAGCCTTCCGCGATGCGCCCCGCGTTGATGAGGCCTACGGCCCGGCTTGCACAAGTCGAGGGCGTCCCGACGTTGTGCCCGTGGCTGGACAGCGCGTCGAAGGTGTTCTGGTTGATCTTGTCGTTGGTCAGGCAATCGGCCAGGCCCAGCTGGCCCTTTTCGACCACCAGTTGCTCCACCTCGGCGCAGCGCTCCGGCGACCAGTAGTCACCGACAATCACAGGGTAAGGGCTGGTATGGCGAGTGATGCCCTTGCACACGGTCGGCAGGCCCCGGGCCAGCTTGTCGGCGTAGGCCACGTTCTGGCCTTCGCCTTCCCACTTGCCCAGGAAGGCCATCAGGGTGCTGCTGCCCAGGGCCAGAGTGATCGCGCCGGTGATGATCTTGTTGCGCAGGCTCATCCCTTGGCCCTCCAGTTGCTGAGCATCTGGCGGTATTTGGGGACCAACAGAACGATCTGCAGCACCATGTACAGCGCGGTCAGCATGTAGGCGACCGCCGACCAATCGACGGCGCCGGTCGCACCGGTGGCAGCCACGCCGATGGCGGGCGCCGCCTTGGCCACGGCAATCGCGGTGTCCTGGGCTGCTTGATTCGCGCTCATCGCTGAACCCCTTTCTCGAAAGTGGACTGGCACGGGACGCAACGAGTCTTGCCGCCCAAGGCGCGGCGCGCCTCGGGGATCTCGCCGTCGCAGTCTTCGCAGTGAGTGAGGCTCGGCCCGGTCGGCGCGGTCTTGCCCCGGGCTGCGGCGATCGCCAGGTCACGTTGACGCTGCTCCAAGGCCTGGGCGCGGTCGAACGGGCAGACCATCAGCTCAGGCCCTCGATCTCTTCGGCGGACAGGTACGGCACGCCGTTGATGTGGATAAAGTCCGGGCTGGTGACATCGAACGGCAGCTTGTGCTTGGTCTTCTCGCCGCCCTTGGGATCGATGTTCAGCAGGCTGGAGATCTTCAGCCGGCAGCCAAAGGCCTCCACGCGGATCTCGTCGGTCGGCGTCTTGGCGTAGAACAGTTGGTCGAAGGTCTCCAGCTGACGGAAGCTGCCGGCCTTGCCGGCGGCCTCGATCAGCAGGTTGAAGTTGGTGGTGTCCACCTCCAGCTCGCCGCTGGCGGATACGTCGCCGGCGACCCAGCCGTCCGGCACGCCCTTGGTCTGTGCCACGGCGCTGTTGTCGGTGATGTCGAGGGTGGCGGTTTCAACGTGGATCTTCAGGTCGCCCACGCTGATGTCGAAGTTCATGCCGCTGATCTTGGCCATGGGTTACTCCTGGTTGTCCTGGGAAAGGTCGAGCGCGATGTTCGCGGTGATGTCCTTGGGGCAGTTGTGCGGGCGGATCTTCAGGAACACCTCGACCTGGTTGCGGCTCTTCCAGGCAATGACCAGGTCGCCGTCCTTGGGTGACTGGATCTCGCCCGGGAACACCTCGCCGGCGAACTTCACGGCCTTGGCCATCTTGCGCAGGGGCGCCATCAACGCGCTGGTGTTGGCGGCCATGCTCGCGGCGCTGTTGTTCAGGCGGCGGTCACCGATGCGGCGGATCAGCAAAGGGCGTACCTGGCGGGCGGCCTTGTCGGCCAGGCGGAGGTATTCCAGGACCTGGAAGTCGCTCGCGGCGGTGTCCAGCATGTTGGCGTCACCCCAGTACACGCCCTCGTAGTCCGGGTAGGTCTGGGAGACGGAAAAGCGCGCCTTGTCCAGCTCGCTACGAATGGCAGACGGCAGCGGTACGCCTTCCTTGTCCTGCGGTACCGCGCCCAGGCCCTGGACTGCGCCGCTGGCCACACGCATGGGGCTGTCCGCGATGCTCCAGGCCGCATTGGCCAGGCGCCCGGCCAGTACGCCCAGGTCATTGCCATGGAGCTGGGGCACGGCGACGACGCGCGGGGCGGCAATGCCGGCGGTGATTGCTTTCTGTTCCACCAGGTATTCGGCCCAGGTGGCGACCGGCAGGATGCCGGCGGACGCGGCCAGGACGAAGGCGCGGCGCCCGTATTTGGCGTTGAGCTGATCGGCGGCGGTGTGCATCGCCTCCAGCTCGGCGCCGGTGGTGACCGGCTTGGTGATTACCACGCCCTCGACGGAAAAGCCTTGTTGCTGGGCGTACTCCAGGGCCGTGGACCAATCACCCTCAACGCCGATCGGCGCCGCCAGGCAGGCCCAGCGGTCGCCGCCGTTGGCCCGGGCGGCGATGATCTGGGTTTTCAGGTCGCTGGCCGCCACGCCCAGGTCGTTGTCCAGGTCGCTGTCGGTGTTCAGTGGCAGCAGCTTGCCGACGTTCTTGCCGGCGGGGCCGATGAAAAGGAAATAGCGCTCGATCTCGATCACGGCACCCTGGCCGAGGTTGAGATTGTTCACGCTGACTTTGCCGAGTGCCATGTGATGCCTCGTTAGCGGGGTGAGTGAAGGATTTGGTCCAGTACCTGGTTCACCAGGTCGCTGGTTTCTTGAGCGCTCGCGCCCAGGAACTGGCGTTTCGGCAGCTTGATTTCCCAGCTGTCGGCGCCGGTGGTCTCGCCGCGTTCCTCGTCCAGGACGCGAATCAGGACGCCGGCTTGCATGTAGCTCACGTGCTCGAGGATCCAGGCGACGCTCGGGCGGCTCAGGCGTTTCTTCCCGGGTTGACGGACCTTGAACCCCAGCCGGAGCAGGCGTTTCGCTTGCTTGGCGGTGGACACGGCACCTTCAGGCACGCGGTTCCAGCGGCGCATCTGCTGCGCGGTGCGCCGCTCCGAGGCGCCGTTGTGTTGCTGTCCCGCGACCCAGCGAGTCAGGCCGTTCTTCCAGCCCAGCACTGCCTGGTCGGGGGTCAGGCTGGTGACCTGCAGCAGCTTGCCCAGGCCGGCCTCCATCTTCTTCTGGCCTGGCTGGGAGCGTTTGCGCGGGGCGAAGGGCGTACCGTCCAGGTTCTCCTGGGCGCGGATCCGCCGGCGGCTCATCGAGCGAGTGCGCTTCGACACGTTGTTGAGCAGGCGCCGGCGCAGGCGCGGGGGCAGCTCCAGCAGGGCGAGCTGCTTCTGGGCGTCCAACATCCCCCGGATGTCCTGCTGCAGAACCCTACTGGCCATGGCTGGCCACCTCGCCGCGCTCGGCAACCCACAGGTCGAACGGCACAAACGACCAGGTCCTGCCGAAGGCCTCGATCTCGCCGGCGTCGTCCTCGGCCAGGTACTGAGGCTCTACAAAGTCCAGGACCAGCTCCACGTCGAACAGGTCGTTGCCCAGGTCCAGCGGCTCGACGTTGAACGCCGGCGTCGGCAGTTCGAACCGGTGGCGCTCGGGATCGTGGGATTCCAGCCAACTGCCCACCAGGGCCATGAGGCGCCCGGGGTGGCCGGTGAAGCGCTCGAAGTCGAACACGGCGCGGTAGCGCATGTTGCCCATCTGCAGGCCGCGTTCGGTTTCAGCCCACACCAGCTGCAGGTCGACCTGTTCCGACCAGGCGTCGAGCTGTTCAGGCGGCACCAGCTCGCGCTCGAGCAAGTAGGCGGTCAGCGCTTTCAACTGGTTCACAGCAACGCCGCCGTGATGCGGCTACGGCCCTGCAGGGCACGCACAGCGCCTTGGCTGTAGGCCAGGTAGGTCTCGGCGCGCTCCGGGGCTTCCTTGCCGGTGTTCTCGGCTACGTCGCGACGGGTCACCGTGGCGTAGTCAGCCAAGCCGGCGGCCTTGGCGCGGCAGTACACGGCACGCTTGTACAGATCGGTCTTCAGCTTGCGCTCTGGCAGTAGCATCGGATCAGCGCTGGCCACGGCGGTCATGCCCAGGCCCTGCCAGCTGGTCATCAGCTTCTGCAGGTCCTGGTTGATCTCGGCCATGGCCACGGTCAGATGAGTGACCAGCGTTTCGCCCAGGTACTCGCCTGGCAGGCGGTAAGCCTTCTGGTACTCAGCCAGGGAGAGGTTCGGCCAGAAGCCGTTGTTCTCGATGGTCTGGTCCAAGACCGTGGTGGGTTTGCCTGAAAAGCTCATCGCTGGCCACTCGAAAAGGGCGGGAAACACCGTTGCCACGGGGCGGGCCATAAATGGCCGACTCGTTTCACGGGTTCCCGCTGGGGGGGTAGTCGGTTATTCGGTGCCGCTGGCGGCGGCTTGCTGCTTGTTCAAAGCCTTGCGGGCATTCTCGATGCGGGTGCCTACGCCGACCTTGGGATAGAGCGCCTGGGCGCGTTCCAGATGCTCGATCGCCTTGGTCCACTCCTGGGCCTCCAGTGCACGGATGCCGATCAGCTTGTGGAATTTGGCCGGGATCTGCTCCGTCAGCTCCCACTCGCCATCGACACGCGGCAGCAAGCTGGACAGGTACGGCTCTGGGCTGCGCTTCGCCTGATACTCGCCATAGGCCCATTCGCAGACGGCATCAGCGACAAAGGTCTGGATGTCGCGGCGCTTGAAGCGCTCGGGCATTTCCTGCCCCTGCTCGATCGCGATGTCTGCCAGCTCCAGGGCGTCCTCGAACTGAGCGGTATCGAATAGCCAGACCATGACCTGGACGAGCACTCGGTTTGGAAAGACCAGGCCGGATTCGACATAGCGCTGGACGTAGTCCTGGTACTTGGGCAGCAGCTCGTTGCGCTTGAGGTCCTGGCGAGTGGATAGGCCCTTGATATCGCTCAGGCGGGCCAGGTCCTCGGCCAGGCCGACCTCCATCAGGGCCAGATGCTTGGCGGCATTCGCCGGGCTGCTCAACGCCTCGCTGGGGGAGTAGGGCAGTGCGGCAGCGGCCAGGTTGCTGGCCAACACCGCCACGCCTTCCTCCAGGATCCGCCGTTTGTGGGCCAGAGCCAGGCTCATCACACAAGCTCCACAGAGCTGGCTTCGAGGCCGGCGAACTTACCCAACTGCTCGATCACGTAACCTTCGTTGCGCCCGTTGTAGTCCTCGGTACGGGAGCGTTTCGGGTTCTCGATCAGGTGGCGCCGCCAGCTGGTGTCTTGGAAGTAGATCGATAGGTTGTCCCAGGAGGTAATGACGATGCCCTTGCTCGGGAAGAACGGGATCAAGAAGGACGGCAGCCCGCCATAGGTGGCGATCACCTGGGCATCCTCGATGCGCTCTTTCTCGGTCGGTGTCTGGCCCTGGGCGGCGTACAGGCGGCCCTTGTCGTGGGCCAGCAGATCCGAGCCGACGATGGCCACCAGGTCGCCCTCGTCGCGGAACACCGGGTCGATCATTTGCTTGACGTCATGCACCGCGGAGTCGAGGTTTTCGTAGTCGCCGCCTTTGCCCAGGGTGATCTTCTTGGCTGGGTCCGATTTCAGGATCTGCTCGGGGATCTGCTCGCGGGCGATCTGCAGCCAGCCCTTGTTCACGTCCTGGAGCATCGGGAAGTTGGCCAGGTCGGTCTGCTTCGCGGCGCTGAGGCCATGCCAGCCGATCATGATGCGGTCCAAGGCGATACGCTTCTGCACCGCCGCCAGGTAGCGCTGGGCGAAGTCCGGGAACTTGGCCCAGGCGTCGATGGTGGCGAATTTCAACGCCACGTCAGTCTCGGTGTGGAACAGCTCGTAGGTGTTGTTTTTCAGGTCGAGCAGGTGACGCGGCTCGCGGTCGTTCTTGTCGGTGTCGGTGCGGCTGGTGGCCGGGCCGTTCAGGCCCAGTAGCACCTTCTCGCCCTTGATTTCGCTGACCGGCACGACGTTGATACGGCCCAGGAAGTCCACTCGCTCGGTGATTTGGTCGTTCAACTCCTGGGCATGGGTTGGCTCCACGGCAAAGGTGCGAGCGGCGTCACCAGTGTTGTAGGCCTCGGCCAGATCTTCCTGGAGCTGCAGGTATTGCGCTGCAGCGCGCTGCGACAGGGCGGCCATTAGCGCAGGCCCTTGCCGCGTTTGGTGTTGGCCGGGCCAGTGGTGCGCGGTACCTGACGGCGGTTCGATGTCTGGTTGAACATCTGGGTCATGGTTTCCTGCAGTTCATCCATGCGGGCGCTCAGCTCCTTGACCTGCTTGTTGCCGCCCTTACCGCCCTTGCGGTTGAACTCGCGGTTTTCGTCGGCTTCATCCACCACGTCCTGGACAGCGGCGCCCACGGCATCGACAGCTTCTTTGTTCTCGCTGTCGTCCACTTCTTCCACGACCGGCTCAAGCACGGCCTGCATGCCGGCCAGCAGGATCACGAATTGGTCATACAGCGCTTTCAGCGCCTTGGCAGTTGCTTCATCCATTGGTTGGTTCTCGTCGGGTGAGGGGGTATCGGGAGTGGTGATGTCGGCGAAGCGCTTGCACAGGCCGGCCAGTCCGGAAAAGAAGCGGCGCAGCTCGCCCTGTTGCTGGCCGCCTTCGCGCAGGGAATCCAGGGGCACGGCGGCGCAGTAGTAGGAGGTCTTGGCGTAGCGGTGCCCCTTGCGGGCGCCACGGGAGAAATACAGCTCTTGGGTGCCCAGGCTGGCGGGTGAATCGGTGACGGCCAGACCGGTGAGGTAGAAGCGACCGGTGTTGGCGAAATTCGGGGTGATCTCCACGCTGGTGAACAGCTTTTCGCCCTGGTCGTTCAGGTGCAGCAGCTTGTCGTTGGGCTTGAGCTGCGCTTCCAGGGCCACCTGGCCGGGCTCCAGCTCGGGGTCGTCGCTCTCGGTGACCAGGCGCAGGGCGAACACGGTGCCGTGGGAGCCTGGCCAACGTTCATGCTCGCTCCAGATTACGGCGGTGTAAGTGGTGAGTTTGTAGGTCTCGGCACAATCGACCAGCTCCTGCACGGTGATCTCGCGGTTGTCGGCGGTGAAGCCGCTGAGCGCGACACGCTTCCAGTAGGAGACGAGGGAACGGGGCATTGTGGGTGGCTCGGTGGTGGTCGATGAGCGCCACGATAGGGAGCCGATCGGCACCGGCCAAACGCTTTGCTTGAGCGAAATTCCTATTTCCACGATCTAGGAATTTCACGCAGTTTTACCCCGCGTTTTCAGGGTTTTCGCCGCATAGACTGCGGCCCATGAACTACTCCATCGAAGTCAAAGAGGCCGCGAAACGCCTCTACCTGCGCCGAGCATCGGTGAAGGAAATCCAGGCTCAGCTGAAGCTGCCCAACGTGCGGATCATTTACTACTGGATCCGCCAGGGCGGTTGGGACGACATGCTGACCGATGAAGAGCCGGTGACCGCTGTGAGCCGGCGAATCACCCTCATCCTGGAGAAGCAGGAAACGCTGACCAAGGCCGAACTGGACGAGCTGGACCGTCTGACCTCAATTCGCGATAAGTTGCTGAAACAGTCGAGCCGGCCAGTTGCGCCGGCGGATGGCGGTGCTCCGCGCAAGCGCCACGAACGCGACCAGGAGCCGCGCCAGGAGCGCCGCGAGCGTGGTAGCAAGAAGCGGGAAAAGGCGCTGAAGAACGACATCAGCCAGCTGACCGAAGTGGACTTCCTGGAGAAGTTCACATCCAGGATGTTCAACTATCAGCTGGAGCTATTCGAGGCCAAGAAGAACCCGCTGACGGCGCGGATTCGCAACATCCTCAAGTCTCGGCAGATCGGCCTGACCTACTACTTCGCAGCCGAGGCCTTCATGGACGCGGTGTTGACTGGGGATAACCAAATCTTCCTGTCGGCTAGCCGTGCCCAGTCCGAGGTGTTCCGCAGCTACATCGTGGAGTTTGCCAGCAAGTGGTTCGACATCGAGCTGACCGGCAACCCGATCAAGCTGAGCAAGGACGGCAAGCCCTGGGCCGAACTGCGCTTCCTGTCCACCAACGCCAACACCGCGCAGAGCTACCACGGGCACCTGTACGTGGACGAAATCTTCTGGATTCCGCGCTTCGACAAGATCCAGGGCGTGGCCAGCGGTATGGCCGCCCATGCGAAGTGGCGGCAGACGTATTTCTCGACCCCCAGCGCGGTCACCCATGAGGCCTATCCGTTCTGGACGGGCGAGACCTTCCGCAACAGCAAGCGGGCCAAAAAGGCCGGCGCCTGGCCCAGCGATGCCGAGATCCACGCCGGCACGCTTTGCCCGGATGGGCAGTGGCGCAAGATCATCACGCTGGAAGACGCCATAGCCGGCGGCTGCAACCTGTTCGATATCGATCGCCTACGCCTGGAGAACGATGAAGAGCGCTTCGAGCAGCTGTTCATGTGCAAGTTCATCGACAGCACCCAGTCAGCGTTCGCGCTGGCCGACCTCGAAAGCTGCTACTCCGACCTCGGTTTGTGGGACGACTACAAGCCTCACGAAGACCGTCCGTTTGGTGATGCTCCGGTGTGGCTGGGATACGACCCCAGCCGAACCCGGGACGATGCGACCTGTGTGGTGGTGGCGCCGCCGGCGGAGCAGGGCGGCAAGTTCAGAATCCTGGAGAAGCACAGTTGGCGGGGCCAGTCGTTCACCTACCAGGCCAACCAGGTGAAGTTGCTGACCGAGCGCTTCAACGTGCAACACATCGGTATCGATACAACCGGCGTCGGCATCGGCGTGTTCGACCTGGTGCACGACTTCTACCCCCGCGCCACGCAAATCCACTACAGCCTGGAGACGAAAACCACGTTGGTGCTCAAAGCCCAAGACGTGATTCGTGCGGCGCGGATCGAGTGGGACGCCGGCTGGACCGACATCGCCCAGGCCTTCCTGACCATCAAGCGCGGCACCACCGGCGGCGGTCAGATCACCTTCAGTGCGTCCAGGACGGATGCCACCGGCCACGCCGACATCGCCTGGGCGGTGATGCACGCCCTGCACAACGAACCCCTGAACACCAACCGGCGGCGCCGTAGCCGCTACCTGATGAGTGCAACCCATGCCCAATCGACGCAGAAAAACCCGGCCCATCCAGCAGAACGCGGAACAGCGAACGCGGGTGTTCACGTTCGGCGAGCCGGAGCAGGTGCTTACTGCCAACATGGGCGAGTACCTGGGCGTGTTTCCTACCGACGACGGACGTTTGTACAAGCCGCCGGTGTCGCGGGGCGGCCTGGCCCGGCTGCTGCGTGCCAACGCCCACCACGGCGCCATTCCCAAGTTCAAACGCAACCTGCTGTTGCGTGAGTTCATCCCCTCGGCGGGCTGCAGCACCCATACCATGGGCTGCGCGGCGATGGACTACATGGTGTTCGGGGAAGCGTTCTTCCTGGTGCACTTCAACTTCGCGGACCACGCCCTGGAGCTGGAGCACCTGCCGGCGCTCAACATGCGTGTGAAGGTGGATGGCGGCTTCACGATGTTGCTGCCGCACAGCAAGGAAGAGGAGTTCGACCAGGACGAGGTTATCCACATCAAGGATTACGACGTGGAGCAGAACATCTACGGCGTGCCCGACTACCTGGGCGGCCTGCAGGCGCTGCTGCTCAACGAGGCCGCGACCCTGTTCCGCCGGCGCTACTACAGCAACGGCGCCCACGCGGGTTACATCTTCTACACCAACGACCCCAACCTGTCGGAGGAAGACGAAGAGAACCTGCAGGCGCAGATCAGCGCGAGCAAAGGTGTAGGTAACTTCCGCTCGATGTTCGTCAATATTCCCGGCGGCCAGGAAAATGCGATCAAGATTATCCCTGTGGGAGACTTCCAGGCGCGGGACGAATTGGAAAAGGTGAAGAACATCACCAGGAACGACATCATCGCGGCCTGGCGTATGAATCCAGCGTTGGCGGGAATCATTCCAGAAAACTCCGGGGGCTTTGGTGATATCGAGAAGATCGACCGTGTTTACACTAACAATGAGATCAGGCCGATCTGCCAGTTGTTCGACCAGGTCAACGAACTGCTGCGAGAGGATCGCCGTATAAGTTGGCGTGAGCCTGCGCCATTTGCGCAATGAAGCCATGGCCCAAGCAGCAGCGGGCACTTTCTTGTGGCAGAATAGTGCCCAATTTGGAACCGGGGTGGATTATGCGAGTGTACTGCAGGGAATGTGGCGGAAAGTGCCGGATCTCTTCCAGAAACGATATCTCCAAGGAGTTCGTTTCCCTCTACTGCGACTGCCAGGATTGTGGCCACCGCTTCGTGTCACACCTCACGTTTTCCCACACGCTGCGGCCATCGGAGCAGATGATGGACCGCCTGGTGTTCGACCGCCTCAGCAGCATGAGCAGGACCCGGCAGCAGGAGATCTTTCAGCAACTCGGCGCCAACGATGCGCGGTAGCGTTTGAACCGAACTTCGATGTCTGTGTAATCCCGCATCAACTCCGACGACAACTGAATCAGGCCAATCCTGCCACGTGGTGAAAGTTCAGATCCATGCACGTCGGTCAGCAACGCAAGGATGTTCCCATGGCTTTCAATATCGTCGGCCAGCTCAGTCAGACAAGGGGCTGGGTGTGTCATGGCGTAACTCCGTTTGCATAATGGCACATGGCTAATATTTTGTGATCCAAAGTTGCATGCGTCAAGGCATTGAATTTCTCTATTTTATGTGGGATTTGGTTTCTTGATAGAGGCATTTATAAACGCTTTAATGAAAATGGGCGCGGATGCGCCCATTTTGGTATTCAATTAATATCCTTTTGGTATCCCTTTAGTTTATGTTTGAGCGAGTTGATGCGAACCACGCCAAACCTTCTATCCCCTGAGCTGTTTTCAAAGTTGACCACCAGCATGTCGGCGGGCAGTGGAATCATCACGGTGCCGTCGCCAGGGTCGTGGTAAAGCCGCTGGGTGGCCTGCATCAGAAAGAAGTCTTCGGGCAGGGCCAGCTGACGCCGCGCCTCGTCTATCTCGATGTCTGTTACCGCCACCAGGTTGCCGTCGATCACCATCACGCGGCCCCCTTCAACTGCAGTCGCGATTCCAACTCCTCGATCCTGCGCAGCAAGATGCCGATCATGCGGGCCTGCTCGTCGTTGAGCTGATCCACGACGGTGGAGCGCTTGAGCCGATGGGTAATTTCGCCGTTCACCGACCGCTCGTTGAGCTGGGCCAGGCCACTGATTTCCTGGGTGACAACCTCGGGCAGAAACACCGTGACCGCGCCGGCCTGGTGCATGTCGTTGTCAGCGTCGATCGACTGCGTGAGGCGGGCGACAATTTCCGAATTCATGCTGCGATGAGCGGCGCTCGCCACTGCGGCGATGCGGCCTCGCAGGCCATCAGGCAGGCGGATCACAAACTTGTCAGCGTTGCGGGAGTTGGTGTGTGTTGTCGTCATCGATGCGTGCTCCTTCAAATCAGGTTGGTGCGTGGCGATGCCGCCAGCAGTTGGTGGACCAAGGCGGCGTCCTGGGTGGACAGGTCGCCCTGCAGGCACGCCGTGTTGGTCACGTTCTCCAGCTGGCTCCTGGCTTCCCGCGTCTTCATGACCAGGAAACCGATGAGGGCGCCGCCTACAATGGCGGTCGCCTGCAGGTGGCGCGGGGTTGTGGTAGCCTTCGAATCGCTGCTGCTTGGGGTAGATGCTTGCAAGGGTGTTTCTCCTTCTCGTGGTGGCTGGTGCCTGGAGTTGCCGCTCCTAGGCACCGTCTATTCCCAACTAGCCCTGCAGGGCTGGATCAAGCTGCGCGCTCTCGCCATAGATGCGCTCGTAGATCTCCTGGCGGTGAACCTCGACGGACTCTGGCGCGGTTACGCCAATGCGCACCTGATTGCCCTTGATGCCCAGTACCGTGACTTCAATGTCGTCATCGATGCGGATGGTTTCGCCGACACGGCGGGTCAGAATCAGCATTTCGGTTTCCTTCTGAGTTGGTTCCGTTGAGTAGAAAGTGCAGCGGCGGTGAACACGGGGCGCAGCTCGCTACGCACTTCGAAAACCCCGAGATCCGAGCCGTCCACCTCCACCAGGTGGACCAGGCTTAGGACGGGCGGCATTACGTCTTGCCGTTGTCGCCAGAAGTCGCTGGCCGCCAGCTCTGCCAGATCCTCCGGTCGTGCTCTCTCCAGGTAGATCGAGGGCAGCGGCAGTTCGCTGGAGGTGCCGTTGACCAGGTAACGCACGATCATTCCCCGACGACCTCTGGCGCCCATCGCTCGATCAGTTGCTGCCAGATTTGGCTGCCACTCTGGATGCGTTCGTGGACCTCCAGGTCCGGGGTGTAATCCATCATCAGCACCTTCAGGCAGTCCTCGAACAGCGGCAGGTCCAGGCCGCGTAGGGCGCTGAGTTCAAAGGGGAAGTCCTCGCCGTTGTAGACCCCCAGCAGGAACCGGCCCAGGACGCGGCTCTGGCCGGTGTCGCGCAGGGCGAGGGGGACCAAGCGGTGTAAGGCCTGGGTGCCGGCGGTAGTGATCGCGGGCAGGCGCTGCTGGTGGGCCTGGGCTTCGGCCATGACGGTGGCCAGGGTGCGGTGGTTGTTGTGCATGACGTCTCTCCTTGAGCGGGTGAAAAAATCACTCGTGTGTAGTCCCCCGTTTTGTCCGGAACATCCGGAACATCGCCGGGGGCGTTTTCTGGAGGCCTTGAAATACGTGGCTTCCAGCTTTTCCAAAACGTTCCGGTACTACCGGAACATGCCGGAACATGGTTTTCCGTGATAATCGCTGTATCCCGCATGGTTGCTGGGCTGCAGCTGAAGTTGACTCAAAGGTCAAAAGCGGAACATTTCCAGAACATGCCGGAACGGAATTTGTTCCGGTGCGTTCCGCTCTGTTCCGGTGCTGCCGGAACGTTTTCAGTTACGTAACTACCTGTATTTATTGATTATTTTTCTATTAATTTAAAAATGTTCCGGATGTTCCGGACAAAACGGGGGACTCCGCACAAATTTCTTTCAACCCCATGGACCCCTCCCTACAGGAGCAAACCCCCTACGTTTCAAGCCCCGCCACGTTTGCTGAAGAACCACAGGTTCAGGGACCGCTTCTCTATGCGTGAGCGGGCTTTGCGTAGCTCGATGAACTTGTGGGTTGTGCTGCTGGCGAGTGCTCGACGCAGCTGGGTGTCGGGGATTACCTCCTGGCCAGCCATCCTGCAGCGCTGCTGGAAGTGCTCGATGTTGATGGCGATCAGCTCTCTGTCGGTGCTGTGGTTCAGCGTCTCCCGGGTTTCCTCCCGTTCACCGTCCGCGTCGATCGTCGTCACCACGTCCTCGTTCAAGTAGTGGTAGATCTGCCAGAACTTCGCGGCCGTGGGGTCTTCCGACTTGCACCGCTGCTGCCGATCGATGGCGCGGGACTCGATGTGTGCCGCCAACTGGTCCAGGTCATGGTTGCTCCAGTCGGGAAAGAACATCTGTGTGGCGTAGGCTGCCGCCAGCACCTGGGCGTGGGACTGATAGATCCGCATTTCGCTGATGGCGGGGTTCTCCATCAGCTTGCGTTCGAACCGTGGGAAGGCCTCGAAATACCGGTCCAACCATGCCTTTTCATTGACCAGGCAGCGGCGCAGGTAACCGCCCAGTTGCGTGGCCTTCATGGCCTTGAGTCGATCGGCTTTGGGCTTGAGGGCGAGGCTGTGGCCGTCCTTCGTGAAGTGGAAGTGCACGATGCGCGATAGCGTTGCTTCGTCACCGGTGACGCTTGCGTTCTGTGCGATGGCCAGCGCGCCGCGCCAAAGGTCCACGCGCTTCTCGTTGCCCGTTGTTTTCGCGCCAGTCACCCGTAGCTGAGCGTGATAGTCGAACATCGGTTTGACGTCGTCCCAGGTGAACTGGATGGTCACGGTGCGCCCTTGTGCATCGATGTAGGTGCGGTCGGACTCGATCAGCACCAGCGGCAGGTTGCTGACCTCTGCGAACGATCGCAGCAGGCCCACAGCGCTGGCGCCAGATCCGCTTGGCTTGATGCCCTCGGTGTTCTCGCGTCCCAGCAAGCGCCAGAGGAAGCGCAGCAGCATGGATTTGCCCGAGCCAGGTTCGCCGCTCAGCTCAAGGAAGCCGAACGACGCCTGCTGACTGGCGATCTGCTGCACAAACAGAGTTGCGGTCCACCAGGACAGAGCAGCAAGGCCATTCAAGCCGGTGACTTCCAGGAAGTCGCGGAACCAGGAGGGGTCGAACTCCTCGCCGCGTTCAAACTTGACGGTGGCCAATGCGGTCTTGATGCCCCGGCCTTTCACCTCGATGAAGCCGTGGCTGTTTACCTGCAGCTCGCGCCCGCTCTGGAATCCAAAGTCGGGGAAGCAGTACGTGCCGGTGTCTTCGTCATAGCCGAGAAACGGCAGGCTTCGTACGGTGCGAACTGGGCGATGTTCGTCGTTCAGCCACTTGGCCTTGAGCCATGCCAATTCCCGCGCGCCGCCTTCGAAGTTGCCGCCAGGTGTGAAGTCCAGCATACCCTTCACAAAACCCCGAGGATCTGCGATCGATCCCGAGGACAGCGCGGCCTGGCAGTTACGGGTCTGATCGGGGAACGCAAAGCTAAAGTGGTACCGCTGTTCACCGGTGATGACGTCCTTCTCCAGGTAGTCGAGATCCGGAACACAGTTCGATACCTGCTCCACTTTTGATGCGCCAATGAAGATGTCCCTATTGCCTTCCAGCTTGTCATCGCCCAGGGCCTTGGTCAGCTCGGCCTGGTTGACCCGGACAGAAAACAGCTGGTTGTTGAACTCGACCAGGTAGAAACCCGACTCTTTGCGCAGATACACCAGGTAAGCGAGCTTGCGGGCGCTTTCTGCAGTGAACAGGCGCCCGCGATAGCAGGCATCTTCGATGAACAACTGATCGAGCTTGCCGTCTCGATAGACGTCGTCCCAGTCCAGTTTTCCAGCCAGCGCGACCCAGCCGATTTCCTTCTTGGAGCGCAGCTCTTTCAGGTGTTTGCGGATGTAGGTGCGACCTGCCTTGTCGTCATCCAGGGCGATCACCCAGGTGACGAGCTTGCCCGCGTTGGCCTCGACAATGTCCCAGGGGAAGTTCACACAGCTGATCGCGGCGATCGTTTTGAAACCGGCCAGGTGCAGCGCGATGGCGTGGAAGATGCCTTCTACGATGTACACACGGTCGTGCTTTTCGATCGTCTGGCCAGGCGGTACCCAACCGGCGTTGGTGTAGCGCATTCCAGCTTTGATACCCGCCTTCTGATCCTCATTGCCGGCGATGGCACGCGCATCGATGATGCGTTCCCAATATCCATCGCAGAGGGGGAAGCGAACGGTGTCGGCCCAAACCCCGGAAGGTTTCATCTGGCGGCGACCCTGGGTGTACCAGCCCTGGAGCTTCTTGATGTCGAAGCCGCGGGCCCGGCTCAGGTAGGCGTCAGCGGTGGCGTTGGGGTTCTCAGGTGTGGACGGGAAGCGCTCACTCAGGTTTTCGAACAGGTGCTGATAGCGGTCGCGGGTGCGTTCCTCGTAGCCGCAGTTGTTCAGCCTGTTGCACTTGAGCTGATAGGGCTTTTCCTTTTTGACGAAGACTGAGCGTTTACCACAGCTTGGGCACATGCCCTTGTTCAGGTACTCCTTCGTCTCGTCCTTGGCCTGGAAGCCCAGCTCCGGATCGTGCTCGAGGGCGGGAATCACGTCCTCGAGGTAGATGCGGTCGAAGTGCTCCGGGTTGATGCGTGCGCTCATTTTCGACCCTTACCGCTTGGCTTCTACACGAACACGTTCAGCTTGCTCGGCGGCTTCCATAGCGAGGTAGACCATGTTGATCAGAACTGCCGACTTCGAGCCCTCGACCTTGGGGCGGATGATGTAGCGGCCCTGCTCGATCTCGCGACGAATGGCGGAATCGGACTGGCCGGAGCGCTTGGCGTACTCGCCTACCGTGACGTAGGGCGTGTCGATGGCGATCTGCATTCTGTTAACCTCTTGGCAAAATATTGGGGCTAAATGTTCCTTGCGAGGAACATTGTTGTTCCGCGTAAGGAACAAGTCAAGAGGACGTGATGGATTTTCCAACCAAGCTCAAAGCAATCCGGAAAGCTGAGGGACTGACGCAGCGTGAGTTCTGCGAGGTGCTGGAGTTCAGCGAAAGCACCTTCAGAAAGTACGAGGCGGGGATCATCGAGCTGGGGGCGCCGGCGCTGCTCAAGATCGCCAATCACCCCCGCTTCAAGAAGTACACGTTATGGCTGATGACGGGCGATACCGCGCCGGATGGCGGACAAATCAGCCCACACTGACGCATACCTACAAGGACAGATTCATGAACAAGGAATACCCGTCGTTCAAGGCCCCTATGGGGGGCGTTGTCGTGATCGATCTGCTGATGCTTTGGTACTTCGACTGGGCCACCTGGGCCTGGGTCGTCGCGGTAGTGCTTGTTATTGCCGTGCTCGTCGGATGGCTGAATGAAGCGCTAGAGGTTCATCGTGCGAACCAGGAGTACACGCCCCAACGTGAACTGGGTGCGACGGGGTACCAGCCGGCACGCTCGACCTACTCGTACTCCGACGATGATGACCTGATGGATAGCGGTCGAGTGCTGTGGCAAGGGCAACGACAGATCAGGTTCGCCTACCAGAGCTTCGACACTGGCGATTCAGACCGTGAAGTCACGGTACACAAGGTGGTTTCTAAGGGGCGGGGCAACAGCAGCACCTACTTCAAGGGCTTTTGCCACATGCGAGGCGAGCCACGGACCTTCCGGCTCGATCGTATCAAGGGGCGGGTCACCGATACTTCCACCGGTGAGATGGCCACTTTCCGACAGCTGTTTGAGTTGAGTTCACGGTAGGCCCGTATGTCGATCAAAAAACAGGACGACGGGCAGTGGCTTGTCGATTGCCGCCCCGAGGGTCGAGCTGGCCCGCGTATTCGCCGACTGGTGAAGTCGAAGCAAGAAGCTATGCACGTCGAACGCCGGATCATGGGCGATGGTTCCAAGGGCGAGTTCAAGAAGAAGCCGAAGCTCGATGAGCGGAAGCTGAGTGATCTGGTCCGGCTTTGGTACCGGCTACATGGCCAGAACCTGAAAACAGGTGAAGAGCGCGAACGCCTGCTCCTGGCTATGGCAGAGCGAATGGGTGATCCGAAGATGCATAAATTTACGGCCAATCACTTTGCTGCGTATCGAGCCGAGCGTGCTGAGGGTAAGTACACTAGGAGTACACCAGGTCGGGGTTTCAGCAAGAAGGGAGACGTGGCCAAACCGATTAGCCCCAACATGCTCAATCACGAGCTTGCTTATCTGCGTGCGGTGTTCAACGAGCTTGAGAGGCTTGGCGAATGGTCAGGTGAAAATCCACTAGCCAAAGTTCGCAAGCTGAAATTCGATGAAGCAGAGATGGCTTATCTGGATGCAGAGCAGATCCGACCACTTTTGGATGCCCTTGGCCATAGAGACGCGGATGTCAGGTTGATTGCCGAGGTTTGCCTCTCGACGGGTGCGAGATGGGGAGAGGCCGAGGGCCTGGCGCTCCGGCAAGTCCGCAATGGTCTAATTCATTACAGTAAAACGAAGTCCAGTAAAAACCGCACCGTTCCGATCACTGCGCACCTCCAAGAGCGCTTAGCCGAAGCTCTGCCTTTCAAGTCAAGCTACTCCAAATTTCGGGATGTAGTAGAGGCGATTGGTCTGGAACTGCCAGAAGGGCAACTGACCCACGTATTGCGGCACACGTTTGCTAGCCATTACATGATGAATGGCGGTGACATTCTGACCCTGCAAAAGGTTCTGGGTCATGCCACATTGGCGATGACCCAAAAATACGCTCACTTCAGCCCTGGGCATTTAGCTGAAGTCGTACATCTCAACCCACTGTCAAAATATGGAGACATCGGCAATGCCTAAGTTTGTGAAAGTCATGGACAAAACGGATTTGGAGCTTGTTATAAATGTGGATGAGATTCGCGACCTTACCCCCTTCCAGCGCGATTGGCTCAAGGGCGCGATCATTCACATGAAGACTGGAAACGACTACACACTTAGGCCAATTGATGGCCAGAACCTTCGCGACTTCTTGCTTAACCTGTAGCGATGTGGACGTTATGTGGACGCTGGAAATCTGCCTAGCTCCACTTTTCCAAATTCCAGAAGCACGAAAGCCGCGCAATGCGCGGCTTTGAAGGTGGTGGGCCCACACGGACTCGAACCGTGGACCAAAGGATTATGAGTCCTCTGCTCTAACCAACTGAGCTATAGGCCCTCAGCAGGTGCGCAGGATTATAACGAGGGTTTCGATAGCGTGCCATCCGAAAGATCCGTTTGTGCTATGCGAAGAAAGGTCGCCGCGAACTCGTTCGGCGGCAGCGGCAGGCTGACGATGTAGCCCTGGATCTGTTCGCAGCCTTCGGCGGCCAGGAAGCGCTGTTGCGCCTGGTTTTCCACTCCTTCGGCAATGATCGTCAGCTGCATGCTGCGGCCCAGGGCGATGATGGCGCGGGCGATGGCGGCGTCGTGGGGATCGTCCGGCAGGCCGCGGATGAACGACTGGTCGATCTTGAGGATGTCCAGCGGCAGGCGCTTGAGGTAGCTGAGCGAGGAGTAGCCGGTGCCGAAGTCGTCGATGGCCAACTGCACGCCCAGCAGCTTGAGCTGATGCAGCACGCTCAGCGCTTCCTCGGCCTGGCTCATGATGAAGTTCTCGGTGATCTCCAGCTGCAGGTCGCCGGCCTTGAGCTGATAGCTGCGCAGCAGCTGTTCGATACGCCGGGCCAGGCTGGGCTGGCGCAACTGGGCACCGGCCAGGTTGATCGAGAGCGGGCCAAAGGCATGGTAGGCCTTCTTCCAGGCGTGCATCTGCCGGCAGGCCTGCTCCAGCACCCAGTCGCCGAGCTGCAGGATGGTGCCGTTCTCCTCGGCCAGGTGGATGAACTGCTCGGGCGGCACTTCGCCGAAAGTGGGATGGGTCCAGCGGACCAGCGCCTCTGCGCCGACCAGGCTCTGGGTCTTGAGGCTGAACTTGGGCTGATAGCACAGGCTCAGCTCGTTGCGCTCGATGGCGCGGCGCAGCTCGTGTTCCAGGGCAATGCGTTCGCTGGCCTGGGTGGTGAGCTCGCGGGTGTAGGCCTCGACGCGGTTGCGACCCTTGGCCTTGGAACGGTACATCGCGGCGTCGGCGTTGCGGATCAGGCTGGCGACATCGGTACCGTCCTGCGGGTACAAGCTGATACCGATGCTGGCGCTGGTGAAGAACTCGTGCTCGCCGGCCTGGAACGGCGCGTGGAAGCCGGCCAGCAGCTTGTTGGCGATGGCGCTGGCATCACTGGGCTTGTGCAGGCCGGGCAGGAGGATGATGAACTCGTCGCCGCCCAGGCGGGCCACGGTGTCCACGTCGCGCACCTGCTCCTTGAGGCGCTGGGCGATGCCCTTGAGCAGCAGGTCGCCCACCGGGTGGCCGAGGCTGTCGTTGATGTGCTTGAAGCGGTCGAGGTCGAGGAACAGCACCGCGCCCTGGCGATTGGATATCTGGGCGCAGTTCAGCGCGGCCTGCAGGCGACTTTCGAACAGGGCGCGGTTGGGCAGGCCGGTGAGCGGGTCGTGGTGGGCCTGGTAGTCGAGCTTGGCCTGGGCGTGCTTGAGGCTGGAGATGTCGGCGAACACGGCGACGAAGTGGGTGATCTCGCGCTCGTGGTTGCGCACGGCGCTGATGGTCAGCCAGCCGGGGTACAGCTCGCCGTTCTTGCGTTTGTTGAAGATCTCGCCCTGCCAGTGCCCCTCGGCGGTCAGCTGGTGCCACATGGCAACGTAGAAGGCACTGTCGTGCTGGCCGGAGGCGAGCAGGCGCGGGGTCTGGCCAAGGGCTTCGATCTCGCTGTAGCCGGTGATCTCGCTGAAGGCGCGGTTGACCGCGCTGATGCGCTGGTCGGTGTCGGTTATCAGCACGCCTTCGGCGGTGTTCTCGAACACCGTGGCGGCCAGTTGCAGCTTCTCCTGCATCAGGTGGCGCTCGGTAATGTCGCGGGCGATGGTCAGCATGCAGTCGACGCCGCCGATCGGCAGTGGCCGGGCGGACAGCTCGCAGAGGCGGATCTGTCCGTCGCTGCGGCGGATATGGCAGCTGAAGTCGCGCACGAAGCCATCGCGCTGTAGTTGATCGACCAGGCGCTGGCGTTCTCCGAGGTCGACCCAGATACCGAGGTCCAGCGAGGTCTGGTCAACCGTCGTGCTGACATCGTAGCCGGTCAGGCGGCAGAAGCCTTCGTTGACCTCCAGCAGCAGGCCGTCGCTCTGGCGCGACAGCAGCAGCCCGTCGGGGGAGGCGTGGAAGGCCTTGGCGAACTTCTCCTCGGAGGTCTGCAGTTGCTGCTGGGTTTCCTTGAGCTGGCTGATGTCGCGGATCGCCACCACCAGTGCCGGCATGCTGTCCAGTTCGAAGGTTTCGGCCGAGGTCAGGCCGGTGAACAGCTCGCCGTTGTTGCGCCGGAAGGTCATTTCCAGGTTGCGGATGCCGCCGCGGTGCAGGCGTTCGAGCAATGCCGGGCCGGTGCCGGCCACACCCCACAAGCCGAGCTCGGTGGCGGTGCGGCCGATCACTTGCGCAGGATTCAGGCCGATCAGCTCCTCGAACGCTTCGTTGACCTCCAGCAGGCAGCCGTCGCTGTGCCGGGCGATGATCAGGATGTCCGGGCATTGCTGGAACACCGAGGCGAACTTCTGCTCCGACAGGCGCAGGGCATCCTCGGTATGCTTGGTCTCGCTGATGTCGATCATCAGCCCGCGCATCAGCGACTTGTGGCCGTGCTCGATCATGCTGACGATATTGCGCACCCACAGGGTATGGCCGTCGGCGCGGATCACCCGGTAGTCGAGGCTGTGATCGCGTCCGGCCGCCGTTTCACTGTCGCAGTAGGCCTGCGCCCAGAGGGCATCCTCCGGGTGCAGGATGCTGCGCCAGAAGCCGGGCTTGAGCCACTCGCCCGTGGGGTAACCGAGCAGGTCCTCGGCGTGGGGCGAGACATAGCTGTAGCTGAAGTCGTTGGCATCGGCCTCCCAGGCCACCGCCGACAGGCTCTCGATCAGGCCGCGGTAGTGGTACTCGCTGCTGCGCAGCTCCTGTTCCAGGGCGATACGCCGGGAAATCTCCGAACTCAGGCGGCGGTTGATGCGGATCACCACCGCCAGGATGGCCATCAGCACCAGCACCGCCGGCAGGCCATAGAGCAGTACATCGTGCCAGAAGGTCCGCTGATCGACGACATTGCCCACCCAGCGTTGCTGGATATGGCTGACTTCACTGCTGCTCATGTCGGCCATCACCTTGTCGAGGATGCCGACCAGCACCTTTTGCTGGCGGGGCACGGCCATGGCCAGCTGGTAGCGGTAAGGGGTCTCGCCGCTGACGTACAGGCCGTCCAGCTTTAGCTGACGCAGGCTCCAGATGCTCGAGGCGAGGTCGCCGACCACCGCGTCGACCTCGTCGGTGGCCAGGGCCTGCAGGGTCGAGCTGACGTTGGGCATGGCCACCAGGTTGAGATCCGGGTGGTGGGTGCGCAGCAGTTCGTGGGGCGCGTAGTTCTCCACCACGGCGATCTTCAGGCCGTAAAGGTCCTTGAGGTTGCGCGGTTGCGCGCCGCCGGAATGGGCAAGGATGACGATCGGGAAGTCCAGGTAGGGGCGGGTGAAGGCCAGGTAGTTCTGGCGCTCCGGGGTGGACATGATCCCGGGAAGCAAGTCGAGA
The DNA here is from genome assembly GCF_028369275.1 of Mitsuaria sp. RG. Taxonomy (NCBI): domain Bacteria; kingdom Pseudomonadati; phylum Pseudomonadota; class Betaproteobacteria; order Burkholderiales; family Sphaerotilaceae; genus Roseateles; species Mitsuaria sp. RG. The sequence goes on from NZ_JAQMYQ010000001.1 coordinate 255,231, forward strand.
CGGTTGCTGCGTGCCTGTGCGAGCACTTCGGTCCAGCTGCTGGGCTCGATCGGCTTGAGGGTGATCCCCAGGCGTTCCTGGATCAGGGCGATGTAATCGGCGGCCAATCCCTGGTAGCGACCTTCCTGGTCGCGAAATTCGAACGGCGGCCATGAAGCATCGACGCCCAGGCGCAGCTGCGGGTGGGCGCTGAGCCAGGCTTGTTCCTCGTCGGTCAGGGTCAGGGCGCCGGCCGTTGTGTTCCAGGCGAGCAGGAGCAGCAACAGGAAGGCCGGCATCATGGGCATAGCGGCCTCTCGATCAGGGGGACTGATTCGAGTGTAGACGGGCATCTCGCCCGCTGGGTAGACAGTGGCAACGACCTTCTGTCACATAAGAAAAACCCCGGCCTGGGCCGGGGTTCGTCTTTACTCGTCGAGGAAGGAGCGCAGATGCTCGCTTCGCGTCGGGTGGCGCAGCTTGCGCAGCGCCTTGGCTTCGATCTGACGGATCCGCTCGCGGGTCACGTCGAACTGCTTGCCTACCTCTTCGAGGGTGTGGTCGGTGTTCATGTCGATGCCGAAACGCATGCGCAGCACCTTGGCTTCGCGCGCGGTCAGGCCCGAGAGCACGTCACGGGTCGCTTCCTTGAGGCTTTCGACCGTGGCCACGTCGATCGGGGACTGCATGGTCGAGTCCTCGATGAAGTCGCCCAGGTGCGAATCTTCGTCGTCACCGATCGGGGTCTCCATGGAGATCGGCTCTTTGGCGATCTTCAACACCTTGCGGATCTTGTCCTCAGGCATCTCCATGCGCTCGCCCAGCTCTTCCGGGGTCGGTTCGCGACCCATTTCCTGCAGCATCTGCCGGGAAATGCGGTTGAGCTTGTTGATCGTCTCGATCATGTGCACCGGAATACGGATGGTGCGCGCCTGGTCGGCGATCGAGCGGGTGATCGCCTGGCGGATCCACCAGGTGGCGTAGGTCGAGAACTTGTAGCCGCGACGGTATTCGAACTTGTCCACCGCCTTCATCAAGCCGATGTTGCCTTCCTGGATCAGGTCGAGGAACTGCAGGCCGCGGTTGGTGTACTTCTTGGCGATCGAGATCACCAGACGCAGGTTCGCCTCGACCATTTCCTTCTTGGCGCGGCGGGCCTTGGCTTCGCCGATGGACATGCGACGGTTGATGTCCTTGATCTCGGCGACGGTCAGGCCGGTCTCGGTCTCGAGGTCGATCAACTTCTGCTGGCAGGCAACGATGGCGGCGTCCTTTTCACCCAGGGCGGCGGCCCATTTGGTGTTGCGCTTGGCCAGGTCACCGGACCAGGTCTGGTCGGTTTCGTTGCTCGGGAACAGGCGCAGGAAGTCGGCGCGCGGCATGCGCGCGTCACGCACGCACAGCTGCATGATGGCGCGTTCTTGCTGGCGCAGGCGGTCAAGGGCGCCGCGTACACGCTCGACCAGTACGTCGAACTGCTTCGGTACCAGCTTGATCGGCATGAACAGGTCAGCCAGGGCCTGCATGGCGCCGATGCTGTCCTTGTGGCCTCGACCGTGCTTCTTCAGCACCTTGAGGGTGTCGACCAGCTGATCCTTGACCGCACCGAAGCGCTGCGCGGCAACGACCGGATCCGGACCGCTTTCGGTCTCTTCCTCGTCATCGCTGCTTTCAGCGTTTTCGTCGTCGTCGTCTTCTTCTTCCTTCGCAGCGGCGGCCTTGGCACCTGGAATCGGTACTTCTTCGGTCGGCGCGGCGATGTTGTCGTCAGGGTCGATATAACCGCTGAGGACATCGGACAGACGGCCGCCTTCGACGGTGACGCGGTCGTATTCGCTGATGATGTAGTCGACGGTGCCCGGGAAGTGAGCGATGGCGCCCATGACTTCACGGATGCCTTCCTCGATACGCTTGGCGATTTCGATCTCGCCTTCGCGGGTCAGCAGCTCGACGGTACCCATTTCGCGCATGTACATGCGCACCGGGTCGGTCGTGCGGCCGATATCGGTCTCTACTGCCGCCAACGCTGCGGCGGCTTCTTCGGCTGCGGCTTCGTCGGTGTCGGCTTCCGCCAACAACAGGGCATCCGCATCCGGAGCACTCTCGAATACGTTGATCCCCATGTCGTTGATCATGCGGATGATGTCTTCCACCTGTTCCGGATCTGAAATATCCTCAGGCAGGTGGTCGTTGACCTCCGCGTAAGTCAGGTAGCCCTGCTCACGACCGCGGGTGATCAACTCTTTGATACGAGATTGCTGTTGCGCTTTTCCGGACATAACACCCTATCCACTGAAGGTCTTGGCGGGCAAAAAACAAGCCGAGGATTATACCCGAACCTGGACCTCACGCGCCAGATGAGGTCGGGTTTTGTGCGGGAACATTGCGGCTCAGCAGGGCGAGCAGCTGAGATTTTTCCTCTGTACTCAGTTCACTTAGACGCGCTTTCCTGAGCAGATGTTCCAGGCTGCGCTCGCGTTGGCGAGCGGACAAACTAGTTATAGTGTCGAAAAACTGTTGTTCAAGGTTGTCGGCATCGATCAACCACTCCTTTTCTGCCAGGGCGCGCAACAGGCGGCCCTGTTCGGTGCCGTGCCAGCGTGCGATCAGCTGCATAGAGCTTAGCTTAGGATTCTTCTGCGCGGCCTCGATCAGTGCCACCAGCAGCTGGCTGTACAATTGTTCTTCGTCGGCGAAGTGACTGGCGTCCTCGACCTTGCCGGCCAGCAACGGGTGGTGCAGCAGGGTGCGCAGGGCCGACAGCGTCGGCGGCTCGACCGGCGCCGGTACCCGTGGCGGGGCTTCGCCGCGCTGGCCGTCGCGTTGCCAGGGCTTGCCGCCTTTCTTGTCCCACGGCTTACCGTCCCATTGTTTCTTGCCGCCGCCCTTGTTCGGCGTCCAGGGGCGTTGTTCCTGTTGCGCCGGGGGGTAGTCGGGCTGGTAGTGCATGTCGCCATGGTCCGGCGTGTAGCTGACCATCGCGTCGTAGTCGTAGCCGGGGTCGTAATCCGGAGTGCTGGGCGTCGGCGCACTCTGCGCCAGTTGCTCCATCTGTTGCGGGTCGAGGCCGGTAATGTCCTTCAGGCGGTTGCGCATGAGTTGGCGCAGGTTGGCGCCCGGGACTTTTTCGATAAGCGGTGCGGCCAGGGTGACCATGTGCGCCTTGCCTTCCAGCGAGCGCGGGTCGGCCTCGTTGCTCAACTGTTCGAAGAAGTAGTCGGCCAGTGGCTGGGCGTGCTGGTTGATGCGGGCCTGGAAGGCGTCGGTGCCTTCAGCGCGCACCAGGCTGTCCGGGTCTTCGCCCTCGGGCAGGAACAGGAAGCGCGCACGGCGGCCATCCTGCAGGCTCGACAGGGTCGCCTCCAGGGCGCGCCAGGCAGCCTTGCGTCCGGCCTGGTCGCCGTCGAAGCAGAACAGCACGCTGGGCACCACGCGGAACAGGCGCTTGAGGTGCTCCTCGCTGGTGGACGTGCCGAGGGTGGCCACCGCGTTGCGCAGGCCCTGCTGGGCCAGGGCGATGACGTCCATGTAGCCCTCGACCACGATGATCTCGTCGAGGTTGCGGTTGTGCTTGCGTGCCTCGTACAGGCCGTACAGTTCCTGGCCCTTGTGGAACACCGGGGTTTCCGGGGAGTTCAGGTACTTGGGCTTGTCGTCGCCCAGTACCCGGCCGCCGAAGGCGATGACCCGGCCACGGCTGTCGCGGATCGGGAACATCACCCGGTCGCGGAAGCGGTCGTAGCGCTTGCCGCTTTCAGCATTCTCGATCAAGAGGCCTGCGTCGATCATCACTTTCTGCTGCAGCGAGTCGGCGCCCAGGTGCTTGAGCAGGTTGTCCCAGCCCGGCGGGGCGAAGCCCAGGCCGAAGTCGCGGGCGATCTCGCCGGACAGGCCGCGGCCCTTGAGGTAGTCCACCGCCGCCTTGCGGGTGGCGTGGCCGCGCAGGGCCTGGCGGTAGAACTCGCTGGCCGCCTCCAGCAGCGGGTACAGCGGTGAATCGGTTGGCTGGCGCGGCTTCTGTCCGCGACGGCCTTCTTCCCGCGGGACTTCCATGCCGGCCGCGCGGGCCAGTTCCTCGACCGCCTGGGGGAAGTCCAGGTTGTCGTGATCCATGATGAAGCCAAGCGCGTTGCCGCCGGCGCCGCAGCCGAAGCAGTAGTAGAACTGCTTGTCGGGGCTGACGGTGAAGGAAGGGCTCTTTTCCTTGTGGAACGGGCAGCAGGCGGACAGGTTCTTGCCGGTCTTCTTCAGCTGGACGCGCGAACTCACCACATCGACGATGTCGGTGCGGTTGAGAAGGTCATCGATGAAGCTCTGGGGAATCAGCCCGGCCATGGCAGTCTCGTCATCTGGCAACTGGCAAGTCTAAACGCTTGTGCGCGGGTTTGGCGTGGGGTATCGCAGGAAGAGGAGTGTGCTCGTCACCAGCCCGTTAAGGGCTCGTCAGAAAGGACGTGCACGCCTGGTCGAGGACCAGTTCTGACGCGTTGAAGCAGGTTGCCCATGGCTTTTGCCGGGGCGCCCATGGCGCATGGCCAAGGGTTTGAAACGACCGCTGCCATCAGCCCGGCACGAGGCCGGGCATGGCAGAAGCTTTGCGTAGAACGGCTGTACTTAGTACAGACGAACGGCGCGGCGCTGTTCGCGCTGAACCTTCTTGGCGTGACGCTTTACAGCGGCAGCGGCTTTGCGCTTACGCTCGGCGGTCGGCTTCTCGTAAAACTCGCGGCTACGAACTTCAGCCAGTACACCGGCTTTTTCGCAGGAGCGCTTGAAACGACGCAGAGCTACGTCGAAGGGTTCGTTCTCTTTAACTTTGACGGCTGGCATCCAGGGCTACCTTAATTCATTACCGGGGTAGACGTGCTCCTGGCAAAACATAAGGTGTGCTGGAGAACGTCGGTTTTCAAGGGTTGCGGATGTTAACCCTTAGCTGGCCGGAATGCAAAGCCTCTGATCGAAAACCGCTGGTCGGCACCGGACACGGGGACTATCATGCGCGCCTTCGAATTCAGCCTCGACAAGGCACGGACCCATGCTAGTACTGGGATTGGAAACATCCTGCGACGAAACTGGCGTCGCATTATACGACAGTGAGCGCGGCCTGCTGGCCGACGCGCTGTTCAGCCAGATCGACCTGCACCGCGTCTATGGCGGCGTGGTGCCCGAGCTCGCCTCGCGCGACCACGTCAAGCGCATGCTGCCGCTGATCCGCCAGGTGCTGCAGGAAGCCGACTGCGTCGCCACCGAGATCGACGCCATCGCCTACACCGCGGGTCCCGGCCTGGTCGGCGCACTGCTGGTGGGCGCCTCCTGCGCCCAGGCGCTGGCGTTCGCCTGGGATATTCCGGCGATCGGCGTGCACCATATGGAAGGCCATCTGCTGGCGCCGATGCTCGAGGAGCAGCCACCGGAGTTTCCGTTCGTCGCTTTGTTGGTGTCGGGCGGCCACACCCAGCTGGTGCGGGTCGATGGCATCGGCCAGTACGAGCTGCTGGGCGAGAGCCTGGACGACGCCGCTGGCGAAGCTTTCGACAAGACCGCCAAGCTGATCGGCCTCAATTATCCGGGTGGGCCGGAAATCGCCCGCCTGGCCGAGCAAGGCACGCCCGGGCGCTTCGTGTTCCCGCGACCGATGTGCGATCGGCCAGGCCTGCAGTTCAGTTTCAGCGGCCTCAAGACCTTCGCCCTGAACACCTGGCAGCAATGCCGCGACGCCGGGGACGACAACGAGCAAACCCGTTGCGACGTGTCGCTGGCGTTCCAGCAGGCGGTGGTGGAGACTCTGACCATCAAGTGCAAGCGCGCCCTCAAGCAGACAGGCCTCAAGCGTCTGGTCATCGCCGGTGGCGTGAGTGCCAACACCGCCTTGCGTGCTTCGCTGGAAGACATGCTGGCCAGCATCAAGGGCAATGTCTATTACGCCCGTCCACGGTTCTGCACTGACAACGGCGCGATGATCGCCTACGCCGGTTGCCAGCGCCTGCTGGCCGGGCAGCAGCAGGACCTGGCCATCAGCGTGCAGGCGCGCTGGCCGATGGAGCAGTTGCCGGCGGTGTGAGCCGCGCCGGGGTCATGCGCGCGCCTCAGAAATGGCGTTCGCGCCCGGCGAACAGGTCACGCAGGTTGTTGCGGTGGCGCCAGACGATCAGGATCGTCAACACCGTCATCGGCAACAGCGCTTCGGGCTCTCGCCAGGCCAGCAATGGCAGCGTCAGCGGCGTGGCGATCAAGGCTGCCAGCGAGCTGGTGCGGGTCAGGTAGAAGGTCAGCAGCCAGGCGCCGATGGCCAGCAGTGCGGCGGGAAAGTACAACGCCATGAGCATGCCGGCGGCGGTGGCCACGCCCTTGCCGCCCTGGAAACGGAAGTACACCGGGAACAGGTGGCCGAGCACCGCGCAGATGCCGACCCAGGCCTGTTCCTGCTGGTCGAGCCCGGCCAGGCGGGCCAGCAGTACTGGCAACATGCCCTTGCACAGGTCGCCGAGCAGCGTCAGGATCGCCAGCTTGCGGCCTGCCAGGCGTAGCATGTTGGTCGCGCCGGCATTGCCCGAGCCGCTGGAGCGCGGGTCGGGGCTGCCGCTGAGGCGGCTCAGGACGATGGCGAAGGACAGAGAGCCGAGCAGGTAGGCAAGCAGCGCCAGTGACCAAAACATGCTAACTATTCCGGGCGAGGACGCCCTGATTCTAACGGCGCCCGTCGCCCTTGTCGTGCTGTGGAGAGAAGTGCTTGGACAGAGTGTTCATCGAAGGCCTGGAAGTCGATACCGTCATCGGTGCCTATGACTGGGAGCGGGATATTCGCCAGTGCCTGCGCCTGGACCTGAGTTTCGCCTGGGACAACCGCCCGGCGGCGGCCGGTGACGACCTGTCACTGGCGCTGGACTATGCCAGTGTCTCGGCGCGCGTCCAGGCCTTTGCCGAACAGGCCCGCTTCGAGCTGGTGGAGACCTTCGCCGAGCGTCTGGTGGCGGTGCTGATGGCCGAGTTCAACATCCCCTGGGTGCGGCTGAAGCTGACCAAGCCGGGCGCGGTGCCTGCGGCCCGTGGCGGTGTAGGCGTGGAGATCGAGCGCGGATGTCTCTGAGTACGGTATATCTCGGGCTGGGCAGCAACATCGACCGCGAGCGGCACTTGTGTGCGGGACTCGATGCGTTGGCAGGCATGCTCAGTGACATGCACTGCTCCGCAGTGTTCGAGAGCCAGGCCGTGGGAATCAAGAGCGGCCCGTTTTACAATCTGGTAGTGCGCGGATGCACCGACCTGCCGCTGCTGGAACTCGACCGCCGGCTCAAGTTCATCGAGGCTGAAAACGGCCGCTACGCCCCGGATCGCAAGGGGCTGCCGCTGGATATCGATGTACTGATGTTCGATGACCTGTGTGGCACGTTCAATGGTCTGGTGCTGCCGCGGGCGGAGATCGTGAAGAACGCCTTTGTGCTGTGGCCGTTGTCGTTGCTGGCACCGGAACTGGTGCATCCGGGCGAGGGCAAGTCCATGGAGCAGCTGTGGCGGGAGGCGAGCATTGAACAGGTACTGGCGCCGGTGCCGTTCGAATGGCGAGGGTTGCAGCTGACTCTGATGTAAGCCAGTACCGCCCTCTTCGCGGGTAAACCCGCTCCCACAGGTATCGCGCCGCTGTTGAGGGCGGTGAAAAACCTGTGGGAGCAACTGTCTTGCTCAATTTTTAGAATCTGGCGCGATCCCTGTGGGAGCGGGTTTACCCGCGAAGGGCGGGGGCGGATCAAGCTGATTGGTATGCTTCGAGCGCCTTCAGCCGTTTGTCTTTCAGTGCGTCACCCAAGGCCTTTCCGGTCATTCCTTTCTCAACCAGCGACTTCACCTCCACTGCCCGCGCCGCTTCAGCGGCTCCCCGCAGGTACATGCCCTGAGGGTACGCCGAGCCTGGCGCAGCCATCTCGCACGCGGCGATGAAATCCTCGAAGCGTTGCGGTCGTCGATACACATCGAACTTCTGCAGCAACTCCAGCAGGCTTGTCGGCTCCAGTGCCTGGGCTTCATCGGCCCGTTCGGCGAACTCTCCTACCAGTACTGCCAGTTCCTGGCATTCGCGTGGGACCTTGAAGCGCTGGTTGAGTGCCTTGATCGCCGTTGGCTCCAATCCGCGCAGCAGGCATGCCCAACGCACCGGCAGTGATTGCTGGTGCCTGGCCGCCTGGTGCAACGCAGCCAGTGTATCGGCGCCGTGCTCCAGCTCTGGCATCAGCTCGTTCAGCGCGCCGCAACTGCGCAGCACCTCGATGAACACCTGTGGCTCGCTTTCCATCAATGCCCGTTCGATCTCCTTCCAGCTGCGCTCGGCGGTCAGTGCCTGCAGCTCGCCCGACTCGGCGATCTGGCGCATCAGTTTCAGGGTGTCGTCGGCGACGTGGAAACCCAAGGGCGCGTAGCGGGCCGCAAAGCGCGCAACGCGCAGAACCCGCAGGGGATCTTCGGCGAACGCCGGGGAAACATGGCGAAGGATCCGCTGCTCGAGATCGGCCTTGCCGTGATAGGGATCGTGCAGTACGCCGTGTTCATCCTCGGCCATGGCATTGATGGTCAGGTCGCGACGAACCAGATCTTCTTCGAGGGTGACTTCGGGGCTTGCGTGAAAGGTGAAACCGCCATAACCGCGCCCGCTCTTGCGCTCGGTACGGGCAAGGGCATATTCCTCACCGGTCTTCGGGTGCAGGAACACCGGGAAATCGGCGCCGACCGGGCGGAATCCCTGGGCCTGCATCTGTTCGACGGTGGCGCCAACCACCAACCAGTCGACGTCGCTGACCGGACGGCCAAGCAGGCGGTCGCGCACGGCGCCGCCAACCTTGTAGATCTGCATGTGAAACCTCCATTTCTGCCGACAGGATACCTTGTCGGCAAAAATGGTGCGGGCCGGGCTAGAGGTGGTGCACCACGGCCAGGTCCATGCGCCCGTAGTCGCCGGCCTCGCTGTGCTCGCTGCGCGGTGGCATGTGGTGGGTCTTCATCACCTGGTCGCCCTGCACGGTCTCCAGGTGGATATCGAAGCCCCACAGGCGGTGCAGGTGCTTGAGCACCTCGTCGGTGGAGTCGCCCAGCGGTTTGCGGTTGTGCTGCTGGTGACGCAGGGTCAGCGAGCGGTCGCCGCGCCGGTCGATGCTCCAGATCTGCACGTTGGGTTCGCGGTTGCCCAGGTTGTACTGCGCGGCCAGCTGCTCGCGGATGGTGCGGTAGCCGTCCTCGTCATGAATCGCCGGCACCAGCAGGTCGTCACGCTGGTCGTCATCGAGGATGCTGAACAGCTTGAGGTCGCGCATCACCTTGGGTGACAGGTACTGCAGGATGAAGCTTTCATCCTTGAAGCTGCTCATGGCGAACTTGATCGTCGACAGCCAGTCGCTGCCGGCGATCTCCGGGAACCAGCGGCGATCCTCATCGGTGGGGTACTCGCACATGCGGCGGATGTCGGTGTACATGGCAAAGCCCAGGGCATAGGGGTTTATGCCGCTGTAGTAGGGGCTGTCGAAGCCAGGCTGGAACACCACGCTGGTGTGCGACTGCAGGAACTCCATCATGAAGCCTTCGGTGATCAGCCCCTCGTCGTACAGGTCGTTCATCAGGGTGTAGTGCCAGAAGGTCGCCCAGCCTTCGTTCATCACCTGAGTCTGGCGCTGTGGGTAGAAATACTGGGCGATCTTGCGCACGATGCGCACCACTTCGCGCTGCCAGGGCTCCAGCAGCGGGGCGTGCTTCTCGATGAAGTAGAGGATGTTCTCCTGGGGCTCGGCCGGGAAGCGCGCGTCGTCTCTCTCGCCGCCTTTTTCGGCGCCCTTGGGGATGGTGCGCCAGAGGTCGTTGATCTGCCGTTGCAGGTGCTCCTCGCGCTCCTTCTGCCGGCGCCGCTCTTCCTCGGCGGAAATGGGGTAGGGGCGCTTGTAGCGGTCCACGCCGTAGTTCATCAGGGCGTGGCAGGAGTCGATCAGGTCCTCGACGGCATCGATGCCGTGGCGCTCCTCGCATTGAGCGATGTACTGCTTGGCGAACACCAGGTAGTCGATGATCGAGCTGGCGTCTGTCCAGGTGCGGAACAGGTAGTTGCCCTTGAAGAAGCTGTTGTGGCCGTAGCAGGCGTGAGCAATCACCAGTGCCTGCATGCACATGGTGTTTTCTTCCATCAGGTAGGCGATGCACGGATCGGAGTTGATCACGATCTCGTAGGCCAGGCCCATCTGGCCGCGGCTGTAGGACTTCTCGGTGCTGAGGAATTGCTTGCCGTAAGACCAGTGGTGATAACCCAGCGGCATGCCCACCGAGGCGTAGGCGTCCATCATCTGCTCGGCGGTGATCACCTCGATCTGGTTGGGGTAGGTGTCCAGGGCGTAGCGGGCGGCCAGGCGACTGATCTCGCGGTCGTAGGTCTGGATCAGCTCGAACGTCCATTCGGAGCCGGTGGAGATGGGCTGGCGTCTCTGCTCTCTGGCGGTCATGTGGCTAACCTGCGCTGGAAGAGTTCACGGAAGACCGGGTAGATATCGCCGGCCGATACCAACTGCTGCTGGGCGAAGGTGTCGGGGAACGCTTCGCCGATGCGCTCGTACTCGTACCACAGCGCCTGGTGTTCGCGTGGGGTGATCTCGACGTAAGTGTAGTACTGCACGTGCTGCATGATCTGGTTGGCGAGGATGTCGCGGCAGATCGGCGAGTCGTCGTTCCAGTTGTCGCCGTCCGAGGCCTGGGCGGCGTAGATGTTCCAGTCGCTGGCCGGATAGCGCTCGGCCATGATCTCCTGCATCAGCTTGAGCGCGCTGGAGACGATGGTGCCGCCGGTCTCGCGGGAGTAGAAGAACTCTTCCTCGTCCACTTCGCGGGCGCTGGTGTGGTGGCGGATGAACACCACCTCGATGCGGTCGTAGTTGCGCTTGAGGAACAGGTACAACAGGATGAAGAAGCGCTTGGCGATGTCCTTGGTGGCCTGGGTCATGGAGCCGGACACGTCCATCAGGCAGAACATCACCGCCTTGGAGCTGGGGTTGGGCTGCTTGACCAGCAGGTTGTACTTCAGGTCGAAGGTGTCGAGGAACGGCAGGCGGTTGATGCGCGCCTTGAGCCGCTCGATCTCGATCTCGGTGTCCTGGATGTCGGTGAAGTTGTCCGGTTCCTCGACCTTGAGCCGGTCCAGCTCCTTCTGCGCCTCGCGCAGCAGGGCGCGGCTGCTGCCGGTCAGGGCGATGCGCCGGGCGTGGGCCGAGCGCAGGGTGCGGACGATGTTGATGCGCGACGGGTTGCCCTCGTTGGCAATGCCCGCGCGTACGGTCTTGAAGGTGTCGGCACCGGTCAGGTGGCGCTTGACCAGGTTGGGCAGCTCCAGGTCCTCGAACATGAATTCGAGGAATTCTTCCTGGGTGATCTGGAACACGAAGTCGTCCATGCCCTCGCCGGAGTTGCCGGCCTTGCCGCGGCCACTGCCACCGCCGCCACCTTGTGGCCGGGCGATGTGTTCGCCGGCGGTGAATTCCTTGTTGCCGGGGTGGACGATGGTCTGCTTGCCGCCACGACCGTGGTGCAGCACCGGTTCGTCGATGTCACGACCCGGGATGCTGATCTGTTCGCCATGCTCCATGTCCATGATGGAGCGGCGGCTCACGGCCTCTTCGACGGCCTTCTTGATGTGTTCACGGTAACGCCGCAGGAAGCGCTGGCGATTGACCGTGCTCTTGTTCTTGCCGTTCAGGCGTCGGTCGATTACGTAGCTCATGGTCCCTCCGGTAGCTGGGAACAGCTGCATGCTTCAAGCTACGAGCTGCGCGTAAAAGCAGCCGCCGCCGTCCGGGCCGGCAAGGCCAGCCTCGGACGCACGGCGTGTAGCGTGTCGCCTTATTGCGATTTCCTGACCCGCAGGTACCATTCCGACAGCAGTCGAACCTGCTTGTCGGTGTAGCCACGCTCCACCATCCGGGTGACGAAGTCGTTGTGCTTCTGTTGATCCTCCTTGCTGGCCTTGGCGTTGAAGCTGATGACCGGCAGCAGGTCCTCGGTGTTGGAGAACATCTTCTTCTCGATCACCACCCGCAGCTTCTCATAGCTGAGCCAGCTGGGGTTCTTGCCGTTGTTGTTGGCCCGGGCGCGCAGCACGAAGTTGACGATCTCGTTGCGGAAATCCTTCGGATTGCTGATGCCGGCCGGCTTCTCGATCTTCTCCAGCTCCTCGTTGAGGGCGATGCGGTTGAGGATCTCGCCGGTTTCCGGGTCGCGGTATTCCTGGTCCTGGATCCAGAAGTCGGCGTACAGCACGTAACGGTCGAAGATGTTCTGGCCGTACTCGCTGTAGGACTCCAGGTAGGCGGTCTGGATTTCCTTGCCGATGAACTCGATGTAGCGCGGTGCCAGGTATTCCTTCAGGTAGCGCAGGTAGCGCTCGCGCACCTCGGCGGGGAACTGCTCCTGCTCGATCTGCTGCTCCAGCACATACAGCAGGTGCACTGGGTTGGCCGCCACCTCGTGAGGGTCGAAGTTGAACACCTTGGAAAGGATCTTGAAGGCGAAGCGGGTCGACAGGCCGTTCATGCCCTCGTCGACGCCCGCAGAGTCGCGGTACTCCTGGATCGACTTGGCTTTCGGGTCGGTGTCCTTGAGGTTCTCGCCGTCGTACACGCGCATCTTCGAGTAGATGTTGGAGTTCTCGGGCTCTTTAAGGCGCGAGAGCACGGTGAACTGGGCCAGCATCTTCAGGGTGTCCGGCGCGCAGTGCGCCTTGGCCAGGGAGCTGTTGATCAGCAGCTTGTCGTAGATCTTGATCTCGTCGCTGACGCGCAGGCAGTACGGCACCTTGACGATGTAGATCCGGTCGATGAACGCCTCGTTGTTCTTGTTGTTGCGGAAGGTGTGCCACTCCGATTCGTTGGAGTGGGCCAGCAGGATCCCGGAGTAGGGGATCGCGCCCAACCCCTCGGTGCTGTTGTAGTTGCCTTCCTGGGTCGCGGTGAGCAACGGGTGCAGGACCTTGATCGGCGCCTTGAACATCTCGACGAATTCCATCAGGCCCTGGTTGGCCCGGCACAGGGCGCCCGAATAGCTGTAGGCGTCGGCGTCGTTCTGCGGGAATTCCTCGAGCTTGCGGATATCCACCTTGCCCACCAGGGCAGAGATGTCCTGGTTGTTCTCGTCGCCCGGCTCGGTCTTGGCGATGGCGATTTGGTTGAGGATGGATGGGTAGAGCTTGACCACCTTGAACTTGCTGATGTCGCCGCCGAACTCCTGCAGGCGCTTGGTGGCCCAGGGCGACATGATGGTGTTGAGGTAGCGGCGCGAGATGCCGTATTCCTCTTCGAGGATCTGGCCGTCCTCGGCGGCATTGAACAGGCCCAGGGGCGATTCGAATACCGGCGAGTCCTTGATGGCGTAGAACGGCACCTTTTCCATCAGCTGCTTGAGTTTCTCGGCCAGCGACGATTTACCGCCGCCCACCGGGCCCAGCAGGTAGAGGATCTGTTTCTTCTCTTCCAGGCCTTGGGCGGCATGGCGGAAGTAGGAGACGATCTGGTCGATGCACTCTTCCATGCCATGGAAGTCGGCAAAGGCCGGATAGCGGCGGATCACCTTGTTGGAGAAGATCCGCGACAGCCTGGAGTTGCTTGAGGTGTCGATCAGCTCTGGTTCGCCGATGGCCAGCAACAGCCGCTCGGCCGCCGAGGCATAGGCGCTGCGATCCTCTTTGCACAGCTCGAGGTACTCCTGCAGCGAAAGTTCTTCCTGGCGGGTGGACTCGAAACGTTGTTGGAAGTGGCTAAAAATGCTCATGACGTCACCTCGCTCGATACGTGGAGACGACGCCGGATCAGTCAGCTGATGCTGGCATGCAACCGGGCTCGCCGATTGCTGTATACCCCCCAGAACACCTTGGAACGCTACCGATGACCCGCACGCCGGTGTACCGGCTCTCCCCTTTTTTGGATGGCCTGGGCTTAAGGATAGTTGGTTATACGCAAGGTCAAGGGCGGGGAGCCGAGAAGAGGCCTGCGACCGTTCGTCAGGTCGGGCGCAAGCCCGCGCCAAGCGCGGGCTGGAGGAAAAATGAAAAAATTATTCGGCGCTGCCCTGGGCGGTTTCCGCCGGGTAGGTGTTGCGCCACAGCTCGAAGCCACCGTCGATGCTGTAGACGTTGGAGAAGCCCTGGCCGACCAGGTAGGCGGCAGCGCTCTGGCTGGAATTGCCGTGGTAGCAGACAACCAGTGTAGGCGCGTCCAGGTCGGCGTTGCGGATGAAATCGGCAACCGAGTGATTATCCAGATGAGTGGCGCCGGCGATGTGCCCGGCGGCATAGGCCTGCGGGTCGCGAATGTCGACCACGACCGCGCCTTGCGCACGCAGGGCGAGGGCTTGCTCTGGGGTAATGCGCTTGAATTCGCTCATGGGTGCGGTTCCTTCAGGGGTGTTCGTTGAGTGGAGCCGGCGGGCGCGGGGTGCCCTCGCGGGTGCAGTCGCAGCGGTGGAACTCACCACTGTCGACATTGTACAGGGTCATCGCGCCGCCCCAGACGCAGCCGGTGTCCAGGGCGATCACGCCGGGCACATCGACACGGCCTTCGAGGGCGGCCCAGTGGCCGAAGATGATCTTCACATGACGCGAGCGACGGTCCGGGTGATCGAACCACGGCTTGTAGCCTTTGGGGGCGCTGTCGGCGCCTTCCTTGGTCTTGAGGTCGAGCTTGCCGGCGGCAGTGCAGAAGCGCATGCGGGTGAAGTAATTGGTGATCACCCGCAGGCGCTCGACGCCGGCCAGGTCCTTGCTCCACTTGTTCGGCTCGTTGCCGTACATGCCGTCCAGGTACAGCTTCAGGCGGCCGTCGTCGCGCAGCACTTCCTCGACCTCGGCCGCCAGCTCCAGCGCCTTGCCCAGGGTCCATTGCGGCGGGATGCCGGCATGGACCATGGCAATGCCGCGGGTTTCGTCGTAGTGCAGCAGCTTCTGCCGGCGCAGCCAGTCGAACAGCTGGTCGGCGTCCGGGGCCTCGATGATTTCGCGCAGGGTGTCGCTTTTCTTCAGGCGCTCGACATTGTGCCAGGCCGCCAGCAGGTGCAGGTCGTGATTGCCCAGCACGCAGACCAGCGCATGGCGGATCGAATAGAGGTAGCGCAGGGTCTCGAGGGACTCGGGGCCACGGTTGACCAGGTCACCCACCAGCCACAGCCGGTCGACCGCCGGGTTGAAGCGTACGCGTTCGAGCAGGCACTTGAGCGGTTGCAGGCAGCCTTGCAGGTCGCCGACCGCGTAGGTGGCCATCAGTGCAGGGCCCCGGGCACGGCCAGGCGGAAGGGGGCAATCGTGGCGTCGAAGCGCTTGCCGTCCTCGGCGAACATCTGGTAGCTGCCCTGCATGGTGCCGACGCGGGTGCTGATGACCGCGCCGCTGCTGTAGGTGTGGCTCTGGCCGGGTTCGATCAGCGGTTGCTGGCCGATCACGCCGGCGCCGCGCACTTCCTCGACCTCGCCGTCACCGTTGGTGATCAGCCAATGGCGGGACATCAGCTTGGCCGTGACCGTGCCGTTGTTCTGCACGGTGATGGTGTAGGCGAAGGCGAAACGGCTGCTTTCGGGGTCGGATTGGTCTTTGAGATAGCGGGTCACGACGCTGACGTCGATCTGATAGCGGGGGTCGGACATGCAAGGGCCTTGGGCGAACTGACGCAATAACGCAGTCTAGGCCATTGAGAGGGGGGAGGGCCAGCGGGGTGGGGCTTGAGATCGTTGTTATCAGTACCGGCCTCTTCGCGGGTAAACCCGCTCCCACAGGAATCGCACGCGGTCACTGTGGGAGCGGGTTTACCCGCGAAGAGGCCGGTACAGGCGATATCAGGCTTGCTGATCAGCCAACTGGTCAGCCAGGCGCACGAAGGCGGCCAGGTCCAGCTGCTCGGGGCGCAGGCTGCCGTCCACACCGGCGGCTTCGATGGCCGCGCTGTCGAGCAGACCTTTCAGGGTATTGCGCAGGGTCTTGCGGCGCTGGTTGAACGCCTCGCGTACCACCTGTTCCAGCAGTCGCGCATCCTTGGCCGGATGAGGCAGCACTGCGTGCGGTACCAGGCGGACGATGGCCGAGTCCACTTTCGGCGGCGGATTGAAGGCGCCAGGGCCAACGTTGAACAGGTGCTCGACCCGGCAGTGGTACTGCACCATGATCGACAGGCGCCCCCAGTCACCGCCACCCGGGCCGGCAGCCATGCGCTCGACCACTTCCTTCTGCAGCATGAAGTGCATGTCGCGGATCAGCCCGGCGTGGCTGAGCAGATGGAAGATCAGCGGGGTGGAGATATTGTAGGGCAGGTTGCCGACCACCTTCAGGCTACGCTCTGGCACGCCCAACTGGTTGAAGTCGAACTTCAGGGCATCACCCTGGTGCAGGCGGAAGTTGTCGCGCCCGGCGAACTTGTGTTGCAGGATCGGCACCAGGTCCTTGTCCAGCTCCACCACGTCCAGCTGTGCGCCGCTGCCCAGCAGCCCCTCGGTCAGGGCGCCCTGGCCCGGGCCGATTTCAAGCAGGTGTTCGCCGGCCTTGGCGTTGATTGCCCGCAGGATGCGGTCGATGATTCCGGCGTCATGCAGGAAGTTCTGGCCGAAGCGCTTGCGCGCCCGGTGTTGGTAGTGCTCGGTCATGGTCGGTTCTCGGCCATCTGGTAGGCGGTTTCCAATGCGACGCGCAGGCTGCCGGTATCGATTCGACCGGTGCCGGCCAGGTCCAGGGCAGTGCCGTGGTCGACCGAGGTACGGATGATCGGCAGGCCCAGCGTCACGTTGACCGCGGCGCCGAAGCCCTTGTACTTGAGTACGGGCAGGCCTTGGTCGTGGTACATCGCCAGCACCGCATCGCAGTGCTCCAGATATTTGGGGGTAAACAGGGTATCGGCCGGCAGCGGACCGCGCAGGTCCATGCCTTCGGCGCGCAGGCGCTGCAGCGCCGGCTCGATGATGTCAATTTCTTCGCGGCCCAGGTGGCCGCCTTCTCCGGCATGCGGGTTGAGCCCGCAGACCAGGATGCGTGGGTTGGCGATGCCGAACTTGTCGCGCATGTCCGCATGCAGGATGCGGGTGACGCGCTCCAGGCGTTCGCCGGTGATGGCGTCGGCAATATCGCGCAGGGGCAGGTGGGTGGTCACCAGGGCCACGCGTAATCCTCGGGTGGCCAGCATCATCACCACTTGCGCGGTATGGGTGAGGTCGGCGAGGAATTCGGTGTGACCGGAGAAGGCAATGCCACTCTCGTTGATCACACCCTTGTGCACGGGGGCGGTGATCATCCCGGCGAACTGCCCGTCGAGGCAGCCCTGGCCGGCCCGGGTCAGCGTCTCCAGCACGAACGCGGCGTTGGCTTTGTCCAGCTGTCCGGCCACCACCGGGTTGGCCAGTGGTGTGTCCCAGACGTACAGGCTGCCGGCGGGGGCTGGCAGGCTGGGGAAACTGTCGGGGGTGACGGGCAGCAGGCTGACGGCCAGCCCCAGCTGCGTGGCCCGCTCGGCGAGCAGGTCACGGCTGGTGATGGCGATCAGGGGGTGGGGCTGGGCCTCGGCGGCGAGCAGCAGGCACAGGTCGGGACCTATGCCGGCCGGCTCGCCGGGCGTGACGGCGAAGCGCTGGGGCTTCACTGGGCGGCCTGGTCGACGCCAGGCAGCTTGATTTCAACGTAGGCTTCGTCGCGGATCTGGCGCAGCCAGTTCTGCAGCTCTTCGTCGTACTTGCGGTTGCGCAGGACGTTCATGGCCTGCTGCTCGCGCGCCTGCTCGGTGCTGTCGGTGGCGCGGCGGCCCAGGACTTCCAGCACATGCCAGCCGTACTGGGTCTTGAACGGCTTGGTCACCACGCCTTGCTGGGCGTTGGCCATCTGCTCGCGGAACTCCGGCACCAGGCTGTTCGGGTCGACCCAGTTGAGGTCGCCGCCGTTGAGCGCGGAGCCCGGGTCTTCCGAGAAGCTCTTCGCCAGTTCGGCGAAGTCTTCACCGTTCTGGATCCGGTCGTACAGACGCTCGGCCAGTTGCTCGGTGGCGGCTTCGCTGCGGATCTCGCTCGGCTTGATCAGGATGTGGCGTACATGCACTTCGTCGCGCAGGATGCTCTCGCTGCCACCGCGCTTCTCCTCGAGCTTGAGGATGATGAAGCCGTTGGGGATGCGGATCGGTTGGGTGATATCGCCAATGGCCATGCTGCTGAGCATCTTGGCGAAGTCAGGTGGCAGCTGGCCAGCCTTGCGCCAGCCCATCTCGCCGCCTTCCAGGGCGTTCTCGCTGGCGGAACGCTCAATGGCCATCTGGCCGAAGTCCTTGCCCTGCCGGAGTTGCTGGTAGACATCGCCGACTTGGCGGGCGGCAGCCTGGATGGCGTCCGAGTTGGCGCCTTCCGGGGTCGGGATGAGGATGTTGGCCAGACGGTACTCTTCGGACATCTGCATCTTGCCCAGGTCCGAGTTGAGGAAGTTCTTCACTTCCTGCTCGGACACCTGGATACGCTCGGCTACCCGGCGCTGACGCACGCGGCTGATGACCATCTCGCGCTTGATCTGCTCGCGGGCATCGTCGTACGACAGGCCGTCGTGGGCCAGGGCGGCGCGGAACTGCTCCAACGACATGCCATTGCGCTGGGCAATGGTGCCGACGGCCTGGTTCAGTTCTTCGTCGGTGATGCGGATACCCGAGCGCTCGCCGATCTGCAGTTGCAGGTTTTCGACGATCAGGCGTTCCAACACTTGCTGTTCCAGCGCGCTGGTTGGCGGCACACCGCCGCCACGCTTGGCGATGGTCTGCTGCACTTCGCGCACGCGCTGGTCCAGCTGGCTCTGCATGACCACGTCATTGTCGACGGTGGCCACGATGCGGTCGATGGGTTGCACCGCGGCATGCACCGCGCCACTCAGCATTGCGGCGCCCAGCATCAGCGGGCGCAGACGATCAATAAGCTTGCTCTTCACGGGTACGGTAACCTTGAATGCCTTGGTCCAGGAACGATTCGACCTTGTTGCCGACTACACCACCGAGCCCTTTGAGCACGATCTGCAGGAAGATCCCGTGGTCGCCCTTTTCGTTTTCAGGTATTGCTTGGCTGAAGTCGTCGTAGTCCATCCAGTAGCGATTGATCAGGCGCAGTTTCCAGCAGCAGTTGTCGTACTCGAAGCCGCCCATCGCTTCCAGCGTGCGGTTACGGTTGTAGTCATGCTGCCAGCGGGCAATGACGCTCCATTGCGGCACGATCGGCCAGATGACCGAGAAGTCGTGCTGCTGGATCTTGTAGTAGTCCTTGATGTAGCCCGGCGTGCCCGGCGTACCGTAGTCACCACCGCCGACCTTCCAGTTACCGGTCTGCGAGTCGTAGGTGATCAGGTCGTTGCGGTAGCGATAGCCGAGGTTGACGACCTTGTTCGGGTTGTCCTCGGGCTGGTAGTGGAACATCGCGCTGCCCGAACGAGGGCTGTGGGTGTCCGGATCCCAGTTGTAGTCCGAATTGAAGCGCCAGTCGCGGTTGAAAGCGTATTCGTATTCAAGCGCGTACGGCGAGACATCCGACTTGCTGTCCACTCGGGTGCGGTAGTCGATACCTGGCAGCTGGACCTTGCGATCCTTGAAGTAGAAAGCCTGGCCGATACTGAAGCGCTGGCGCTGGAAACCGTTGTCTTCGATCCAGCGGTTGGTCACGCCCAGCGACAGCTTGTTCTCGTCGCCGATGCGGTCGGTGCCGGTGAAGCGGTTGTCGCGGAACAGCGACGAGTAGTTGAAGGTGCTCTCGCCGGAGTCGAACAGCGGGATGTCGGTCTGGTCCTTGTACGGCACGTAGAGGTAGAACAGACGCGGTTCGAGGGTCTGGCGGTAGTTGGTCCCGAACAGCTGTGTATTGCGATCGAAGTACAGGCCACTGTCGACACTGAAGACCGGAATATCGCGGTTCTGATTGCTCTTGAAGTCGCCATACACGTCGAGCATGCCCGGGTTGTCGGCGAGGTCTTTCTTGCCCTTGCTGTCGAGGTCGAGGTCATAGTGCGTGTAGACGTACTTCAGCTTGGGCGTGACATAGCCGTAGCTGGCCTCGAGCGGCAGGCTGATCGAGGGTGCGAAGTTGAGGCGGGTGCCGTTGGAGCGGGCAACGCCGAAGAGGTTTTCATCCAGCCGGCGGCCAGGGAGGCCGGCAGAGGCATCCGGATTACCATCTTTGTCCAGGACGAAGTCATTCTTCAGGTCACGATCGAAGCGTACCGCCTCGGCTTCGTAACCAAAGTCCAGGCCGCCCGGGTGGAATGGCAGCATGCCGTTGAGGGTCAGCTGAGGCAGGCGGTCGTAAGGCGTGATCTGCGAAATGGTTGCCAGCTCATAGGCGTGCACGTTCAGGCCAGCGGTGTAGGAGTCGCCACGGTAGGTGAGCGTGCCACGCTGGTTGATGTAATCACGGCTCTGCACGCCGATCTGGTCGGTTTCCAGGTCCTGGAAGTAGAACGGGTCGCTGATGTCGGTGTAGTCGACCTCGGCCATCAGGCGCTGGTCCAGGCCGCCCTTGTGCTGCCAGTTGACCATCCAGCGATCTTTCTTGTAGTCCGTCTGCAGTTCGCGGTCGTTGTCCTTGTCGTTCAGGAAAGCGCCGCCGAACTGCCCTTCGCTGGACTTGGTCAGGTAGCGGAACTCGCCTTCCATCAGCATGCCGCGCTTGGCCATGTAGCGCGGGTACAACGTGGCGTCGTAGTTAGGCGCCAGGTTGAAGTAGTACGGCGTGACCAGCATGAAGCCGGTGTCGCTGCTGGAGCTGAACGACGGCGGCAGGAAGCCGGACTGGCGACGGTCGTCGATCGGGAAGTAGATGTACGGTGTGTAGAACACCGGGAAATCCTTGACCCGCAGCGTCACGTTGGTCGCGGTGCCGAAGCCGGTGGCCGGGTTCAGGGTGATGTTGTTGCCCTTGAGCTGCCACGCGTTGCTGCCCGGCTCACAGGTGGTATAGGTACCGTCCTTGAGGCGGATGATCGCGTTCTCGGCGCGCTTGGCGTACAGCGCGTTGCCGCGGATGTGCGACTTGTGCATCACGTATTCGGCGTTGTCGACCCGGGCTTCGCCGGTGTCGAGCTGGATCTGCGCCTCGTCGCCGACCACCAGCGAGCCGTTGTCGCGGATCTTGACGTTGCCCTTGAGCTCGCCGCGGTTCTCGGCCTGGTACAGGTTGGCCTCGTCCGCCTCGGCCTGCATGCTGCCCTGGCGCATGACCACGTCACCGGCGAGGGTGGCGATCTGCTGCTCCTGCTGGTACTTGGAGACCTTGGCGTTGATGTAGGTGGGCGACTCGTCCTTGGGCGTGGAGTCGTTCATGCCTGGGCGGGTCGGCTCGATGTAGGCGCCGCCGCAGTACGGGCCGGTCTCGGCCAGCTGCGCAGCGGTGAGCTTCTCGCGCGGGACCCAGTCCAGGTGGCTGTAGTCTTCGCTGCGCGATTTCAGGCCGCGGCCCTTGGCCTCGGTGACCAGCATCGGCTTCTCGGCCTCGGGTGCGGCGGCTTCGCCAGGCGCTTCGGCGCCCGAGCTGGCAGCGGCAGCACCCGGATGAACCGGGCGCGGAGGCAGGTTGGCGGAGGTCTTGGGCTTGCAGTCCCAGCCACCGGAAGCGGAAACTTGGCAGTCGAACTGCTCGGCCGCCACCACGTACGACGTGGCCAGGGGTTGCAGGGCCAGCAGACCGCCTGTCACCAGCAATGGAAACTTTCTACGAAACGCGGGGGATTTCAATGCCATCTTATTAGTCCGGGCTTCCTGCGTGCCATCTGCCCGCGTGTGGGGGCCGCACGCCTCTCGATGGTCTGAAAAAGATGCTGGATAATAAAGCATGACCCGCTTGACGGCTAGGGCCGTCGGAGAACCCTTGTAATGCCCGATCACGATGTACGCCTGCAACAACTGACCGCCTGGCTTGCCGGGCAACTGGAGAGCCTGTTCCTTAGCAACGCCTGGGGCGAAGTGCCCCCCGGCAGCCTGACCGCCGCCAGCAGCGATGCGAGTTTCCGTCGTTATTTCCGCTGGGAGGGCGCTGGCCACAGCTTCGTGATCATGGATGCGCCGCCGCCGCAGGAAAATTGCCGTCCGTTCGTCGATATCGATCACCTGCTGGCCACGGCGGGCGTGAACGTGCCGGTCATTCATGCCCAGGACCTGGAGCGTGGTTTCCTGTTGTTGGGCGATCTGGGTCACCAGACATACCTGGACATCATTGATTCGGACAACGCTGACGCACTGTTCGCCGATGCCATCGATGCGCTGCTGGCGTTCCAGCGGCTGCCGATGGACGCGCCGCTGCCCAGCTATGACGTTGCCCTGCTGCGCCGCGAGGTGGAGCTGTTCCCCGAGTGGTACGTGGGTCGCGAGCTGGGACTGGGCTTCAGCGAAGCGCAGCAGGCCACCTGGCAACGGGTCAGCCAGGTGCTGATCGACAGCGCCCTGGCCCAGCCCAAGGTGTTGGTGCACCGCGACTACATGCCGCGCAATCTGATGCAGAGCACCCCCAACCCAGGCGTGCTGGACTTCCAGGATGCCGTCTACGGCCCGGTTACCTACGACATCACCTGCCTGTTCAAGGACGCCTTCCTTAGCTGGCCGCAGGCGCGCGTGGAAGGCTGGCTGCGTGGTTATTGGGAGAAGGCCCGCGCCACCGGCATCCCGGTGCAGCCTGAGTTCGAGGCGTTCCACCGTGCCAGCGACCTTATGGGGGTGCAGCGCCACCTCAAGGTCATCGGTATCTTTGCCCGCATCTGCCACCGTGACGGCAAGCCGCGCTATCTCGCCGACGTGCCGCGTTTCTTCGCCTATATAGATGAAGTGGTCGCTCGCCGTCCCGAACTGGCCGAGCTGGGGCAACTGATTGCCGAGCTCAAGGGCGAGGCGCGTTCATGAAGGCGATGATCCTGGCGGCAGGCAAGGGCGAGCGCATGCGCCCGCTGACCCTGCATACGCCCAAGCCACTGGTGCCCGCGGCCGGCAAGCCGCTGATCGAATACCACCTCGAGGCACTGGCCCGCGCCGGTATCCGTGAAGTGGTCATCAACCACGCCTGGCTCGGCCAGCAGATCGAGGACCACCTGGGCGACGGCAGCCGTTTCGGACTGAGCATCCGCTACTCCCCGGAGGACGAGCCACTGGAAACCGGTGGCGGGATCTTCAAAGCGTTGCCGCTGCTTGGGGATGCGCCGTTCCTGCTGGTCAACGGTGATGTCTGGACCGACTACGACTTCACAGGCCTGAATGCTCCCCTGCAAGGGCTGGCGCACCTGGTGCTGGTGGACAATCCCGGTCATCACGGCCGTGGCGACTTCCGCCTGGCGGATGGCCAGGTGAGCGATGGTGACGAAGCGCCGGGAACGCTGACCTTCAGCGGCATCTCGGTGCTGAGTCCGGCCCTGTTCGAGGGTTGCCAAGCCGGCGCGTTCAAGTTGGCCCCGCTACTGCGCAAGGCCATGGTCGAGGGGCGGGTGAGCGGTGAGCACTATCGTGGCCACTGGATCGATGTCGGCACCCTCGAGCGCCTGGCCGATGTCGAGCGCCTGATCGGCGAGCGTGCCTGACATGTGGTGGCCGAGCACAGTGATTGGTGCCGGTGCCGGTTTCGCCGTGGCCAGCATCCCGGGGGCATTGCTGGGGGCGTTGCTGGGACAGGCCATGGATCGGCGCCTGCGACTGCAGGGTTGGGAGGATGTGCGCGAGCGCCTGGGTGGGCGCCCGGCGCTGCGTGACGAGGAACTGCTGTTTGTCCTGCTCGGACGCCTGGCCAAGAGCGACGGCCGGGTGCTCGAGGGGCATATCCAGCAGGCGCGTCAGGAGATGTCGCGGCTGGACCTGGCCGAGCCTGCGCGGATGCGGGCGATTGCCGCGTTCAACCGCGGCAAGTCGGGCAAGGGCCGGCTGGGTCACTACCTGCGCCGGATCAAGCTGCAGCCTCACGCTGCCGAGGGTACCCTGCGTGCCTGTTGGCGCATGGTCTGGGCCGACGGCAAGGCAGGGCGCCAGGAGCGCGACCTGCTGTTGGGCTGGGGGCAGCAGTTGGGGCTCAGTCGCAACCAGGTGCAGGCCATGTCGCTGGAGTATGAACCGCGCAAGTCGGCGGTCGAGGGCGGTGCCATGACCTATGCGGCGGCGTTGAGGCTGCTGGGGGTGGAACCGGATACCGAGGCGGACAAGGTCAAGCAGGCCTACCGACGTTTGCTCAGCCGACATCACCCGGACAAGCTGGTGGGCAGTGGCGCCAGTGAGGCCAAGGTGCGCGAGGCGACCGAGCATACCCGCGAGTTGCATCAGGCCTATGCCATGATTCGCAAGCGGCGCGGGCTTTAGGTTTGCCATCGCAGGGCAAGCCCGCTCCCACGTTGTTGGAGTTGGCTTGTCCCTCGATACGCGTCACTCTTCCTTGGGCTTCAGCCAGCCGCGCACCCGGCGCAGCAATTGCTCCTGCTCGGCGGCCTTGTTGCCTGGAACGACCATCAGCGACAGCTGCCGGTACTGGCTGTTCTTCTCGCGCTTGCTGGCTTGCAGGCGTTGTTGGGCAGCCAGTCGATCCTGGCTGCGGGTTGTGTAGTACAGATCCGCCGTTGGTACTTTCAGGGTCGGCGTCAGGCTCAGCAGGTCGTGCTCCACCCGCGCCGGCATCTGTGCGGCGACCATCACCAGCTTCTGTACCTGGGGCGGCTGCTTCTCGCTGAGGTAGCGCGCGGCCCAGTACGCGCCACTGCCGTTACCCAGCAGCACGATGCTGCGCGCTTTCTGCTGCTGGGCATAAGCCACGGCGGCATCGAGGCGGGCGAAGATGCGTTCGGCATCCTCCTCACTGGTGTGCTCGTCGGCCTCGACCGCGTCGGTGCTGTCGGCTGCGTCCGCCTCGGGCGCGGTCGCCTGGGCGACATTGGCATTGGCGTCTGCTGGCGTGTCCTTGGCTGGAGCCGACTCGCCTTCTTCCTTTTTCGGTTCGACCACCGGCTTGGCTTCGACCCGGGCCTGCGGGCGTTCTGCAAGCAGATCGGGCAGGCTCAGGCTCAGGGTGCTCCAGCCGACATCGGGGAAGCCACGGCGCAGCGGGCCGACGGTGGTTGGCCAGTCAGCACTTTCGCCGGCACCGGGAACAATGATCACCGCGCCTTGCGGATCGCTGTCGTTGGCTGGCTTCCACAGGGCCAGGAAGTTCTCGCCATTGGCCTGCAAGGTCTGTTGCTCGGCCTTGGGCACCTGGCGCTCAAGGGCCAGGGCGTCGTCCTGGCTGCGTTCAAGCAGCGCTGGTCGGGGAGCGGGGGCCGCAGTTTCGGCGGCATCCTGCGGTTTTTCGGCGTCGGCGGCCCGAGCGCCGAGCGGCAGGAGCGAAGCCAGGCAGAACATTGCCAGCGTCGTGCGATAAAGTGTGAACATCGATCAATCCAAGGCCAGAATCATACCGGCAGCCTAATGGTATTTGCCCGCGACGGCCACGCCAGGCGGCCGTCATTGCCAAGACGAGCGTAGAGATGAAGCGAGTGCGTTGCCTGTGGGTTATCGGCTGGTTGTGTCTACCCTTGATCGCCCTGGCAAAGCCGGAGGCGCCGCCACCCGTGGTGCTGGAACCGGCCCAGCAGCAGTGGCTGGACGAACACCGCGGCCTGCGCGTCGGCCTGGTACTGCAGGCGCCCTATGCTCAGTTCGACCGCCGACTGCAGCAATTCTACGGGGCCAACGTCGAACTGATCGACGCACTGTCCCAGGCACTGCGGCTGGACCTGACCTGGCGCGGCTTCCCGGATCAGGCGGCGCTGGAGCACGCGTTGCAGGCGGGAGAGATCGATTTCGCTCCAGGCCTGACGCAGACACCCACCAGCCTGCGGCTGTGGTTGTTCAGTGACCCTTACATGCGTGTGCCGCAGTTGGTGGTGGGGATGCGCAGCGGCGCGGTGGCCGTGGAGCTGGAGAAGCTGGCCGCCAACGAGCGGATGGCTGTGCGCATGCCAGGTGCCCTGGCGGACTACCTGCGGAGCAATTACGGCAACCTCAATCTGCAGGGCGTGCCCAACGAGCGGGAGGCGCTGCAGCTGGTGCTGGGCGGGCAGGCCAGTTTCGCCGTGCTGGACGAGGCGCAACTGAGCCGGCTGTCCCGCGAAGGCGAGTTCGCCGACCTGGCGGTGGTGGGTGACATCGGTTTGCCGCAGTTGTTGCGGGTCGGTTCGCGACGCGACTGGCCCGTGCTCGCCGATATCCTTGAGCGCGCCTTGCAGGCCCTGCCGGCCAAGACCCTGGAGCAGATGCACCAGCGCTGGTTGCAGCCCAAGTACCCACGCTTTTCCGAGTCCGCCGGCTTCTGGCAGAACCTCGCCTTGCTGTTCGGCCTGCTGCTGTTGTGTGCCCTGGCCACCCTGGTCTGGCAGCGACGCCAGCAGCGCGGCTTGGAACGAGGCTTGCTGGCGGCCCGCGAGAGCCTGGTGGAGCGCCAGGTGCGCGAGGAGGCCTTGCGCCTGAGTCAGTTCTCCATCGACCAGAGCACTGTGGGCATCCTCTGGGTCAACTGGGACAGCCATGTGCGCTACGCCAACCATGCCGCCGAACGCATGCTGGGCTTCGTCGAGGGGGCATTGCTGGAGCGGCCGCTGGTGGATATCGAACCGAATCTGACGATGGATCGCTGGCTGGAACTGTGGAAGCGCGCACGCACCGGGGATGGCGGCGAGCAGCAGTTTGAAAGCCAGTGCCGGCGCGCCGACGGCAGCCTGTTCCCGGTCGAGTTGTCGTTGTCGTTCCTGCGTTTTCGCGATGCGGAGTACCTGGTGGTGTTCCTCGCCGATGTCACCGAGCGCCAGCGCGATCTGGCCGCGTTGCGCGAAAGCGAGGCGCGGCTCAAGGGCATTGCCGGCAACGTGCCGGGGCTGGTGTTCCGCCTGGAGCGCGACCCGGCCGAGGGCGACCCGGAGTTCCCCTATATCAGCGAGGGCAGCGAGGCATTGGTCGGCTATACCCCGGCGGCGATCCAGCACCCGCAGATGGGGCTGCGCAACCTGGTCCACCCCCAGGACCGCGCCGACTATCACCGGGTCCAGGACCTGGCCCTGGCCAGCGACCAGGACTGGTCGTGGCAGGGCCGTATCCTCACCCGCCAGGGCGAACAGCGCTGGGCCGACATCAAGGCGACCACACGCCGCCTGGCCGATGGGCGCATGGTGTGGGATGGTGTGGTCTGGGACATCACCCAGGGCAAGCAGGCCGAGCTGGCCCTGGCCGCCTCCCAGGAGCAGCTGCGCGAATTGTCGGCGCATCTGGAAAGCGTGCGCGAGGAGGAAAAGGCCCGCATCGCCCGCGAGGTGCATGACGAACTGGGGCAGATGCTCACGGTGCTCAAGCTCGAGGTGTCGATGTGCGAGCTGGCCTATGCCGAGCTGGACGCCGGGCTGCATGAGCGCCTGGCCAGCATGAAGCGCCTGATCGCCCAACTGTTCCAGCTGGTGCGTGACGTGGCCAGCGCGTTGCGCCCGCCGATTCTGGATGCCGGGATCGCCTCGGCCATCGAGTGGCAGGCACGGCGTTTCGAGGCCCGCACGCAGATCCCCTGCCTGGTCGAGGTCCCGGAGCAACTGCCGCCCTTGAGCGATGCCAAGGCCATCGGCCTGTTCCGCATCCTCCAGGAGGCGCTGACCAACGTCATGCGCCATGCCCGGGCGCACACCGTGCAGATCGCCCTGGTCGAGGAAGGCGGGCAGTTGCGCATGACGGTCATCGACGATGGCGTGGGGTTCGCCGTCGATGCGGCCCGGCCGACTTCGTTCGGCCTGGTGGGGGTGCGTGAGCGCGTGCTGATGCTGGGCGGCGACATGACCCTGGAGAGCGAGCCCGGCGAAGGCAGCAGCCTGAGCGTGGCGATTCCTTTGGCGTAGGAGAGAACGATCGTGATTCGAGTGCTGGTGGCGGAAGACCACACCATCGTCCGTGAGGGCATCAAGCAGTTGATTGGCCTGGCCAAGGACATGCAGGTCGCCGGCGAGGCGGGCAACGGCGAGCAGTTACTGGAGACCCTGCGCCATACCCCTTGTGAGGTGGTGCTGCTGGATATCTCCATGCCAGGGGTGAATGGCCTGGAGGCCATCCCGCGGATCCTGGCATTGAGCAACCCGCCGGCGATCCTGATGCTGTCGATGCATGATGAAGCGCAGATGGCTGCGCGGGCGCTGAAGGCCGGGGCGGCGGGCTACGCCACCAAGGACAGCGACCCGGCGCTGCTGCTCACCGCGATTCGCCGGGTTGCCGGCGGCGGGCGCTATATTGACCCGAGCCTGGCCGACCGCATGGTCTTCGAGGTGGGGTTGACCGAAACCCGGCCGTTGCACACGCTGCTGTCCGAGCGCGAGTTCTCGGTGTTCGAGCGCCTGGCCCAGGGCGCCAACGTCAATGACATCGCCCAGCAGCTGGCGCTGTCGAACAAGACCATCAGCACCCATAAGGCGCGCTTGATGCAGAAGCTCAAGGTCAACTCGCTGGCGGAGCTGGTGAAGTACGCGATGGAGCACAAGCTGGTCTGATTGCGACATGCCCGGTTTTTTGTAGGAGCAGCCCCTGGGCTTCAGCTTATATTGCCGGGGCTGCTCTGCAGCCCTTTCGCGGCGCAAGGCCGCTCCTACAAGGGAATGTGTCTGTCCTGAAAGCGCCATCCTTGTAGGGCAATCCCTACAGCAAGTCTTCCATGCGGATGATGGCAATCTCTCAGTCCCCCCGATTTTCGGGCGCTTGCGCCTCTTCTACGCTGTGCCCACGCAGTCATTCCAACAAGAAGGTGCAGGGCATGAGCGAGGCGAATTCGAACGAGACGCTGGTCAGCTTCCGAGGTGTGCAGAAGAGCTACGACGGCGAATCGCTGATCGTCAAGGACCTCAACCTGGACATCCGCAAGGGCGAGTTCCTGACCCTGCTCGGCCCGTCCGGCTCGGGCAAGACCACCAGCCTGATGATGCTGGCCGGCTTCGAGACGCCCACCGCCGGTGAAATCCAGCTGGCCGGACGCTCGATCAACAATGTGCCGCCGCACAAGCGTGACATCGGCATGGTGTTCCAGAACTACGCGCTGTTCCCGCATATGACCGTGGCCGAGAACCTGGCCTTCCCGCTGACCGTGCGCAACCTGAGCAAGACCGACATCAGCGAGCGGGTCAAGCGCGTGCTCGGCATGGTCCAGCTCGACGCCTTCGCCAAGCGCTACCCCGGACAGCTGTCCGGCGGTCAGCAGCAGCGCGTGGCCTTGGCCCGTGCCCTGGTGTTCGAGCCGCAGCTGGTGCTGATGGACGAACCGCTCGGCGCCCTGGACAAGCAACTGCGCGAACACATGCAGATGGAGATCAAGCATATCCACCAGCGCCTGGGCGTGACCGTGGTCTACGTGACCCACGACCAGGGCGAGGCGCTGACCATGTCCGACCGGGTGGCGGTGTTCCACCAGGGCGAGATCCAGCAGATCGCCGACCCGCGCACCCTCTACGAAGAGCCGCGCAACACCTTCGTCGCCAACTTCATCGGCGAGAACAACCGCCTCAACGGCACCCTGCTGGCCAGTGACGGCAAGCGCTGCCAGGTGCAACTGGCCCGTGGCGAGCGGGTCGAGGCGCTGGCGGTGAACGTCGGCCAGGCCGGCGAGCCGGTGACCCTGTCGATCCGCCCGGAGCGCGTGCGCCTGAACGGCCACAGCGAAAGCTGCGTGAACCGCTTCTCCGGCCGCGTGGCCGAGTTCATCTACCTGGGCGACCACGTGCGGGTGCGCCTGGAGGTGTGCGGCAAGGCCGATTTCTTCGTCAAGCAGCCGATCGCCGAGCTCGACCCGGCCCTGGCCGTGGGCGATGTGGTGCCGCTGGGCTGGGAGGTGGAACACGCCCGCGCGCTCGATCCGATTGCCGAAGCCCATTGATGGTTTGCTTCACCAACCCTGAACTGTGGAGAGAATAATAATGCGCAAGCAGTTGAAACTGACCGCCCTGGCCCTTGGCCTGTTCGCCGCCGGGCAGGCCCTGGCGGCCGACCTGACCGTGATCTCCTTTGGCGGCGCCAACAAGGCGGCCCAGACCAAGGCGTTCTACGAGCCATGGGAGAAGGCTGGCAAGGGCAAGATCGTCGCCGGTGAGTACAACGGCGAGATGGCCAAGGTGAAGGCCATGGTCGACACCAAGAGCGTGTCCTGGAACCTTGTGGAAGTCGAGTCGCCGGAGCTGGCCCGTGGATGCGACGAAGGCATGTTCGAGGAACTCGACCCGGCCCTGTTCGGTGATGAGGCTGACTACGTACCGGGCGCCATCCAGCCATGCGGCGTCGGTTTCTTCGTGTGGTCCACGGTGATGGCCTACAACGCCGACAAGCTCAAGACCGCCCCGACCAGTTGGGCCGACTTCTGGGACACCAAGAAATTCCCGGGCAAGCGCGGCCTGCGCAAGGGCGCCAAGTACACCCTCGAATTCGCCCTGATGGCCGACGGCGTCGCGCCAAAAGAAGTGTACAAGGTGCTCGGCACCAAGGAAGGTCAGGACCGCGCCTTCAAGAAACTCGATCAGCTCAAGCCAAGCATCCAGTGGTGGGAAGCTGGTGCCCAGCCACCGCAGTACCTGGCCTCGGGTGACGTGGTCATGAGCTCGGCCTACAACGGCCGGATCGCCGCGGTGCAGAAAGAAAGCAACCTGAAGGTGGTGTGGAACGGCGGCATCTACGACTTCGACGCCTGGGCCATCCCGAAAGGCGCCAAGGATGTGGAAGAAGCGAAGAAATTCATCGCCTACACCGTCCAGCCCGAACAGCAGAAGACCTACTCCGAGAACATCGCCTACGGCCCGGCCAATTCCAAGGCCGTCCCGCTGCTGGCCGATGCGGTGAAGAAGGACATGCCGACCACGCCTGAGAACATCGCCAACCAGGTGCAGATCGACGTGGCCTTCTGGGCCGACAACAGCGAACAGCTGGAGCAACGCTTCAACGCCTGGGCGGCGAAGAAGTAGGGACACAATCCCTGATGTCTGTAGGAGCGGCCTCGTGCCGCGAAAGGGCTGCAAAGCAGCCCCCAGCATCTTGTGCATCACGGCTGAGATCCAGGGGCCGCTTCGCGGCCCTTTCGCGGCACGAGGCCGCTCCTACAGTTAGCGCGTCAAGCCTGAGGTCACCGCTGTCATTGTAAAGCGGCCTCGATGTTTCCCTGATTTCCCGGAGTTCGCCATGGCCATTGCAGTGCCCCTCAACGAAGGCGCGGGTAAAAGCCTCAAGCAGCGCCTCAAGCATGCCGAGCGGGTCAACCGCTGGAAGGCCCAGGCGTTGATCGCGCCGCTGGCGCTGTTCCTCCTGCTGGTGTTCCTGGTGCCGATCGCGGCGCTGCTGTACAAGAGCGTCGGCAACCCCGAGGTGGTCGCCGGCCTGCCGCGCACCGTCGAGGCGGTGGCGCAGTGGGACGGCAAGAGCCTGCCCGGCGAGGAGGTCTACAAGGCCCTCAGCCAGGACCTGGCCGAGTCGCGCAAGAACCAGACCCTGGGCGACCTCTCCAAGCGCCTGAACATGGAGCTGGCCGGCTACCGCAGCCTGCTGGCCAAGACCGCGCGTGCGCTGCCGTTCAAGGCCGAGCCCGCGTCCTATAAAGATGCCCTGCAAGCGCTGGATGAGCGTTGGGGTGACCCGGCCTACTGGCAGGCGATCCGCCGCAACACCAGCACGGTCACCTCTTTCTACCTGCTGGCCTCCGTCGATCACCGTATCGACGACCTCGGCGAACTGGCCAAGGCCACGCCGGACCAGGCCATCTACCTGGATATCTTTGCCCGCACCCTGTGGATGGGCGTGGTGATCACCGCCATCTGCCTGGTGCTGGCCTACCCGCTGGCGTACCTGCTGGCCAACTTGCCGACCCGGCAGAGCAACCTGCTGATGATCCTGGTGCTGCTGCCGTTCTGGACCTCGATCCTGGTGCGGGTGGCGGCGTGGATCGTGCTGTTGCAGTCGGGCGGGCTGATCAACAGCGCGCTGATGGCCATCGGCATCATCGACCAACCGCTGGAGCTGGTGTTCAACCGCACCGGCGTGTACATCTCGATGGTGCACATCCTGCTGCCGTTCATGATCCTGCCGCTGTACAGCGTGATGAAGGGTATTTCGCCCAGCTACATGCGCGCGGCGATTTCCCTGGGTTGCCATCCGTTCGCCAGTTTCTGGCGGGTGTACTTCCCACAGACCTATGCCGGTGTCGGCGCCGGTTGCCTGCTGGTGTTCATCCTGGCCATCGGCTACTACATCACCCCGGCGCTGCTGGGCAGCCCGAACGACCAGATGGTCAGCTACTTCGTTGCCTTCTACACCAACACCAGCATCAACTGGGGCATGGCCACCGCCCTGGGCGGGCTGTTGCTGCTGGCGACCGTGCTGCTGTACCTGATCTATAGCTGGCTGGTCGGCGCCAGCCGCCTGCGCCTGAGCTGAGGAGCCTTGTCATGCTGAGCCCCTACATGTCGCCCGTGGAACGGGTGTGGTTCTACAGCCTGCGCATCCTGTGCGGCCTGATCCTGCTGTTCCTGGTACTGCCGGTACTGGTGATCATCCCGCTGTCGTTCAACAGCGGGAGCTTCCTGGTGTACCCGCTGCAAGGTTTCTCGCTGCACTGGTACCAGGACTTCTTCGCTTCCGCTGAATGGATGCGCGCCCTGAAGAACAGCATCATCGTCGCCCCGGCGGCCACGGTGCTGGCCATGGTGTTCGGCACCCTGGCGGCCATCGGCCTGACCCGCGGCGACTTCCCCGGCAAGTCGCTGGTGATGGCGCTGGTGATTTCGCCGATGGTGGTGCCGGTGGTGATCATCGGCGTGGCCAGCTACCTGTTCTTCGCCCCGTTGGGCATGGGCAACAGCTTCACCTCGTTGATCCTGGTGCACGCGGTGCTGGGTGTGCCGTTCGTGATCATCACCGTGTCGGCCACGCTGCAGGGCTTCAACTACAACCTGGTGCGCGCGGCGGCCAGCCTCGGGGCCTCGCCATTGCTGGCCTTCCGTCGGGTGACCTTGCCGCTGATCGCCCCCGGGGTGATCTCCGGCGCGCTGTTCGCCTTCGCCACGTCGTTCGATGAGGTGGTGGTGACCCTGTTCCTCGCCGGGCCCGAGCAGGCGACCCTGCCACGGCAGATGTTCAGCGGCATTCGCGAGAACCTGAGCCCGACCATCGCGGCGGCGGCCACCTTGCTGATCGCCTTTTCGGTGATCCTGCTGCTGACCCTGGAGTGGCTGCGTGGGCGCAGCGAGAAGCTAAGGACCCAGCAGCCGGCCTGACTGCCGGGAGGGCTTTGCCCTCCTTTCGCGGCGCAAGGCCGCTCCTACAAGGGATCGCGGTCTCCTGTAGGAGCGGCCTTGTGCCGCGAAAGGGGGGCCAATTGATACCAATCAGCCCTCATCCGCTTCCCTGAGTTACAATGCGCGCCACCGTGATTCTGCCCAACAGGTGCGCCATGCAGCCCTTCGCTATTGCCCCCTCCATTCTGTCCGCCGATTTCGCCCGCCTGGGCGAGGACGTCGACAAGGTCCTGGCCGCCGGGGCCGACATCGTCCACTTCGATGTCATGGACAACCACTACGTGCCCAACCTGACCATCGGCCCGATGGTCTGCAGCGCCCTGCGCAAGTACGGCGTGACCGCGCCGATCGACGTGCACCTGATGGTCAGCCCGGTCGACCGCATCATCGGCGACTTCATCGAGGCCGGCGCCACCTACATCACCTTCCACCCGGAAGCCTCCCAGCACATCGACCGCTCGCTGCAACTGATCCGCGACGGCGGCTGCAAGGCCGGCCTGGTGTTCAACCCGGCCACCGGCCTGGATGCGCTGAAGTACGTGATGGACAAGGTCGACATGGTCCTGCTGATGAGCGTCAACCCAGGCTTCGGCGGGCAGAAGTTCATCCCCGGCACCCTCGACAAGCTGCGCGAAGCCCGCGCGCTGATCGACGCCAGTGGCCGTGACATCCGCCTGGAGATCGACGGCGGCGTCAACGTAGGCAATATCCGCGAGATCACCGCCGCCGGCGCTGACACCTTCGTGGCCGGCTCGGCGATCTTCAACGCCCCGGACTACAAGGAAGTCATCGACAAGATGCGTGCCGAAATGGCGCTGGCACGCGCATGAGCGGTTTCGAGCAGCTGTTCCCGGGGACACTGCCCAGGCTGGTGATGTTCGATCTGGATGGCACCCTGATCGATTCGGTACCCGACCTGGCCGCAGCTGTCGACCGCACGCTGCTCGAACTCGGGCGACCGCCCGCAGGCCTGGAGGCCGTGCGCCACTGGGTCGGCAACGGTGCCCAGGTGCTGGTGCGCCGGGCCCTGGCCGGCGATATCGATCACACCGCGGTGGACGACGAGCTGGCCGAACGCGCGCTGGCGCTGTTCATGGAAGCCTATGCCGACAACCATGAACTCACCGTGGTCTACCCCGGTGTACGCGATACCCTGCGCTGGCTGCGCAAGCAGGGCGTGGAGATGGCGCTGATCACCAACAAGCCCGAACGCTTCGTCGCCCCCTTGCTCGACCAGATGAAGATCGGCCGCTATTTCCGCTGGATCATCGGCGGTGACACCCTGCCACAGAAGAAACCCGACCCGGCGGCGCTGTTGTTCGTCATGAAAATGGCCGGCGTCAGTGCCGAACAATCGTTGTTCGTCGGCGATTCGCGCAGCGACGTGCTGGCCGCCAAGGCCGCCGGCGTCAAGTGCGTTGGCCTGAGCTACGGCTACAACCATGGCCGGCCGATCGGCGACGAGTCACCCAGCCTGGTCATCGACGACCTGCGCCTGCTGTTGCCCGGTTGCTTAGTCACCGACACTGGGATAACGTTGGCGGACCTTCAAGCCCCGCAAAGCAGAGACAACAACGTGGTGGTTACCGGCAAATTCTGGATGAAAGTCATCAAGGCCCTGGCCCGCTGGCGCTGGCGCGCCTGACTCCTGCCCACCGGCGCCTGCCGGTATATCCATTTGCCCGCCCCCATTGCTGCTTGCCCCGAGGCTACACATGACCCGCGAAGAATTCCTGCGCCTGGCCGCTGCCGGCTACAACCGTATTCCCCTGGCCTGCGAAACCCTGGCCGACTTCGACACGCCGCTGTCGATCTACCTGAAGCTGGCCGACCAGCCCAACTCCTACCTGCTCGAGTCCGTGCAGGGCGGCGAAAAATGGGGCCGCTATTCGATGATCGGCCTGCCGTCGCGCACCGTGCTGCGTGTGCACGGCTACCACGTCAGCATCCTGCAGGATGGCGTCGAGGTGGAAAGCCACGACGTCGAGGATCCGCTGGCCTTCGTCGAGACGTTCAAGGACCGCTACAAGGTCGCCGACATTCCCGGCTTGCCGCGTTTCAACGGCGGCCTGGTGGGCTATTTCGGCTATGACTGCGTGCGTTACGTGGAAAAACGCCTGGGCGCCAGCCCCAATCCGGATCCGCTGGGGGTGCCGGATATCCTGCTGATGGTCTCCGATGCCGTGGTGGTGTTCGACAACCTGGCGGGCAAGATGCACGCCATCGTGCTGGTCGACCCGGCCGAGGCGCAGGCCTTCGAGCAAGGCCAGGCTCGCCTGCAGGGGCTTCTGGACACCCTGCGCCAGCCGATCACTCCGCGTCGTGGCCTGGACCTGAGCGGGCCGATGGCCGCCGAGCCGGCATTCCGCTCCAGCTACACACAAGCCGACTACGAAAACGCCGTGGGCCGCATCAAGGAATACATCCTGGCCGGTGACTGCATGCAGGTGGTGCCGTCCCAGCGCATGTCCATCGACTTCAAGGCCGCGCCCATCGACCTGTACCGGGCGCTGCGCTGCTTCAACCCGACGCCGTACATGTACTTCTTCAATTTCGGCGACTTCCATGTGGTCGGCAGTTCGCCGGAAGTGCTGGTGCGGGTCGAGGACAACCTGGTCACCGTGCGCCCGATCGCCGGTACCCGCCCACGCGGGACCACCGAAGAAGCCGACCGGGCGCTGGAAGACGACCTGCTGTCGGACGACAAGGAAATCGCCGAGCACCTGATGCTCATCGACCTGGGCCGCAATGACGTGGGCCGGGTGTCGGCCACCGGCAGCGTGCGCCTGACCGAGAAAATGGTGATCGAGCGGTACTCGAACGTCATGCATATCGTGTCCAACGTCACCGGCCAACTGCGTGACGGGCTGACGGCCATGGACGCGCTGCGGGCGATCCTGCCGGCCGGCACCCTCTCCGGTGCGCCGAAGATCCGTGCCATGGAGATCATCGACGAGCTGGAGCCGGTCAAGCGCGGTGTCTACGGCGGCGCGGTGGGCTACTTTGCCTGGAACGGCAACATGGACACCGCCATCGCCATCCGCACCGCGGTGATCAAGGACGGCGAACTGCATGTGCAGGCCGGTGGCGGCATCGTCGCCGACTCGGTGCCGGCGCTGGAGTGGGAAGAGACCATCAACAAGCGCCGGGCGATGTTCCGTGCGGTGGCGCTGGCCGAGCAGACCTCCGTCAAGTAGATCGATTGGGGCTGCTTTGCAGCCCATTCGCGGCTAAAGCCGCTCCCACAGATTGGCGTAGTACCTGTAGGAGCGGCTTTAGCCGCGAATGGGCCGCAGAGCGGCCCCAAAGAGCTAGAAGTCGACGCTGACCCCCAGGCTCACCCCTTGCTGGGTCAACTCATCACTCTTGCGCCAGTTATAGTTCCCCCGCAGGTTCACCCCCGGCACCAGTTCATGGCTCAGCCCCAGGCTGGCGCGGGTCAGGTTGCTGTGCGGCGTATACCCGGTCAGGGTGAAGTCGTTCGCCGGCAGGCTGGTCAGGTGCAGGCGCAGGTCCTGCTGATCGTCCTCGAACTCGTGCTCGCGGGCCACCTCGGCAAACAGCCTGGTCGTCGGCAAGAGCTGCACGCTCCCTAGCAGGCCGGCCCCCAGCCGGCGCGATGTGCGCTCCTGATCGTCGAAGCCGAGCGCCGTGGAGCGGCCGCTTTTCTCGTCATACCCATCGACCTTGACCCGCGCATAGTCGGCGCTGATGAACGGTGCCAGTTGCCAGCGGCTGCTCTCGGCCGCCAGGTTGTAGCCCACCCGGCCGGTGACGGCCCAGGCTTCGCCATTGGAATCGCCTTTCTCGCTGCGGTCATTCACCCCCAAGGCGAAGGTGCGTTTGAGGTCGCGATAGTCCAGGTGCCCGGCGGTCAGCGCCGCGTCGGCCCACCAGCGATCCTGGCGGAACTGGGCGAAGGCACTGGCAAGGTAGCTGTCGAGCTTGTAGTCGGAATCCTCCTGGCCGGCCTCGAGCTTTTGCCGGTACACGCCCGCTGCCAGCCCCACGCGCCAGGCGTCATCCAGCCGATAGCTGCCGCCGAGGGTCAGGTTGTAGCCCCGGCCATCACCGCTGGCAGCGCTGCGTTGGCTGCCGAAATCCAGGTCCTGAGCGCCGGTGGCGACGAAGGCTTGCCACTGTCCGACCGCTTGCCAAGGTGTTTGCCACTGGTTGCGCAACTCGTCCTGGTGGGCGCGGATACTAGCGTGGGCAATTTCGGGCAGAAGTGTCAGCTCCCAGGGGGCGACGAGGATCGAATAGCCGTAGTCGGCGATCAGTTGCTGGCCCGCGATGGTCGGGTGCACGGAGTCGTTGAACAACAGCTTGGTCGGGTCGGGCGTCGTGCCGTTGGCGCCGTAGACCGGATTACCCACGCAGTTGCTGCCGCTGTAGCAGGTACCGACCAGGTTCTGGTCGGTGGCCAAGCCGAACTGCGCAGGGCTGGCCAGGGCTTCCTGGAGCAGCACCGGTATGTTCAGGGGAATGATCTCGGCATCGATGCCGGCGAGTTGGCTGACCAGCGCTTGGTTGAACACGCCGGACAGTTGCGACAGCGGGCCCTGCTGGGGTGTGCCGCTGAAGCTTGGCGTCTGGCCCAGGTCGGGTAGTAACCACACCATGATGTAACGCGCACCTGCCTGTTGAAGTGCCTGGGCACTGGCAGCCAGGCGGGCACCAGATGCGGCGGCGGTGGCAGGGCTGGTGACCAGCCCTTGAAGGAAGTCGTTACCGCCACCTGTCAGGTAGTACAAGGCATTTGGATCGGCGCCCAGGCCGCTGGCCAGGTAGCCGGGGCGTTGGCGCAGCACCGTGCCGGCGCCCGGCTGCCCTGGTGGGATGACCGCTTTCGAGGTGGTGATGATCGAGTCGAGGATCTGCTGCGTGGTGTAGCCGCCCACCGCCCAGTTGTTGCCGTCCGGGGTGCCTTGCAGCTGGTTGGTCAGCGATGTCGAGGGCCCCAGGCTGGTTCCGGAAAAGCCCAGCCTGCCACCCAGGATCATCGGCGACACCGGCGCGTAGTTGCCGTTGGCGTCGCGATTGGTAAAGCGCATGCCTGCCGTGCCACCGGTCAGGTCAGGAAACTGCCCGGCGTCGCTCAGGCTGTCGCCGAAGACGACCAAGGCACTATAGGGGGAGGGCGCCGCGATGGCTTGGCTGCAGGCGAACACGAGGGTAGCCAGGGAAGTGCGCAGGAAGGGAGCCTTGACCATGCATGGATATCCTTTTCATTGTTTTTATCGGGGCAAGCCGGATGACCTTAGCAAATTCCCGGTCTTTGCCTACCGTTGCGTTCGTTTCCCCGTGTTTATGGGCATATTGCACCCGCCGCCCCGGTAGGTTACTGTCCCGGAACGTATGAACGAGACCTACCCTGTGTTGATCGTCAGCAAACTCTTGATGCGCGTTATCAAGGCCGTCGCCCGTTGGCGTTGGCGCGCCTGACTTTTTCTCCTGCCGGTTCGCCCGGCCCGTCCCCGTTTGCCTTCCCCACTTGTTCCGTCAACCGCCCCGTGCGGGATCGGCCGCATTCATGAGCGGCAGCGGAAGGCTCGAATCAAAAGTCAGTATTCAAGAGGTTCGTTGCAGATGTTACTGATGATCGACAACTACGACTCCTTCACCTACAACGTCGTGCAGTACCTTGGCGAGCTGGGTGCCGAGGTCAAGGTCATTCGCAATGACGAAATGACCATCGCCCAGATCGAAGCCCTGAACCCCGAGCGCATCGTCGTCTCCCCGGGCCCGTGCACGCCGAGCGAAGCCGGGGTCTCCATCGAGGCCATCCTGCACTTCGCCGGCAAGCTGCCGATCCTGGGCGTCTGCCTGGGCCACCAGTCCATCGGCCAGGCCTTCGGCGGCGACGTGGTGCGCGCCCGCCAGGTGATGCACGGCAAGACCAGCCCGGTGCTGCACCGTGACCTGGGCGTGTTCGCCGGCCTGAACAACCCGCTCACCGTGACCCGCTACCACTCGCTGGTGGTCAAGCGCGAAACCCTGCCCGACTGCCTGGAGGTGACCGCCTGGACCGCCCACGCAGACGGCTCCGTCGACGAAATCATGGGCCTGCGTCATAAAACCCTGAACGTCGAAGGGGTACAGTTCCACCCCGAATCCATCCTCACCGAGCAGGGCCACGAGCTGTTCGCCAATTTCCTCAAGCAGACCGGCGGACGCCGTTAAGGACCGATCATGGATATCAAGACCGCTTTGAGCCGTATCGTCGGCCACCTGGATTTGTCCACCGAGGAAATGCGCGACGTCATGCGCCAGATCATGACCGGCCAGTGCAGCGAGGCGCAGATCGGCGCCTTCCTCATGGGCATGCGCATGAAGAGCGAAAGCATCGACGAGATCGTCGGCGCGGTGTCGGTGATGCGTGAGCTGGCCGACAAGGTCGAGCTGAAGACCCTCGACGGCGTGGTCGACATCGTCGGCACCGGCGGTGATGGCGCCAACATCTTCAACGTGTCGACTGCTTCGGCCTTTGTGCTGGCTGCAGCTGGTTGCACCGTGGCCAAGCATGGCAACCGTGCGGTTTCCGGCAAGAGCGGCAGCGCCGATCTGCTGGAAGCCGCCGGTATCTACCTGAACCTGACCCCGGTCCAGGTCGCCCGCTGCATCGATAGCCTCGGCATCGGTTTCATGTTCGCCCAGACCCATCACAGTGCCATGAAGCACGCCGCCGGCCCGCGTCGCGACCTGGGCCTGCGCACCCTGTTCAACATGCTCGGCCCGCTTACGAATCCGGCCGGTGTGAAACACCAGGTGGTCGGGGTCTTCACCCAGGCCCTGTGCCGCCCGTTGGCCGAGGTGCTACAGCGCCTGGGCAGCAAGCATGTGCTGGTGGTGCACTCGAAGGACGGTCTGGACGAGTTCAGCCTGGCCGCGCCGACCTTCGTCGCCGAACTGAAGAATGACCAGATCACCGAGTACTGGGTCGAGCCGGAAGACCTCGGCATGAAGAGCCAGAGCCTGCATGGCCTGGCGGTCGAGGGGCCGCAGGCATCGCTGGAGCTGATCCGTGACGCCCTGGGCCGGCGCAAGACCGAGAACGGCCAGAAGGCCGCCGAGATGATCGTGCTCAACGCTGGCGCGGCGCTGTATGCCGCCGACCACGCGATGACCCTGGCCCAGGGTGTCGAGCTGGCCCACGATGTGCTGCACACCGGGCTGGCCTGGGAGAAACTGCAGGAGCTGGGCGCCTTTACCGCGGTATTCAAGGTGGAGAACGAAGCATGAGCGTACCGACGGTGCTGGAAAGGATCATCGCCCGCAAATTCCAGGAAGTGGCCGAGCGCAGCGCGCGGGTCAGCCTGGCTGAACTCGAGCGCCTGGCCAAGGCGGCCGATGCGCCCCGTGGCTTTGCCAGGGCATTGATCGAGCAGGCTGCGCGCAAGCAGCCTGCGGTGATCGCCGAAATCAAGAAGGCCTCGCCAAGCAAGGGCGTGATCCGCGAAAACTTCGTACCGGCGGAGATTGCCGTCAGCTACGAGAAAGGCGGGGCGACCTGCCTGTCGGTGCTGACCGACGTGGACTACTTCCAGGGTGCCGACGTCTACCTGCAGCAGGCGCGCGCCGCCGTTTCGCTGCCGGTGATCCGCAAGGACTTCATGGTCGATCCGTACCAGATCGTCGAAGCCCGTGCGCTGGGCGCCGACTGCGTGCTGCTGATCGTATCGGCGCTGGACGACGTGAAGATGGCCGAGCTGGCCGCCACCGCCAAGGACGTCGGCCTCGACGTGCTGGTCGAAGTGCATGACGGCGATGAGCTGGAGCGTGCGTTGAAGACCCTCGACACCCCGTTGGTCGGGGTCAACAACCGCAACCTGCATACCTTCGAAGTCAGCCTGGAGACCACCCTCGACCTGCTGCCACGCATCCCCCGCGATCGCCTGGCCATCACCGAGAGCGGCATCCTCAACCGTGCCGATGTCGAGCTGATGGAAATCAACGAGGTGTATTCGTTCCTGGTCGGCGAGGCGTTCATGCGCGCCGAGCAGCCAGGGTTGGAGCTGCAGCGGCTGTTCTTCCCCGAACAGGTGAAGAAGACCGTTCAGCAACTGGACTGATTTAAACGAAGCCGGCGTTACGCCGGCTTTTTTGTAGGCCTGCCCCGGCCCTTTCGCGGGTAAACCCGCTCCCACAGGATTTCTGTCGCTCTCAAGGAGTGTGCAGCACCTGTGGGAGCGGGTTTACCCGCGAAGAGGCCATGGAATCCAACATCAATGGTGGATCAATGACCGATCAACCCCTTGCCCTCACCGTCGAACAAGGCCTGCACGCCGAACAGGACCTGCTGGCCACCGTCTGCCGCGGCGAGCGCGAATCCGGCGTGCTGTTCTGGCGCCCGACCGACCATGCCCTGGTCATGCCCCGGCGCATGAGCCGCCTGGACAACTTCGAGGCCGCCTGCGCCGAGCTGGCCATCGCCGGCTGGCCGGTGCTGCTGCGCGAAACCGGTGGCGAGCCCGTGCCGCAATCCCATGCGACGGTCAACGTGGCACTGGTCTATGTGGCACCGCGCAGCGAGGGTGACCACGGCCGCATTGAGAATGCCTACGAGCGTCTGTGCCTGCCGCTGTGCGATGTCCTGCGCGAATGGGGCGGTGTCGCCTCGGTGGGGGAGATCGACGGCGCCTTCTGCGATGGCCGCTACAACGTCAACCTCAATGGCCGCAAGCTGGTCGGCACGGCCCAGCGCTGGCGCCAGGGGATGGGGGGCAAGCGCCCGGTGGTGTTGGTGCATGGCGCGCTGTTGCTGGACAACGAACGCGAATCGATGGTCGCGGCGGTCAACCGCTTCAATGAATGCTGCGAGCTGGACCAGCGCTGCCGCGCCGACAGCCATATCGCCCTGCACGAGGTGGCGCCTACCGCCCCTTGGTACGAGCGCTTGAGCCAGGCCTATGAGCAAGTGTTGGCGGAGCTGCCACAGGATTAACGGGTGCCGTAGACCACCATGGTCTTGCCCTTGACCTGCACCAGGCTGCGCTCCTCGAGGTCCTTGAGGACGCGGCCGACCATCTCCCGTGAACAACCGACGATACGACCGATCTCCTGGCGGGTGATCTTGATCTGCATGCCGTCGGGGTGGGTCATGGCGTCGGGTTGCTTGCACAGGTCGAGCAGGCAGCGGGCAACTCGGCCGGTGACATCGAAAAACGCCAGGTCGCCGACCTTGCGGGTGGTGTTGCGCAGGCGCTGGGCCATCTGGCTGCCCAGGGCATAGAGGATTTCCGGCTCCAGGCGTACCAGCTCACGGAATTTGTCGTAGCCGATCTCGGCCACTTCGCACTCGGTCTTGGCACGCACCCAGGCGCTGCGTTGATGTTCCTGGCCTGCCGGCTCGAACAGCCCCAGCTCACCGAAGAAATCGCCACTGTTGAGGTAGGCGATGATCATCTCGTGGCCGTCGTCGTCCTCGATCAGGATGGTCACCGAGCCCTTGATGATGAACGACAAGGTCTCGGCCCGGTCGCCGGCACAGATGATGTTGCTTTTGGCGGCATAGCGACGGCGTTGGCAGTGGGCCAGCAGCTTGTCGATGTTCTTGATCTTGGGTGGCAGGGCTGAGGAGACCATCACGAAATCCTGTTCGATGCGACGCATTGGCTTTTTATAGGGGCTGCCTGGCAGCATGCGCCAGTCATTTGGCGCCAGCTTATCAGACACTTCAACTTGAATCGGCACAAAAGCGACGCGGCTTGAGCTTTTCCGACAGCCTCGCAAGGTCTAAGCTGACACCCTTTTACGAGATCGGGAGTCCGGATAGATGAAGGCACGCATCCAGTGGGCCGGTGAAGCGATGTTCCTCGGCGAGTCGGGGAGCGGCCATGTCGTGGTCATGGACGGTCCGCCTGAAGCCGGGGGCCGCAACCTGGGCGTGCGCCCGATGGAGATGCTCCTGCTTGGCCTCGGTGGCTGCAGCAGCTTCGACGTGGTCAGCATTCTCAAGAAGTCGCGCCAGGCCGTGGAAAGCTGCGAGGCCTTCCTGGAAGCCGAACGCGCCAATGAGGACCCCAAGGTGTTCACCAAGATCCACCTCAACTTCGTGGTCAAGGGCCGCGGCTTGAAGGAGGCGCAGGTCAAGCGTG
This sequence comes from Mitsuaria sp. RG, assembly GCF_028369275.1. NCBI lineage: Bacteria > Pseudomonadati > Pseudomonadota > Betaproteobacteria > Burkholderiales > Sphaerotilaceae > Roseateles > Mitsuaria sp. RG. The sequence continues at coordinate 298,575 of NZ_JAQMYQ010000001.1, forward strand.
CGGTGGAGCTGTCGGCGGAGAAGTACTGCTCGGCCTCGATCATGCTGGATCGCGCTGGCGTCGAGATCACGCACGGTTACGAAATCGTCGAACTTGGTTGATGTGCAGGAGCGCCTGCTCTTCAGGCGCTCTGTCTGCGCAACTGCTCGATACCCAGCAGCAGTGCGAGCCCTGGGATGAGGGCAAGCAACAACCAATGCGTGTTCATGCCCAGCAGCATGACAAGCTCCAGGCCGCTCCAGGTACTGCCGTAGCTTTCGGCAAAGTTCAGGCATTGCAATTGCGCGACCATGATCGCCAGCAGCACATAAGTGTGGATGAGCGTTCGACGATTGCGGATAAAACAGCCGAACAGCAGAAACAGCAATAGCCCGGGTACGGCGAAGAGCAGCAGTTCCAACGCACTGTTGCTGTCGGGCTCGACGAGATCTGGCAGTTCCAGGCTGAATCCGGTTTGCCTGAGACCGGCGGTCATCAGGCAAACAAAGAGATAGGCAACCAGTATCAGCCCAAGGCCTTGCAGCAGGCGGGCGGTGAGCATGCGAACGCTCAACGCCGCAATGCCGGTAGCAGTTGCAAGAGGCTGGCAGGTATTTTTGCCCGCAGGTGCGCACTCAATGTTTCACGTCGCTTCTGATAGAGCACGCCCAGGCCGATGACCGCGAGGCCGATCAGGGTCAGCACTACCGGGAACAGCAGGGAGTCGGCGAAGACCTCGTAGGAAAGGTGACCCAGGTAAGCCGCCACACCCATTGCGCCGAACACCATGAACACCGGCCTGCGCAACAGCACGGCCAGGCTCATCAACCCCAGGTTGATCAGGCAGTACAGGAACTTGCCCCATTCACTCCCGCTGTCCAATAGCGTCAGCCCGCCCCAGAATGCCGCCAGCCCGGCCAGGTAGCCCCAGAAGGCATAGTCCCGCGCTGTGCGCCCGTCCACCACGAGAAATACCAGCAGCATGCCAAGGCCAAACCACAGCGACACGGTGCGGCGTTGCTCCCAGTCGAAGACATCGCCATGCAACCATTCGGTGAGGTCCATCGACATGAACCACAAAGCCACGGCAATCGGCATGACGATGAAGGGGAAGGGCACCAGGCGCAGCATCAGCAGGCCGGCCAGCACGGTTGCCGCTTCCATGGCCAGCCAACCACCCTGCACATAGGTGTAGTACTGGTGGTAATCGCCCTGGGCATCCTCCAGTGGCCACCAGCCGACCAACCGCTCAACGGCGAACACCGCCAGTGGAACGATACTGACTGCCACCGCTGCCAGTACTCCCGCAGCAACAGGTTGGCCACGGCGTTGCAGTGACAGGGCAAACAAGGTGATCGCGGCAATATAGAGCAGGGCGATCGTCAGTAGCGCTGAGTCGCCGATGCGCATCCAGGCTTCCGTGAGCAGCCAGCCCATGGCGCCCATGATCAGCAGGGCTCCGAAGTAGAACGCAACGTGAGCCAGCTGGAAGCTGCCGGAGGCCTGCGGTTGCTGGCGCAGGAAGTCCACCAGTGCACGGTCCTGGCCGGGCTGCAGCACCCCGGCGCTCACGGCGCGTGCCAGGTCCCTGGCGTCGAAGCGTGCCATGGCGAGTGCCTCAGATCCGGTAGGTGCTCTTGGTCATGACCTTGGCCAGCAGGCTCATGCCAAAGCGCACGGGGGCCGGAAAACGGTACCCGCCGGCTTCCAGCGCGGATTCGGCGTGGTGCTCCTCGTCGACACGCATCTGCTCGAGGATGGCGCGGGACTTGCCGTCGTTCTCGGGGATCTGCTCCAGGTGTTCGTCCAGGTGCTTGCACACCTGATGCTCGGTGGCGGCGACGAAGCCCAGGCTGACCTTGTCGCTGACCAGCCCGGCGAGGGCGCCGATGCCGAACGACAGGCCGTAGAACACCGGGTTGAGCACGCTGGGGTGGCTGTTGAGCTGGCGAATGCGCTGCTCGCACCAGGCCAGGTGGTCGATTTCTTCTTCCGCCGCATGCTCCATGGCCTTGCGCACCTGGGGCAGCTTGGCGGTCAGGGCCTGGCCCTGGTACAGCGCCTGGGCGCAGACTTCGCCGGTGTGGTTGATGCGCATCAGGCCGGCGATATGGCGGGTCTGCTGCTCGTCGAGTTCGGCGTCCGGCTGGATGATTGCCGGGGATGGGCGGGCGGGTTGGCCGCTGAAGGGCAGCAAGGTGCGCATGGCGGTATCGGCCTGCAGCAACAAGCGGTCGAGCGGCGAGTAGTGACGTTCGGTAGCCATCGGGCACCTCCGCTGAAGTGATGCCCGACAGTCTACCTCAATACCCCTGGGCAGGCTTGCCTTGGATCAGCCCGGCGGCCAGTGCATCTGGCGCTGGCCAAGCACGTGCATGTGGATGTGGTAGACGGTCTGGCCGCCCTGCTCGTTGCAGTTCATCACCACGCGGAAGCCCTCTTCGCAGCCGAGTTCCCGGGCCAGGCGCTGGGCGGTGAACAGGATGTGGCCGGCCAGGCCTTTGTCCTCTTCGGTCAGGTCGTTGAGGGTGCGGATGTGTTTCTTCGGGATGACCAGGAAATGGACCGGGGCCTGGGGGGCGATATCGTGGAAGGCCAGGACCTGGTCGTCTTCGTAGATGATCTTCGCCGGGATCTCCCGGTTGATGATTCTGAGGAATAAATCGTCCACAGCACGTGCTCCATGGTGAGTGTCGGGGCTGAGTGTACTGAGCCCGCCGCCGCTCGCCCAGTGGCTATTCCATGCCGATCGGGCAATAGCGGCGATGGATCATCCCGGCCAGCTTGCGTGTCAGCCAGCGCGGCAGCAGGCGCGGGGCGAAGGCCAGCCAGCGGTTGCGCCGGCCGGGCAGGATCAGCGCGCGGTTGCGGTCCAGGGCGCGGACGGTGTACAGGGCGATTTCCTCGGGGCTCAGGCAGCGGCTGTTGCCATCGAGCCGGGGGATGCGGCGCCTGGCCGAGCGCACTGGCCCCGGGCACAGCACCGAGACCTTGATCCCGGTCCGTCGCAGTTCCTCGCGCAGGGCCTCGGAGAAACTCAGCACATAGGCCTTGCTCGCCGCGTAGGCAGCCATCCACGGGCCTGGTGCGACGCCGGCCAGCCCCGCGACGTTGAGGATCTGCCCGCCGCCCTGGATCGCCATCAGATTGCCAATGGCGTGGCACAGGCGGCTCAGGGCGAGGATATTGACCTCGAGCAGGTCCTGCTCATCGGCCCATTCATGGGCCAGGAACGGCCCATAGGTGCGCTGCCCCGCGCAATTCACCAGCAGGTCGATGCGCCGCTCGCCTTCCTCCAGCTCGAGGACGAAGCCAGACAGGCGTAGAGGCTGGCTGAGGTCGCAGGCACGGAACAGCACTTCCACGCCAAAGCGTTGGGTGAGCTCGATGGCCACCGGCTCCAGCGTCTCGCGCTGGCGCGCCACCAGGATCAGGTTGCGCCCGCGCCGTGCCAGGGCTTCCGCCAGGGCCAGGCCCAGGCCGCTGGAAGCTCCGGTGATCATGGCGTAACGGGTCATGCAAGGCTCCTGGGGCGAAAGGGGCGCCTAGTTTACAGCGTGGCCGAATTGCTACAAGGCGTTGCCGTGCAGCTGCTGGCTACGCTCCAGGGCTGTCCGGTATTCGTTGTGCAAGCGCCCGATCAGTTCGCCGGCCGTGGGCAGGTCATGGATCTCACCGACCCCCTGGCCGGCCGACCAGACGGTCTTCCAGGCCTTGGCCTCTTCATCCAGGGGTTTGAGCTTGCCGGCTTCATGGCCACTCTTCAGTGCCGCCAGGTCGTAGCCGGCCTGCTCCAGGCTCTGGCGCAGGAAACTGGCGGGGATGCCGGACACCGCCGGGGTATGCACGATATCGGCGGCCCCGGCGCCCAGGATCATCTGCTTGTAGGCGTCCTGGGCCTGGCTCTCGCGGGTAGCGATGAAGCGGGTGCCCATGTAGCCGAGGTCGGCCCCCAGCAATTGCGCGGCCAGCAGTTCATGGCCATGGTTCAGGCAACCGGCCAGCAGCAGGGTCTTGTCGAAGAACTGGCGGATCTCCGCGACCAGGGCGAACGGGCTCCAGGTCCCGGCATGCCCGCCGGCGCCGGCGGCCACGGCGATCAGCCCGTCGACGCCGGCCTCAGCGGCCTTCTCGGCGTGGCGACGGGTGGTCACGTCATGGAACACCAGGCCACCATAGCCGTGCACCGCATCGACCACCTCCTTCACCGCGCCGAGGCTGGTGATGACGATGGGCACCCGATGCTCGACGCACAGTGTCAGGTCGGCCTGCAGGCGCGGATTGGTCGGGTGCACGATCAGGTTGACCGCATAGGGCGCGGGCGCCTGCAGCTCGGCCAGTCCGGCCTCGATCTCCTCCAGCCAGGCCTTGAACCCTGCGCTGTCACGCTGGTTCAGGGCCGGGAAGCTGCCCACCACGCCATTGGCGCAGCAGGCGAGCACCAGCCGGGGATTGGAGATCAGGAACATCGGCGCCGCCACCAGGGGCAGGCGCAGGCGTTGTTCGAGCGAGGCGGGCAGGGACATGGCGAAACTCCTGTAGGCGGGTGGATATCGTCAGAACGGTTTGACCACCACGAGAATTACGACGCCCAGCAGCATCAGCACCGGTGCCTCGTTGAACCAGCGGTAGTACACATGGCTGCGGGTGTTGGTGCCGGCGGCGAAGCGTTTGCGCTGGGCGCCGCACATGTGATGGTAGACGGTGAGCAGGGCCACCAGGGTGAGCTTGGCGTGCAGCCAGCCCTGGCTCAGCCAGCCGGGGTTCAGGTACAGCATCCAGCCGCCGAACACATAGGTGGCGATCATCGCCGGGTTCATGATGCCCCGGTACAGCTTGCGCTCCATGGTGGTGAAGCGCTCGAGGCTGATGCTGTCCTGGCTCTGGGCGTGATAGACGAACAGGCGTGGCAGGTAGAACAGGCCGGCGAACCAGCAGACCACGCTGACGATATGCAGCGCCTTGATCCATAGATAGAGCATGGGGAGTTCCTTCAGGTTTTCACGGTCGTCAGATAGTAGAGGCCAAGGGCCCGAAGGGTCATCCCAAGAGTTGTTACAGGCGCCCTTGGCCCCTATTATCGTGCGTTTTCCAGTGGTCTCGTTGATAAGGGGCAAGCGTCATGATCAAGGTCGGTATCGTCGGCGGCACGGGTTACACCGGTGTCGAACTGCTGCGTCTGTTGGCGCAGCACCCACAGGCCGAAGTGGCGGTCATCACTTCGCGCTCCGAAGCGGGCGTGGCGGTTGCCGACATGTACCCGAACCTGCGCGGCCATTACGATGGCCTGGCGTTCAGCGTGCCGGACAGCAAGACCCTGGCGGCCTGCGACGTGGTGTTCTTCGCCACGCCCCACGGCGTTGCCCACGCCCTGGCGGGTGAGCTGCTGGCGGCCGGCACCAAGGTCATCGACCTGTCCGCCGACTTCCGCCTGCAGGACGCCGCCGAATGGGGCAAGTGGTACGGCCAGCCCCATGGTGCGCCCGAGCTGCTCAAGGACGCCGTCTACGGCTTGCCCGAGGTGAACCGCGAGAAGATCCGCCAGGCGCGCCTGATTGCCGTGCCGGGTTGCTACCCGACCGCCACCCAGCTGGGCTTGCTGCCACTGCTGGAAGCCGGCCTGGCCGACCCGTCGCGACTGATCGCCGACTGCAAGTCGGGCGTCAGCGGTGCCGGCCGCGGCGCTGCGGTAGGTTCGCTGTTCTGCGAGGCCGGTGAAAGCATGAAGGCCTACGCGGTCAAGGGCCACCGTCACCTGCCGGAGATCAGCCAGGGCCTGCGCCAGGCGGCGGGCAAGGACATCGGCCTGACTTTCGTGCCGCACCTGACCCCGATGATCCGTGGCATCCATGCCACCCTGTACGCGACGGTCGCCGATACCTCGGTCGACCTGCAGGCGTTGTTCGAGAAACGCTACGCCAACGAACCGTTCGTCGACGTCATGCCGGCCGGCAGCCACCCGGAAACCCGCAGCGTGCGCGGTGCCAACGTCTGCCGCATCGCCGTGCACCGGCCTCAGGGCGGTGACCTGGTGGTGGTGCTGTCGGTGATCGACAACCTGGTCAAGGGCGCGTCGGGCCAGGCGGTGCAGAACCTCAACATCCTGTTCGGTCTCGACGAGCGCATGGGCTTGTCCCACGCCGGGCTGCTGCCGTAAGCCGGCCGTCGTTGCCAAGGCCCGCCTCGTGCGGGCCTTTTTCATGGGGGCGACTAAAGCCGCACAATTCTTGACCGATTTTCTCGGACAAGCGGATAATACCCGCCATCGAGTTTTATGGCGGCACTGCGCCGGGAGAATCAACATGAGCGTCGAAACCTTCACCCCCACGGCTTTGGAGTTCACTCCCGGGGCTGCGCACAAGGTGAAAACCCTGGTCAGCGAAGAGGGCAACGAGCGGCTGAAGCTGCGTGTGTTCGTGACCGGCGGCGGCTGCTCGGGCTTCCAGTATGGTTTCACCTTTGATGAAGACGTGGCCGACGACGACACCATCGTCGAGCGCGAAGGTGTTGCGCTGGTCGTCGACCCGATGAGCTACCAGTACCTGGCGGGCGCCGAAGTCGACTACCAGGAAGGCCTGGAAGGTTCGCGCTTCGTGATCAAGAACCCGAACGCCACCACTACCTGCGGTTGCGGTTCGTCGTTCTCGATCTGATCCGCGCCCCGCTGTGAAAACGCCGCGCAATTGCGCGGCGTTTTGCATTCTGGGGGGTCAGGCGGGGTAGATCGCGCCGAGGATGCGCAGGCCGCGGGCGGCGGTCACGCTGGGGCGGTTGGCCGGGATGCCCTCCAGGCAGCAATGGGCCAGCCAGGCGAAGGCCATGGCCTCAACCCAGTCGGGGTCCACGCCATGTGCCGCGGTGCTGGCGACCTTGGCGCTCGGCAGCAGGGCCGCCAGGCGCGCCATTAATGCGCCGTTGCGCGCACCTCCACCACAGACCAGCAAGGCCTCGGTGCCGTCCTGGGCCTGGCGCAGCGAGTCGATGATGCTGCTCGCCGTCAGTTCCAGCAGGGTGGCCTGGACATCTTCGTCACGGTACGCCGGCAGGCGCCCCAGATGCGCGTCCAGCCAGGGCAGGTTGAATACCTCGCGGCCGGTGCTCTTCGGGCCGTTGCCGGCGAAGAACGGGTCGCTCAGCAAAGCGTTCAGCAGGTCCTGGCGGACGCTGCCGCTGGTCGCCCAGGCGCCATTGGCATCGAAGGCCTGGCCCCGCTTGCGTTCGATCCATGCGTCCAGCAGCACGTTACCCGGGCCGCAGTCGAAGCCGTGTACCGGTTGGTCGCGCTCGATCAGGCTCAGGTTGCTGAAGCCCCCGACGTTGAGGATTGCCAGGCGCTGGCCGAGGTGACCGAACAACGATTCGTGGAATGCCGGTACCAAGGGCGCACCCTGGCCGCCAGCTGCCACGTCGCGGCGGCGAAAATCGCCTACTACGCAAATACCGGTGAGCTCGGCCAGCAGGGCCGGGTTGCCGATCTGCACGGTAAAGCCACGGGCCGGCTCATGGCGAACCGTCTGGCCGTGGCTGCCGATGGCGCGGATGGCGTCGGGCGCCAGGCCCTGGGTGGTCAGCAGGTGATTGATGCCCTGTGCTGCCAGGGTGGCCCAGCGGTTTTCCGCCAGGGCCGCACGGGCGATCTCGTCGGGGCCGCTGGCGCAGAGGCCGAGCAGGTCCTGGCGCAGGTCGACGGGCATGGGGATGTAATGGGTGGCGAGCAGCCGTAGCTGCTCGTCTTGCTCGATCAGGGCGATGTCCAGGCCGTCGAGGCTGGTGCCGGACATCACCCCCAGGTAGAGCGCCATGTCAGCGCTTGTTGGCGGCGAGCAGGGTGGCCTTTTCCTGATCCATGCGGGCGATCAGGGGCTGGCTCTGCTGGTTGAAACGCTGGCGCTCGGCCTTGGCGATCGGGTCGGCCATCGGCACCTTCTGGCTCAGCGGGTCGACGTGCACGCCGTTGACCTGGAACTCGTAGTGCAGGTGCGGGCCGGTCGACAAACCGGTGGTGCCGATATAGCCGATGATCTGCCCCTGCTTGACGCTGGAACCGGTCTTGATGCCCTTGGCGAAGCCCTGCATATGGCCGTAGAGCGTCTTGTACGAATTGCCATGGGCGATGATCACGGTGTTGCCGTAGCCGCCGCGGCGGCCAGCCAGCTCGATGCGACCGTCGCCGGCGGCCTTGATCGGCGTGCCGCGTGGCGCGGCGTAGTCGACGCCCTTGTGCGCACGGATCTTGTTGAGGATCGGGTGCTTGCGCCCGGCCGAGAAGCGCGAGCTGATGCGGGCGAAGTCCACCGGGGTGCGGATGAACGCCTTGCGCAGGCTGTTGCCGTCGGCGGTGTAGTAGTTGGTGTTGCCCTGCTTGTTGGTGTAGCGCACGGCGGTGTAGGTCTTGCCGCGGTTGGTGAAGCGGGCGGACAGGATGTTGCCGGTGCCGACCACCTTGCCGTCCATCATCTTCTGCTCGTAGACCACGTCGAATTCGTCGCCAGGGCGGATGTCCTGGGCGAAGTCGATGTCGTAGCCGAGGATCCGCGCCATGTCCATGGTCATGCTGTGGGACAGGCCGGCGCGCTGGGCGGAGGCGGACAGCGAGCTCTTGATCACGCCATGGGCGTAGGCGGTACGGACCACCGGCTTGCTGACCTCGCGTTCGAAGGCGAAGCCCTTGTCGGTCCTGTTCAGGCGGATGGTCTCGAGGTTGCTGACCTTGCTGTGCAGGCTGGTCAGCTGGCCGTCCTTGTCCAGTTCGAACTGCAGCACCTGGCCGTGCTTGAGCTGGCTGAACTGCTTGGCCTGCTTGTTGCTCGCCAGGACGTCATGGACGGCGTTGGCCGGCAGGCCGACCTTGTTGAACAGGGTGGAAAGCGTATCGCCGCGGCTGACCACTACTTCACGGTGGCCTGGGGCCTTCTCTTCCGGCTTGGCGGCGGGGGCCGGCGCCGGTTCCGCCTTGGCGGTCTCGGGCTCGGCGCCGTCGATCTGGGCGAATGGCGAGTCGCTGCTTTGCCCGGCCTCTACCAGGGGGGCGCTGCGGGACTCGTCCTTGAGCTGTTCTGCCGGGCTTTCGAGCTCCAGGCTGAGGGTGGTTTTCTTGGCTTCCACTTCGCTGGAAGGGAAGACCAGCAAGGCCAGGCTGAGGAGGGCGGCAATGCCGCTTGCGGCCAACAGATGGCTTTTCGGATAAAGCGGGGGCGCTTTAGGCGTTTCGTTGGTCATAGATAAGGTGACTTTGAAAAGGTGAAATGGAAAAGATGAATGACATGATGAAGATGAAATAACTGTATAAAATATAACCAAATCCATTCTCACGCAAGGGCGCGTAGACGTTGCGGTGCGCCGTTCGGGTCACAATCCTTTGCGAAACTTGTATTTGATGGCCGATCTTGTATGGTTGGCTCCCCTTGAATCCTAGCGTTGCGGGTCTGTCTATGAAGTCGGTTGAAGAGCAGCTGGCGCTTATCAAGCGCGGTGCGGAAGAGGTACTGGTCGAATCGGAACTGGTGGAGAAGCTCAAGCGTGGCCAACCGCTGCGCATCAAGGCGGGCTTCGATCCAACCGCGCCCGACCTGCATCTGGGGCACACGGTGCTGATCAACAAGCTGCGCCAGTTCCAGGAGCTGGGGCATCAGGTCATCTTCCTGATCGGCGACTTCACCGGCATGATCGGCGACCCGAGCGGCAAGAGCGCCACCCGCCCACCGCTGACCCGCGAGCAGGTGCTGGACAACGCCGAGACCTACAAGCAGCAGGTGTTCAAGATCCTCGACCCGGCGAAGACCGAGGTGGCGTTCAACTCCACCTGGATGGACAAGCTCACGCCTGCCGATTTCATTCGCCTGGCCTCGCAGTACACCGTGGCGCGCATGCTCGAGCGCGACGACTTCGACAAGCGCTACACCACCAACCAGCCGATCGCGATCCATGAGTTCCTCTATCCGCTGGTGCAGGGTTACGACTCCGTCGCCTTGAAGGCCGATGTCGAGCTGGGCGGCACCGACCAGAAGTTCAACCTGCTGATGGGGCGCGAGTTGCAGCGCGCCTACGGTCAAGAGGCGCAGAACATCGTCACCATGCCGCTGCTCGAAGGGCTGGATGGCGTGAAGAAGATGTCCAAGTCGTTGGGCAATTATGTCGGTATCCAGGAAGCGCCTGGGGTGATGTACAGCAAGCTTGTGTCGATTCCCGACACCTTGATGTGGCGTTACTTCGAGCTGCTGAGCTTCCGTTCGATGGAAGAGATCGATCAGTTCCGGGCGGATGTCGAGAGCGGCGTCAACCCGCGCGACATCAAGATCAAGCTGGCCGAGGAGATCGTGGCTCGCTTCCATGGTGAAGAGGCTGCGGCCAATGCGCACCGTGCCGCGGGCAACCGCATGAAGGAAGGCGAGTTGCCGGAGGATCTGCCGGAGATCGAAGTGGCCGCTGCTGAAGATCTGCCGATCGCTGCTGTGTTGAACCGGGCTGGCCTGGTGAAGAACTCGGCGCAGGCGCGAGATCTGCTCGGCGCCGGTGCGGTCAAGGTGGATGGTGTGGTGGTCTACCGTGACTTCATGTTTGTGGTTGGTGCGACCCATGTGTGCCAGGCGGGCAAGAAGGCGTTTGCCCGGGTCAGCCTCAAGGCGGAGTGATCGCCTGGTGGTGTAGCTATATAGAAGCGGGGAGGCCGGTAGGTCTCCCCGCTTTTGTTTTTGGGGGTTGCTTATATAGGTGTCGGGGCTGGAGGGTGCCTGTCTTGGGGTTGGGGTGTGTGCGAGGTGTTTGCCTTGGGGTTGCGTTGTGTTCCAGAGGTGTTCGCCGTGGGATTGTGTTGTGTTCCAGAAGTGTTCACCGAGGGTTCTATGGCGCCTATGAGATCGAGCGCCGCCCGCGCGGCGCATCGCGGGGCAAGCCCGCTCCCACATTTGTTTCGGGCCAATCGCTCCTGGGCCATTACCTGGTCCGCCTTGTTGGTACGACGCGTTTCCAGCGTGGTCACCACTGCCGCTGCGCACGACTTGAGGCATGCACCAAGGCAGGCGCCGATACTTTCACAGGCATAATTGGCCCGAAACAGATGTAGGAGCGGCCTTGTGCCGCGATGCGCCGCGCGGGCGGTGCTCGATCTGATAGGCGCTGCAAGGCTTTCGGCGAGCACCTGGCAGCCCTGACGCGGTCTTTTCCCCCGATATTTCAATTTGATGAAATTAACGGTTGACGCCCTC